>JALGVQ010000322.1 GCA_025774615.1 bacterium
GCAGGAACTCGGTATATATCAAATCCCAGTCGATCCCCTTGAACTCGAGATAGACGTAATCATCGTCGATGGCGCTCCAGGCGGCAGCGAAGTCTTCAGTGTTCAGATCTGAATCGGGTTGTGTCACTATCAGGTTCTGGCAGGCGGGAGCACCGGCCAGGATGACCATCAGGCCGATGACGAAGACGTGTCCGGCCTGACTCTTCATCTCACAATCCCCAGGTCAGACCAAAGATCAGACTATCGCTGGCAGAAAGGAGCGGCTGCCACGGCCTGATCCTGGTCACATCCGAAGCATACATCACTCGTAATGACCACTTTTCCGAGATCGCATATCGTACTCCCAGGCGAAAAACGATATGGGTTCCTGACAGAACGGTCAGGAAGCTGCCGGGAGACTCATCGTTACGCTCATCGTCCACCGTCCGGGCACCGAGCGACAGGATCCCGGCCCGCAGTGAACCCTCGGACTGGAGACGGTGTGAGAGTGGCATCACCAGTTCGGCCCGGACGCCGATCGAGGCAAGAACAGCCACGGATTCAGCGAAACCGAGTGCCCCTACCGCGATATCCTGCGAGTTGAAAAGCATATACAGCTCAGTGGAGGGACCCACGAGGAGGCTCATATCCCGCCCGAACAGTCTGGTATCCGACAGGGGATAGAGGAAGGCCTGATAGAGCGCGAACTGCATGATATTGGTCGAAACGTTGTAGTTCCGGATGGTGTCGGAGTCCCTCACCTCCAGACCGAGCCGGAAGTGATTCCTGGTGTGATCGCGTGCCCACTGCACTCCGAAAAAAGGAAGCGAGCCTGAGTACTTCTCAGGTGAGATATTCTCGTCGGTGATGGCGAGACTGCCGGTGCCGTATTCGACCGTGAGTCCGCTGGCAGATCGCGTTTCTGGAACCACGTTGCTCTGTGATCTGACCGTCGCCGTGAATCCGGGATTCACAACCAGGAATGATACGAGGAGAATGATTCTCTTCATCCGGCTCCTCCAATTGGCCGTGTTGCTTACATTCAGTATCTGGATCAGCGAGCGGGTTCAGTCGCATTCAGGGATGTCGATCCTGTATACGTGGATCTGCGGGACCCCGGCATCATCAGTCGATTGCACGCAGAGCAGATCACGCCCGAATTTCAGCCGATCGATCTGCTCGTGATCGGTGAAGACGAACCGGGTGACAAACAGGCCCTCAAGGTCGAAGATATCGAAGATGTTCAAGGCATCAGATCCGGTGACATTGACCTGAGCCCAGATGTAACCGTGGGGGTCGTGGTAGATCGATTCAATGGTAGGTTTAAGGGGGTCGATCTCCGGGAACTGGAAATCGGGCGGCAATCCCCCGGTCTCCCGTTCGAGCCGGTCCATCATCCGCTGGTACATCTGACGTTCTTCGTCCAGCTCTGACTCTGATTTCCGGATCGGTTCGAATTCCTTCCGAACCACCCGGTCGACGACTCCTTCGAGATTGAACACCGAGATCTGGTACTCATCGTGGCGCTGGAAGGTCTGCCATATCCGTTCCCTGTCATCGAGCACGATCCACGGCACACCCCGGGCAAGTGAACGGGTGTCCATGCGGTAGGGATTCACCGGGATGGATGATGACACCATCGAGGAGAGCGAATCCCCTTCGGCGGAGAACCTGTTGAGATAGTGTTCATACAGTATCTCGACATCGCTGCCGGTCGGGACGTATCTCTCCATCACCCCGATGAACCCCTCCCCCAGCGGTTCGAAGTATATGGGCAGGCGTCTGCCGGTCCTGATGTCACGGAGGTGGTCCCCTGACCGGGAGAAGATACTGAACTGGACCCGCCCCTCATCCGCCACCCACAGGTCGCCCGCGGGACCGAGCCGGAGACCCTCGTTCTGCAGGCGCATCAATTCTCCCGGACCCTGCCCCTGTCGACCGATGGAATGACTGAAAGAGCCATCCGCATGGAAGACCAGGATCCTCTCCTCATGCCATTCGATCACGAATATCCGACCTTCATCGTCGACCTCGATACTCATGATGTCACCGAACTGGTACTCCTCCGGACCATCGGCGGATCCGATGACCGCCTGGAGTTCGAGGGAGACGGGCAGATCGGGTTCCAACGGTACGGTGGTGTTCATCACGTGGAGGACGCCATCCATGACCACCATGCCCTCAGGGGTCCCTGAACAGGCGGGAAGCCCTATCGTCAGGAGAATGAGGACGAACGGGGACAACACCGGATATTTCCGAGGTTCTTTCATGGCACCCATTGTCTCCTGAAATACGTACTATCTGTCAAGTACGGAGGATCCCATGAACAACCTGCTGGCGGCATCGTTCATCATTCTCGCGGGAATCACGACTCCGGATCGTACCGGAGAGGTGAGGCTGGATATTCAGGAGGCACCGGCCTTCGGAGAAGCCAGTATCTGGTACCTCCATCACTCGGGATGGGCCGTTCAGACCGCGGAACACTTCCTGATCTTCGACTACTGGGAAGAGGATCCCCCCCGGGGAGAACGGAACCTGGATACCGGATACATCGATCCCCGGG
>JALGVQ010000012.1 GCA_025774615.1 bacterium
ATGAATCGCAGTTCTACGATGATGAGAAGGGTCGTCATTACATCGACCTTAACCCCCTTATTGACAATGGTCTCATCACAATCTGCCAGGCAACTATCGAGGAAGTGAAAGCCTTCCGTAAACGCTTCGATGAAGACTATTTTGCGCGCCTCGATGCCGGTGAGGCCGAGTCTTTGACCATTCTATTAACGGAGGACGTGGAGTATCTCATATGCTCGGCGGATGGAATAGTACTCAAAGTCCTGGGAAATCTTAGAAAGTCTGACCTCAGTATCTCTCTGGAAAGGGTCTTATCGGAAGTTGGACTGGGGCGAAAACTAGAATGGCCCTACACCGAGGCTTTTCGGCAGCAATGGCTCAACGTTGGCGCCCAGGATCGAATCCAGGACCGGGGTCTGAAGTAATAGCACCTTTGTAAGCATTTGTTCAAAGGTGCGCAATCCCACTGAATGATTGCAGTTAATACTCTTGATTTGATGATATCCAGCACACTCAGTGTTTTCGTAAGGAAAGCTCTATATTGTACTAATTGTACGTTTAGTACTTTCCATAAAATATCTGCTGTTTCTCACCGAACTCCTGTCACAACTCGGTAGCGCAACTAGGACAGTAGTGCCAGTTGAGTCCGACCGTTTGACCACACGTCGAGCAGGTGCCCTTCAGTTCCGTCTGACAGTATGGACACACTACGAATCGCGTCGAGATCCGTTCACCACACTCAGGACAGTTTGGGCCCTCCTCACGCGTAACCAGGGCATAAATCAGGGCTCCGAGCGCGCTTGTCAGCAGGGCAAACAGGCCCCACAGAGGCGCCGGAAGTCTCTTCTTTCTCGCATCGAGATACACCCACAAGGGTGGTAACACCAGGAGCAGGATCAGACCGAGCAGGCCGATCCGGTTTAATATTGCGGCGGTAATCCCGGGTACACCGACCGGGAGTTCCTGCCATTCCAGATGGCAGATGAGCCTGACGCTCGCGGGAATACCGATCGGCTGCTCATTCCCGACGACATCGATGATATTCAGGGGAGTACCTCTGAATTTGGTATTCAGAATATCCCATACCTTGCGGAATTCATCGGCTTCCAGATCATCTGGTATCAGGAAATCAATATGATCAACAGAAGTAGCTCCATATTCCAGCGAAGGGAGGAATGCCCCGGGATCTCTCAGGGCCTCTTCCGGAAGGCCGGGACTCATTGAATTCCATTCTGGTCGATCAATATCATGCACTCTTGAAGTTACATATTCATAATACCTGAGCCTGGCCCTGACAATGTACCGGCGATCAGGGAATCGCTCGACTATTTCACTCGTTGTCGCTTCAACAGTGGAACCGATCAGATGTACCAGCTTCTCATCGAATATCGGATCAAATCTACTGGAGGAACCATTACCAAACCTGAGTTCCTGCGGACCCAGCATCCGGAGTTCCTGCTTCAGAATGGCGGTCTGAATGTTCCAGATCTTCCCAATTTCTCTTGCATCCTGATTGGCGCTTTCCTTTTGTCGTTCCTTCTCCTGTTTCTCGAAAACGGGTCCGCCAAGGTAGCCTGCGACAACCATCAACAGGGCCACGATAATGAGGCCCGGACCCCACAGTGAACCTGGGTTGTGATCCCTTATCATGATTCCTCAATCCGGTTTCTGGATATATGGAAAAGGAGTGGACTCGAAAGGATGAGTATCACAGAGGCGCCGAGACCTGCGATGGCGAGTTCCACGAGTTGGAGGTTCCCGAGCCAAACAAGCGATTCCCGGACCGTCGGCAGAAACCCTCCAGCCAGGGTAATTCCGACAACAGTAGCGGCGATAAACCTGGTTATGAACCTCCGCTGGAAGCGGCCCGGAACGACTCTCGATTCCGCCTCTCCGGCAACAATCTCCAGTCGATTTTCGAAGCCGAGACGGGCGCCAGGTTCATTCGCCAGGTATTCATCCTCCACCGCACGGATGAATCCGGCCCACTCCCGACACTCCCCGCATCCGGAGAGATGGCGATCGATCCTTCCCCGCCATCGCCCTGAACGGCCGTGGCTGTGATCCACCAACCAGAGACGTATCTCACTGCATTCCGTGTTATTCTGATTATCCATGCCGCTTCATCCCATCCTGTTCGTTCATATCTGCTGTATCCGTCTTGAGCATCACCCGCCGGATCTTCTCGAGCGCCTGGAATCGCCGGGTTCGGATTGTTGTACGCGAGCACCGCTGCAGTTCCGCTATCTGCCCGGTCGTCCATTCAGCGAAGAACGTCAGCTGGATGGTCTCCGCCTCCAGCGGTGTCAGCACCTCCAGCGCCGCTTTCAATGATTCTTTGAATATCCCCGATTCGAAGATATCAGGCGCCTCAGGAGAGACCCCCATGGTGGATTCAGTGATACTCTCCTCTCTACCCTTCCAGAGATTGGTCCGCTTTCGAACCGACTTCATCCGATCGAATGCGAGGTTCCTGGCGATGGTATAGATCCAAGTCGAGAACCGGGCTGTCGCCCGGTACGTTGGCGCTGATCTGATCGCCCGCAGGAAGGTCTCCTGAACCAGGTCCTCAGCTTCTTCCTCGGTTTCTACGAATCCCCGGCAGAAGTGCAGCAAGCGTATGGCATACCGAGCCATCAGGATCCTGAACGCTTCTCCATCACCCTCGGAATACCGGATGAAGAGCCTCTCATCGCTTATCTGATCGGAGTTCACATTCATACGTCTTCTTGTACCGGGTGAGGAAATGGAGTGTTTATATAAATCTGCCTCCAGGACCCTGCCGGGTTCAACTCTGGATCAGGCTATCCCAGCCCCAGCTCTGCCCGCAGGTCATCGAGGGAGGTCGTACCCTGTTTCAGAGCTTCGGTAATGGATGTCCGGGTATCGGCAATGTCTAACTGGTTCTCCAGAAGTTCGAGCATGATCAGGTCCACGATCGGGACCACGGCGGCGACTTCGCGTCCGTGTTTCTCGAGAATGACCCGTTCTCCAGCGTATCCCGCCCGGTTGATCAGTTCGGCGAATCCCCGGCGTGCCTCTGAGGCAGCTATTCGAAGCATGGTTCTCCTCCAGTCCATGAAAACCGTCAAGGCCATGATATGTACGTTTTGTAAGAATTGTACATATTGGTAAATCTGCAGTGTACTACCGACAACCTGCGGGAGGTGGAGTGGTTTCAACGGTACCAGTGGAAAGTGGTATCAGTGGTAAGCGGTACCAGTGGCACAGGAAAACACCCGAGGTTCAGGCGCCGAACTTGTTGAGCCTCCCCGCGTGCCCCAGAACCAGCCCCATGAGATGCCGGGCGGGGAAGGTGCCGAGGGTGCCCTGCCGGGCGCAGGTGATCTCGTCGAAACGGTCCATGCCGCTGTGACGCGCAACCGGAGATGAGAGGATGACCGGTACGGAATGCCAGGAGTGCTCGCCCATCAGGGCCGGTGTCGAGTGGTCACCCGTTACCACGACAACATCAGGTTCCAGGGCCAGAAAGCCTGTCAATGCCGTGTCCACATCCTCGATCGCGGCTACCTTGGCGTCGAAATCTCCATCCTCACCCCGTGCGTCGGGAGCCTTGTAGTGCAGGAAGAAGAAATCGTGGTCATCCCACCCCGATCTGACTGCTTCGAGCTGCTCTTCGAGGTTCCTGGCCCCCTCATGCACATCCATACCGAGAAGCCGGCTGATCCCCTTGTACATCGGGTAGGTGGCGACAGCGAGCGCTCTCAGGCCGAAACGTTCGCGCATGGAGGGGTAGACCCGGTATTTCGCAATCCCTCTCAGCAGGGGGAAGTAGGCGGGTGTACCCGCCCCGGCCAGTGGTCCGGAGGCCTGGATGAGGAATTCACGCAGAAGCAACGCGACTTTTTCAGCTCCGGGATGATCTGCCACCGGTTCGAGCGGAAACGCTCCGGCAACCTGCGGATCGGTGTCTGCTACACCCTCCTCAAGCCCCTCTCCGGGGGCGCGCAGGACGATTGCCGCCCGATGCTCCTTGACCGGTCTGATGAAGAATTCTACACCGGGGATGCTCACCGCGGTTGACACGATCTCGCACAACCGTTCGCATTCTTCGGTCGGTATCCTTCCGGCGCGTCGATCGATGATCCTGCCCTCACCATCGACGGTTGCGAAGTTCACGCGGATGGCGATATCGCCCTCCTGGAGGGGGAAATCGATCCCGGCCGCTTCCAGTACCCCGCGACCGATATTGTTCTCCTCTGGATCGTATCCGAAGAGAGCGAAATGACCCGGCCCGCTCCCCGGCGTGATACCCGGCAGTACCGGCACGATCAACCCCGTATCACTTCGCGCAGCCAGTGCGTCCAGAACGGGGGTACGCGCTGCCTGGAGTTCGGTGAGCCCCCGGGAGGGATCGGTGGTTCCACCCAGCCCGTCAAGTACCGCAAAGAGGATCCTGCTCTCGTTGTCATGCACCAGGTCATCGGGCAGTCTCACTGGAACCTCCATGTGCGGGTTGCGAGTACACATGTTATTATCCACACTGCAACGGTACCTGCCACTGAAAAAGCCGGCTTTGCAACATTAGGGGAACTAATTACGTATAGTGTAAGGCCCTGAATCATGAGGTGAGGTGGAAATGCCTGATAACCAGCCGGACGAAAACTGGCGACACGACGATTCGTATTACAATCTCCCGGGCAGGGAAGGTGTGCCTCCGGAGAGAGAGGATCGGAGTATGCCGGGGTCAGAGTCCGACCCTCCCCTCGATAACCCGCCTCCTGAGACGCCGGAGAAGGAATTCGATCTCGGTCGCTGGGTCCGGGATGGATGGAACCTGATCAGGGATGAGCTTCCCGGTTATATAATCGCGGGATTGATATATCTCGCCGCCATCATCATTTCATCCCGAATCCACGGGATCGTCTTTCTTGCGCTGATGGGCCCCATTACGGCGGGCTTTTTCCTCATGACCGTCAATCACATGCGCGGCGGGGATAATCCCCTCATGGGGGACATCTTTCAGGCGTTTCAGAAATACGTGCCGATCACGCTGGCCCACCTGATCCTGTCGATGTTCCTCGCAGTGGGCTTCGTCCTCTGTTTCGTTCCCGGACTGATCATCTGGGGGATCTATCTTTTTACGTTCATCTTCATCGTCGATCGCGGATTTGATTTCTGGGAGGCAATGGAGGCCAGCCGTCACCTGACGGCAGGGAACATCCTGGAATTCACTCTGTTCGCGCTGGTATTGATCGTGCTGAATATCGGGGGCCTTCTCTGTTTCGGCATCGGGGTACTGGTGACGATACCACTCACCTTTGCCTCTGTGGCGTGCGCGTATCGCGATCTTTCCGGTCTGGCCGCCGAGCCTGCCATCAAGACTCCGCCGCCGCCGGAGCGGTACACACCATCATCGGGAAATCCGTCTCCACCGCAGCCGCCGAGTATTATTTCATAAACATCCCACTCGGCGGATTCGGGAGCATGTTGGAGAAACGCTCCTAACGTACCCTTCGGAAAAGATGTCCCCATCGGATCTTGCTGATCAGGTCGAACCATTTGATGGATGGATCCGGATTCCAGGAGAGGTACACGATCGTCGCCTTCCCTTTGATGTTTTCCTCGGGCACGAACCCCCATTCGCGGCTGTCCTTGCTGTTCTCCCGGTTGTCCCCCATGAAGAAATAGTGCCCCTCGGGGACCGTGACCGGGCCGAAGTTATCCCGATTCGAATATGACCCGGGCAGGACGCGGGGATCGCCATGCTTCAATGTCTCCGGTTCCGGAACAAGCGTATCATCTACATAGACGTTCCGATCCTCGATCCTCACCGTCTGTCCGGGGCCGGCGATGAGCCGCTTGACGAAATCTTTGGTGGTATCGAGCGGGTAGCGGAATACGATGACATCGCCGGTTCTCGGTTTCCGCAGGCCGGGAAGACGTCCATCAAGAGGACCGAAATCGATCCTCGGGCCGAAGGTGACCTTGTCGACCAGGATGAAATCCCCCACCAGCAGTGTGTCCTCCATCGAGCTGGAAGGGATCCGGAAGGCCTGGATCACGAAAGCGCGGAGCACGAGGGCGATAATAACGGCGAATACGATCAGTTCGACCGTTTCACGCACAACCGACCGGCGGCGGGTATCTCCGGAATGGTCTACATATTCAACGTCGGGGTTGACTTCCTGTTCGATTTCAGCAGGGGTCAGATCCTCCCGATCGGCGGATCTCCTCACCCTCAATCCTCATCGTTCATCGAAAGGAAGGCCAGGAACGCTTCCTGTGGGATCTCGACGCTCCCGACCATCTTCATCCGTTTCTTCCCTTCCTTCTGCCGTTCGAGAAGCTTCCGCTTTCTCGTGATATCACCGCCGTAGCACTTGGCCGTGACATGCTTCCGGAAGGCACTCACTGTCTCACGCGCGATGATCTTGTTGCCTATCGCCGCCTGGACAGCGACCGAGAACTGTTGTCGCGGGATGAGTTTTTTGAGACGCTGGGTGAGCTTGCGGCCCCACTCGTAGGCCTTGTCGGCGTGCACGATCATGCTCAGGGTGTCGACCGGTTCACCATTAAGCATGATGTCGAGTTTCTGGACCGAGTTCCTTCGCCAATTGTCGAATTCGTAATCGAGGCTGGCGTACCCCCGACTCACCGATTTCATGCGGTCGTAGAAGTCGAAAACGATCTCTGCCAGGGGAAGATCGAAGGAGATCAGAACCCTGTCGCCCCCCATATACTCCATACTCTGGTAATCTCCCCGCCGGTCCTGGCAGAGCGTCATCATGTTCCCGATGTATGCCTGCGGTGTGGCGATGAGAGCTTTCACGTACGGCTCTTCGATGTAGTCGATCTCCTGGGGTGGCGGGAGATGGGCCGGATTGTCAACCGGCAGAATCTCTCCATTGGTCGTATGGACCCGGAACTCCACACTCGGTATCGTGGCGATGATAGCGAGCCCGTGTTCCCGCGAGAGCCGTTCCTGCACGATCTCCATATGCAGAAGACCGAGGAATCCGCACCAGAATCCGAAACCGAGCGCCGCGCTCGATTCGGCTTCGTAGGTGAGTGCCGCGTCATTCAGCTTGAGACGCTCGAGAGCGTCACTGAGGTTCTGATGGTCCTCACTGTCCATCGGATATAGTCCGCTGAAAACCATCGATTTCACCTGCTTGTACCCGGGCAGGGGCTCGACGTGAGGATGATCCGCGTCGGCGATCGTATCGCCCACCCGGGCATCCCGGATGGTCTTGATCGAAGCGATGAGGTACCCGACCTCACCGGCCCGGAGAACATCGACCTTCTCCTTGCCGAGGCGCAGAACACCCACTTCGTCCACCTCCGCCTTCTTACCCGACCCGAGCAGATGTATCCGCTGCCCCTTCCTGAATTCCCCGTCCACGACCCGCAGATAGGGAATGGCCCCCCGGTAGGTGTCGAAGATCGAATCGAAGATCAGCGCGCGGGCAGGGGCCTCCGGATCGCCCGAGGGAGGAGTTATCCGATCAACGATGGCCTCGAGCACCGCCTGGACGTTCGTACCCTCTTTGGCCGAAACCGCAATGATTTCATCGGGATCAACACCGAGAAGATCGATCAGGTCCTCCGTTACGGAATCAACCCGGGCACTCGGCAGATCGATCTTGTTCAGGACAGGGATGATCTCCAGGTCGTACTCGAGGGCCAGGTAGAGGTTGCTGAGGGTCTGGGCCTCGATCCCCTGGCTCGCGTCGACGACCAGCACGGCGCCTTCGCAGGCCGCAAGTGACCGGCTGACTTCGTAGGTGAAGTCGACATGTCCCGGTGTGTCGATCAGATTGAGGATGTACTCTGTGCCGTCCGGCGCGGTGTGGTGCATCCTGACGGGGTGCATCTTGATCGTGATGCCCCGTTCCCGCTCCAGGTCCATGTCATCGAGGACCTGATCGACCTTGCCGAGCCGTTCAAGGGTACCGGTCTCCTCCAGAAGCCGATCCGCGAGGGTGGACTTCCCGTGGTCGATATGCGCCACGATGCAGAAATTGCGGATATGCGTCTGATTCATCCGGTTCCGGTGGAGTAACGAGTGTAAGGGAGTGGCCGGCCTCTCAATTCGGGGGCACTTCTACCCGGCCTCTATACACAATAATAGCCTCATGCAGAGCCTCCGCGACCCTGTTTTTGAAGCTGTTCTGTCTCAGAAAATTCTCCTCGGCCCGATTGGAGATGAAGGCGGTCTCCACCAGAACACTGGGCATGCTGGCCCCGTTGAGCACCAGGAAAGGAGCCTGGTCGACAAAGCGGGGCATGACCTGATGCCTGATCCGGCCGGTCAGTTCATCCTGTACAGTCGCTGCCAGGACCTGGCTCTCCTCGAGATATTTCGTACTGATCAGCTCACCGAGGATCCCTGCCAGCATCGGCTCACCGGCATCGATGGAGAGCGCCGGGTTGGTGTCTTCATATTTCAGGACCGAGTTCTCGAGCTGTGCCATCTGGCGCGCTTCATCATTCTTGGCTTCAGCGAGGAAAAATGTCATGAACCCGCTGACCGAGGGATCGTGCCACGAATTTGTGTGGATACTGATGAACAGATCACCCTTACTCTGATTTGCATTTCTGAAGCGGTCAGGCAGGGGGACGAAGGTGTCATCCTCACGGGTCATGATGATGTTTATGTCAGCGGTCCGTGGATCCTGCTGGAGGAGTTCACGAAGACGCAGGGCGATATCGAGGACCACGTCTTTCTCCAGAAGACCGGTCCCTCCAACGCTTCCGGGGTCTTTCCCGCCATGCCCGGGATCGATGATCACCGTCTGGATCCCTCCTCTGCGCGGGGCGGTGATGCGGTCGGAGGAAGCATCCACCGGCTCACCCGCGGCGGCATTCCTGAGCACGAAGAGTATCCCGTTCCCTGTTTGATAGAAGTCGGGTATCTCCTTGTAGCGGCGGGAGAGAAGGAATCCGATCTGCAGGACGTCGTCTCTGAGCTCGAGGACTTCCACGCGCCTCACTAATCCCACACCCCGGGTTCGCTTGAGCGCCGCTACATCGGCGCGGGCACCGGTCATCGTCAGGTAGAGCCAGCTTTCAGCTTCAGAGAAATGTTCGTAGGCGATCGGTTCGGTTGTGAGGATCTCCACCTCGGTCCCCTGGTCCTGGTGGTGTGTCATGCTGATCCCGAGGACATTAAGACCGGTACCGCCGTAATTCAGCCACTCCTGTTCCTGCACGTACTCGCAGTTTCTTCCCGTGAACCTGGTAAGCAGTGACGCGATCCCCGCAGCCGGAGCGTAGAAATCTCCCCTGTGAAGCACGACCGGATGGGGCAGGTTCACGGCCTGATCGGACTGTTTGTCAATGATTACAACCGGTGAACCAATAGTGAATCGCAGTTGTCGGCTATCGATCGTGAGCACGTATTTGTTCTTGATATCCCACTGGTCGCGAGCACCCAGATACAAACCGAGGTCATAGAGTCTGAGGTAGAGTTCTCCTCCCTCCATGTAGACCCCGCGCAGCCGGTCCTGCGTTGGCATGCCGTTTCGCGCGATGACCGCCATCGGCACCCCGCGTGCAGCCTCATCCCCGTCCTGGATCTGCCGGGGCACATCCCGGGTGCCCTGAGCGCCGGCATGGGAGGGCACGAACGCAACGGACGCCACGATCGCCATCATGGCGGCTCCCACCCGGATCGATCTGAACGTTGTTCTCTCTGTCATGTTCTGTCTGATCATCCTGAATTTGAAACGATCGTGTACCCCTTGTTGTTCCTTATTCCCGGTCACGTTCTGTTGCCTGCCGCATCTCGCGCCGCGCCTCATCATCATCGATCACCCGGCGCTTGTCTCCCTTTTTCCGTCCGCGGGCAAGAGCGATCAATGCTTTGACGTACCCCCCGCTGAAGTAGATCTTCAGTGGTATGAGCGTTACACCACCCCGGGACGTTTTACCGATGAGTCGTCGGATCTCCGCGCGGTGGAGGAGCAGTTTCCGCGACCGCTTCGGTTCATGATTTGCGTATCCTCCCTGCTCATACGGCGGGATGTGGCAGTCGAAGAGCCAGATCTCACCGCCCTCGATACGGGCATAGCTGCCAGTGAGGTCCGCCCGGCCCATCCTGAGACTTTTCACTTCTGTCCCCTGCAGAACGATACCTGCTTCGAACGTTTCGAGGATCTCGTAGTCCCGTCGAGCCCGTTTATTTGTTGCTACTTGACGCTCAGCCATACCACCAATGATATAAAGGTCTGACCATTACACGACAGGGAATCTTGACGTAGGGGCATCTGACAGATAATTTCCCAATGCTCCACATCGTACATGTGGACCGGTGATTACTGCCGAAGTGGTGGAATTGGTAGACACGCTGCGTTCAGGACGCAGTGGGCGAAAGCTCGTGTGGGTTCAAATCCCTCCTTCGGCACCATATTGGCTGTAAGCCCCCGGGGCGAGCAACCCCGGGGGTTATCTGTTAAACGGGGTTGCCGCCGTTCGGAAATCACGTTATACCATCAATGATTGCCGTACATCGCCAGCCCGGGGACATACAATGGCAAGAATTCTGGTTGTTGATGATGAGATCGCTATCGTTGATGTCCTGACTGCATTCCTTGAGGACAAGGATCACAAGGTCTTTGCCGCCTACGATGGTCTTGAGGCCGTTGAGGCCGCCAAGCGGGAGCGGCCCCACCTGATCCTGCTTGACATCTACCTGCCTAAAATGGATGGGATCGAGGTCCTGAAGACAGTCAAGGAATTCGATGAATCGATCGGTGTGATAATGATCACAGCCTTTCGGGAGGAAGATGTGGCACGACACGCCCTCGAACTCGGAGCCTTCGATTACATCAATAAACCGTTCGATTTTGATTATCTGGAAAGATCACTTGATACCAAACTGCAACTGATGTTGATGTAGGTGCTCTGTTGCTGCAATCTCTTAAAAAAATTCACTCTGTGCGCTCCTTCTGTTTTTTAAGTGCCACCCTGTTCGCGCTCTGTGCTGGTCCGCTCTGTGAGGCTCAGACCGCGCATCCCACCGGCCTCCGCGGTGGACTCCTCACACCATCAGGAGAGACACTGCCGCGCGGGGCATTCGCCGTCGGCATCTTTTCCACTTTGAACAGGGACAGCACCGAAAACACCGGTCTGGGCGCATTGGGCCTGTCATACGGCCTGTCCGACAACATCCAGATGAGTGTCGTCGTGAGCGGGTATTCGACTGCTACCAGTTCTAATCTGTTCGGATTCACCGGCGGCACTACCGGATATTCTGTCGGGCCGATCAGCCTGACATTCGGGTTGCCCGGTCGCCCGGAGAGAGCGTTCCACTTTGCATTCAACGCGTCCCTGACACCCGGGGTCGCGGGGACAGCGCTGTCTGGACATAATGTCGCCTATGCTCGGGACACCTTTGATATCTCTCTCGGCATGATGCAGGGACTCCGCAAAGGCTCTATCGATTTCCGGATGGTCGAGGCCGTGATCATCACAGAGGATACGCCGGTTAATATCCCCAACCACGCCCTGCTCGGACTCGGCTTCACCTGGTGGCCGATCGACAGGATTGGACTTGAGGCGGAGATCCTCGCCCGACCTGAACTGGCGCAGGGCAATGAGATCAGTGACGATTACATCGCCGCCAGTACGGGCGCCCTATTCCGTGCCCTCCCCTGGCTCAATGTCAGGGGTGGATACCTGACGAGCCTTGCCAAATACCGGCTCGATGAGATGAACGGCTCCGGAAGCTGGATGATCTATGTGAGCCTTGAAGCTGTTTTCGGCGGCATGGATCGTCCCGAACAGGCAGAGAAGCCTCCCCGGACTCCGAGAGAGAAACCGGAACATCCCCGTACCCGACGCCGGACAGAGGAACCTGCAGGAACAGAGGCTGTCGTTACCGACAGCGATGGTGACGGCGTACCCGATGCGGTCGATCTGGAGCCCGACACACCGCAGGGTGCCCTGGTCGACAGTGAGGGAAAGGCGCTCGACGGCGACAGTGACGGGGTTCCCGATGGTATCGATCAGGAACCGCAGACACCCGCCGGCGTGCGTGTCGACAGTGATGGACGCGCGGTCGACAGTGATGGTGACGGCGTTCCCGACGGAATCGACCAGGAGCCGGGTACCCCGAGCGGCGCTTCGGTCGACAGTTCCGGCAGAGCCGTTGACTCCGATGATGATGGTGTACCCGACGGGATCGACGTGGAACCGAACACCCCGCAGGGGATCCCGGTCACCGCCGAGGGGCGGGGTCTTTACGGTATGGAGGCCGAGCTGATCACCAGAGGCCTCCTCACGCTGAACACCATCTACTTCGATTACAACACGACGAACATCAAACCTGAATCGTTCCAGACACTGGAAGAGGTCGGTCTCATTCTGGCCAGATATAATGAGCTGAGGATCGAGATCGGCGGCCACACTGATGACGTTGGATCAGCCACGTACAACCAGCAGCTGAGCAGGGTACGGGCTCAAGCGGTACTCAACTGGCTGCTGGAGAATATCCCCGAACTCTCTCTGAGCCAGTTCACTGTTGTCGGATACGGGGAATCAAAGCCCTATACGGCAAATGATACCGACACGGGGCGCACCCTGAATCGCCGGGTGGAATTCAGGGTACTCAATACCGGGGAGTTGGCGAAGTATCGCCGCATCCCCCCCGAATAGCCGTCTGAACCGGCCCTTCAACTGTATCTCATCGTCAGGCTTCAGATCTCCTTGTGCGACGTACGGACCCGTACGTCTCCGCGTCGATCCTCGCCTTTCTCGATCTCCAGTCGAATGACTCGTCTCAGATGGCTATTTCCCCGGACTCAGTAGCCGGGACCCAGGATCAGCGCGTTCAGCACGAACTGGTGCTCTCCTTCGATGAACATTCTCCAGAGTGGGTCATCAGCGAAGAGCACGACCTTGCCCCGGCCGACGTTTCCCACGATCAGCCAGGCCTGGGTCGAGAGCCCTTCGGCAAAATCGGGTGCGGCGTAACCGCACAGCAGCGGTTCCGGCATGAACACGCCCACGTTCACACCCCGTTCGGCGATATCGAAACTCGTACCACCCCGCTTGAGGATCCCCATCCGTTCCGGCATGCCGAAGGCGAGCCAGTGGTCAGGGTCGAGCACGATCCCATACATTCCGCCTGGAGTGCGGCGTAATTTCGACTCCTGTTCACGCTCAGCCAGTGTCCGGCGGGCATTGATCGCCAGTTGATCCTCTTCGTCCGAATCCTGCGGCCTCCCACCACCTGCCGCACCGCTGCCCGGTGCTCCTCCACCCGGCTGACCGCCGCCCATCTGGCCACCACCACGACCACCACCCGATCCTCCCGCCATCGTGACACCGGCCATCGTGCTTGCGGTGCGGGCACCGCCCCCCCATGCCAGGAGAACACCTCCGCCCTGCAGCCACGTAGTCACCGCAGCTGTTTCCTGCTCGTTCAATGAACCAGAGAGGATGATGGCGTTGTAATCACTCAGATCCGTGCGACCAAGCCGTGAGGCATCAATATTGGTATAGTCGAACCACGGGTATCGCTGGTCGAAGAAGTGCCACGCCTGCCCGAATGAGCCGCCGGCCGATTCGCCTGCCAGGACCGCCACCCGCGGCTTTTTCAGCTGCCGATAGAGTCCCGCACCCAGATCGGTTCCCTCTTCCACGAGGCCGGTATTCAGGGGATAGGCGGCCACTCCATGCTCGGCGACGATCTCTGCGATGATTTCCTGCAGATTATCCGGATTACGGTAGAGCGGTATCACGAAGGTCCCCGCCGGGTATTCGCGACCGCCGACGGTAAACGATTCCCCCGCCGAATTCACTCTGATGTCGCGATTGAGCAGATGGAGCGCTGCCAGAAGCGCTGACGCGCCGTCATAGGGTATGGCCCAGGCGTATTCCGCCCGACCACCTTCAATACCACCAGCACGTGTGGGCAGGCCGGTCACCGGGGTCCGATCGACTCCAGGGACCTCTGAGAGAGTGTACGCTTCTACATTGTACACCAGCGGCAGTGCCCATCCTGAAAGATCATAGAAACTGGTGTCTTCCAGCGTCGGTTGGACCTCGAGGAGTACCTGGACGGCGACCCCCCTGGGCTGTCCCGCCTCCACCAGGTAGGTTCCGGCAGGGAAATCGATCGTGGATTCTTCCGGGTAGACGCCATAGCCGCCTGCCACCCTGGCGCGGAAAGATTCTGTGGCCGAACTCACCTCGAGCCCGTTCCGTACCAGAAGATCCACCAGCCGATCGGCATTGTAGGGATCCTTCGCAGGAACGAACGCATATGATTTCACCTCTGCATCTCCAAGGCTGATGGCATGCCTGAAGAACGCCAGGAAATCCTGGAGCCGTTCCTGCCGCTTTTCTGCGGTCGTGCGGAGCGTGGCGATCGAGGTGGTGAAGTGCCCGTGTGCTCTCTGCCTGAGCGTATGTACGGTTCCGTCGTCCCGTTCCAGTGCGATGGCGACCCCTCCACCGCCACCCTGCTCATATGTCATGCCTATCGAACCCATCATGCTCGGCCACGAATCACCGAAGGCAGGGTAATACATGTCGAATCCCACTTTGGTGTAGTAGGGCCATCCATAATGGTCGAAAGCCGCCGCGTTCCCCTCTCCGTAGTACTTCTGCCACTTCATCACGACATCCGGGAACGCGTCATGCACGGGAGTTGCGGCCGGGAAGAAGAAGTAGGAGTCGCCTCCCATCTCGTGGAAATCGACGTGCACCACCGGATTCCACCGCAGGAGCTCGGATACGATCGCCTGTATCTCGATCTGGGTCTGCCACGCCCAGTCGCGATTGAGATCGAACATGAAGTGATTGGTGCGTCCGCCGGGCCAGTCGGAGCCATGTTCCCACGATTCGGGAGTGGCGTCAGGATTCGAGCCACTCCGTTTCTTGTAACTGGCCACAACCCGGTCGCGTCCATCGGGGTTGAGCAGGGGAGCGACCATCACCACCAGTTCATCCAGGATGTTCCTCGTCACCTGGTCGGTCCCGGCCGCCAGTTGATAGACGGTCAGGATTGCGGCTTCCGTACCCGCGGATTCACTGCCGTGGACGTTGTAGGTGAGCCAGGCCACAGCCGGGCTGTTCTCGATGATCGATTCCAGACTGCTGTTCTGAACTCCCCGCGGATCGGCGAGGGTCGCCATGTCCCGGCGGATCTCCTCCACTCTTGCGAGGTTCTGCGGTGTCGAGATCGTGAGCAGAAGCAGGTCACGTCCTTCATAGGTCTTCCCGAATGAGCGGATCGTGACCCGATCACTGGCTTCGGCCACCGCCTCCATGTAGGCCTTCATCTCATGGTGCCAGGTGTAATCATCACCGATCTGGTAACCGAGGAAGTCCCATGGCGTGGGGATCGAGGTGTCGTATGTCCCATCCGGGTACCATTCGAACGGCTCGATCGTCTGTGCCTGTGCGCATATGGGAAGGATGAGCAGAACGATCAGAGTGGAGAGTGCTTTCTTCATCCGGATTCCTCCGCGGTTCGTCAGATGAGCAGGTAGAATTGTCCTTTTGGTCAGTGAAAGTGATCACTACCTTCGTACTGTATCTACAGCGGGATAACAACGACAATTCAGGTGATTCTGGGACACCGGAAAGGCTTCCCGGTACGAACGAGCGTGAATTGTAAAAGATTCGTCGGAATGTTTTTATAACTGAACAGGACTGAATACCTGTAACAACTACTACTCATGACACACTGATGAGTGTCAGATTGAACACTCATGAGTGTCAGATTCCCCCGTTACCTTAATACTGTCAAAGTCGGGGCCGACCGGGTTCAATCAAGAGCCCGCGATCGGCCCTTGCTATAACTGGCGAGGTGGTTTGAGTACGATGAGATATAAACAGATAGATCGGCCGTCCATCATGCGGTCGATCGTCTTCATCGGGGTGGCCGTCCTGGTCTCGGTTCTCGTTCTCCAGCAACAGGAAATCGATCGTCTGCGCAAGCTGTCGAAAACGCAGACTGAGATCGTGGCACACCATCAGGCGTGGGCAACTACGGCTGTCTCCCACCTTGATCTCATCAGAAGATATAATATTCCCTACCGGTATCTGGAGATCCTTGCCGAGGTCAGCAGAGAACATGACCTCGACCTGGAATTCATGGTGGGGCTGATGCAGGTGGAGAGTTCATTCAATCAGAATGCCGTGAGCGACAAGGATGCCTACGGACTCATGCAGGTGCGTTTCAGCACCGCCCTGGAACTCGATCCCACGATCGAGACCTTCTGGCAACTGTACAGTCCGGAACGGAACATCCGTCTCGGTTCGGAATATTTCAGGAAACTGCTCGACCGCTACGGTGGTGACTACCGGATGGCGGCTCTGGCGTATAATCGGGGGCCGACCCGGCTCGACACTGAACTTTCAGACAATATTGACATCTCTGACCATTACTATCGCAAGATCCGTACCGCCGGGAATATGGATTAGAGCCAGCCCATCCTTTGATACCAGTCGGCAGTGTCCCTGATTCCTTCCTCCTGGGTCCGGGCCGGACTCCATTCGAGTTCGCGCCGGGCCCTGGCGCTATCGCACGTCCAGTAGCGTTCCGCGAAGTCCTTCATCCTCGTTCTGGTGAGAATCGCCGATCCCGCCCCCATCTTGCGCAGGAACCAGTTCACTCCGACCACTGCCCAGAGCAGCATGTCGGGGATCGGCACCAGGATCACCCGTCGATCAAGCGCTGATGCGATCTGGCGTGCCATATCTGCGGTCCAGCAATAGGTCTGATCGCTTGCCATATAGGTTCTACCGGCGGCGATATCGAGCCTTCCGGCGCGTTCGATCAGATCTGCCAGGTCATCGGCATGTATCAGGCTGAGGCACTGATCACCCATCCTGAGCGGTAGAATCCCCCGGCGAACCAGCTGAAACGCCTTGAGAAGATTCTGGTCTCCGGGACCATATACGATACCCGGTCTCACAATCGTGAGAGGACACCCCCCCACCAGACCCTCTCTGCAGGCAACTTCTCCGGCCAGTTTCGACTCTCCGTATGGTGTTATCGGAACCGTCGGGTCATCTTCGTTCAGTGGCTGTCCTTCACTGGATGGACCATTGGCCGCGATACTCGATATGTAGACGAACCTTTTCAGGGACTGAATTTCCGAGCAGGCCTCGGCAAGATATCGTGACCCGTCAACATTTACGTCCCAGTATGCCTCCTTCGATCTGGCTCCAGTTACACCCGCCACATGGAAGATGACATCTGATCCTGCGATCTCATCCCGGTACGATCGGGGATCGGTGAAATTACCGATGACAAATTCAATATCGAGATCATCCAGGATTGAGAGATCTGAAGACGCCCGTACCAGTGCCCGGACCTGATATCCCCTCTCGAGCAGCGTCCGGATCAGATACGATCCGACGAAACCGTTCCCCCCCGTGACAAATGCTGTCCTGCATGCTCTTTCCACAGACGTCCCTCTCCTCATCCTGCCTGACCTGTCCGATGATGATGTCATACATTGACACTGAACGAAAAACGTGGTCATCGTCCGATGTCTGTCAGTACTTTATACTGGGCTGAAGCATCGGGAGGAAAGAGAGAACCCGGCGGAGCCGGTGAGTCAACCCACAACTCCTGTGGAGCTGAGGAGCGCGAACAACCAACCTTATACAGTCAGGAATAGCATACCGAGATGGATCTGTTCCGGAAATGTTTCCAGTGGAAAGACTGGAAAACGGCCCAGCAGTTCGGCTACTACCCCTATTTCACGCCGATAGAGAGTGAAGCGGGCCCTATCGTTGAAATCAATGGCGAGCGGAAAATCATGCTCGGCTCGAATAACTATATGGGTCTCACGAACCACCCTGAGGTCAAACAGGCCGCCTCCGATGCTGTACTGAAGTACGGATCGGGCTGTACAGGATCCCGGTTCCTCAATGGAACGCTTGATATCCATGTCGAACTGGAGGAATCGCTGGCCGCCTGGCTCGGCAAGGAAGCCGCGCTGGTGTTCTCAACCGGCTTCTTCGTGAATCAGGGGGTGATCTCGGCCCTCGTCAGCAGTGATGATGTGATCATCTCCGATCGACTCAACCATGCCAGCATCGTGGAGGGCAGCAAGCTGGCAGCCGGCGAGACCATCAGGTACAAGCACAATGACATGGAGGACCTGGAACGTATCCTGCAGAAAGTACCGGATACGACCGGAAAATTCATTGTTACCGATGGTATATTCTCAGGCGAAGGAACGGTCGCCAATGTTCGCGGGATCGTGGAGCTGGCCAAGAAATATGGCGCCCGCGTCATGGTGGATGAGGCCCACTCTGTGGGTGTGTATGGTTCGGAGGGCAGGGGTATCGCCGATGAGCAGGGGCAGCTTGATGCAACAGATCTCTACATGGCGACCTTCAGCAAATCATTCGGTGGGGTGGGCGGGTTCGTGGCGGGACCGTACGAGGTCATCATGTGGATCAAGCACAAAGCCCGGCCGATGATCTTCTCTGCCAGCCTCCCCCCGGCCTCGGTCGCGGGCGTCCGTAAAGCTCTCGATCTCATCAGGGAAGGCGATGACAGGCGCGCCAAGCTGATCGCGAATGCTGACAGAATGCGCACCGGCCTGCAGGAGATCGGGTTCGACATCGGTAATTCCGCCAGCCAGATCATCCCCCTGCAGGTAGGTGAGGATCTGAAGTGTGTGAAGTTCTGGAGGGCCCTTTTCAAGGCCGGCGTGTTCACCAACGCCTTTATCCATCCGGCAACCCCGCCGAACGGCGCCCTGATCAGGACATCATATATGCCCACACACACCGATGAGATGCTCGATGAAGCTCTCGACCTGTTGCAGCGTGTGGGGAAGAAACACAAGGTTATCAGATAGCGGGATTATAACAGACTGATCTCAGTCGGTGGGCACCTCGAGCTTCGGCAGTTCATCTGTCCCATCAAGGCGCTTCAGCTTCAGGTCGAGTTTTCCCAACTGTTTCCTGCCCTGGTCATATTTCTCGCCCGCGTTTTTCAGATGCTTGCCGAGGACTGAATATTCCTCGGTGAAGCGGTCCAGCTCGCCCTGAAGACGGTGCAGGTGGGTGAGGATCTCGTCTCCTCTCTTTTCCAGATCCATTCCCTTGAGTCCGTACAGAATGACCTGCAGGTATGCATAGAACGAATTTGGGCTGACCGGTATCACACGCCGTGTCACGGCATAATGGAGCATCCCCGGCATGTCGGTCCCCTCACCCTCACTCTCATCTTTCACGATGGTCTCGTAGTAGACATTCTCGGCAGGGATATACATCAGGGCGAAGTTGAAGGTTCCCTCATCGGGTTGGATATACTTGGCGGCGATGTCATCGATCTTCTTTTCGACATTCTTGAGAAATACTCTTCTGGCCTTCTTGCGATCGGGCTCATCTGCCTCGAGGACCCGGCGGAAATCCTCGATCGGGAATTTCGAGTCGATCGGCACGATCATCTCACCGATCTTGATGATCGCGTCGACCACAACGCCATTCGAGAACGCATACTGGGTCTCGAAGTGCGCCCTCGGGAAGATGTCGTCGAGCAGTTTCTCGAGGAAGATCTCCCCAACTCCCCCACGGAGTTTCGGCGAGCCGAGGATATCCTCCAGGCTGGCAATGTCCTTCCCGATATCCCGGATCTGCCCGGTCGCTTCGGAGAGGGCACCAAGTTCTTTCTTGATACCCGCTACTGTATCGCTGCTGGAGGTGAGCTGTTTGGTGAGCAGTTCCTGCTGGCTCTTCAGCCGCTCATCAAGTGTGCTCTGCAGGCCCTGCAGGGTACCGCTCATCCTGTCCATCTGGTCCTGGGCATGCTTCAGGGCATCGATCTGTCCTGTTTTGAGACCCGCACTCATTTCCTTTCCGGCATCTCTGACACTCTGTCCCACATCCCTGAGGCGGGTAAGCGCGCGAGTGACCAGCACGATGAGTACCGCTACCGGGAGAACGATGATGATGACGAGCGGCCAGAAATTTGTCGAGGGATCCATGTGGTGAATCTACAACGGGTATCAGGCGGGGGCAATCGCCCCCGCCCGATGACCGATCGTGTACCTGCTTTGCTATTTCAGGAGGATAACCTTGCGCGAGGTGCGATCACCGTTGACCTCGAGCACAACCAGATAGACCCCCGCGGCAACCCTGGCGCCTGTTGCGTCGGTGCCATCCCACCGTATCTGCCAGGTCCCTCCAGGCTGCGTGGCATCCACGAGACTCTTGGTCAGGCGTCCCCGAACATCTCTCACTTCGAGAGAGACGATGTGTTCTCCCCCTGCGGGAAGGGTGTAGCGAAGCACGGTCTCCGGATTGAATGGGTTTGGAACGGCCGGCAGCAGCGCGAACCTGTCATTCTCCCCGGGTAGTGACAGCGCCGCGGGCCCGACCCACCGTTGCTGGCCATGAAATACCAGGCGCACCGCAACTGCCTCAGGCGCCAGCTGTCCCTCCGGTCCGGATGACGGCGTGAGTCCGACCATGAAAGTGGGTGGCAGGCCCGGTTCCCACATGAACTCATCCGCAGCCGGCATCCACAACCTCGGATCGCCGGCAGGCCCACCCCCACCCCGGTGTGAAGTGTATCCGAAATATGGCTGAAGGATGAGTGGCTCCTCACCATGCAGGACCTGCCAGCGCAACCTGATCGACAACGGTCCCATCTCCTCGATTTCGAGTCCGCTCACAGATAACGGAGGGCCGGAGAACTCGAATACGCTGAGAGAGGATCTTCCCGACACCGCCTGGAGAGGCCAGCGCGTCCAGCCTCCATCTTCGGCGCATTCCATGAGTGCCGGCGACCCGGAGCCCTCGACAGTCGGTACCGGATCACGGGGAAGGAGTGCATACCACCCTCCACCACCGGCAGGTGTGGTTGGAACAAGCCTCTCCCCGATCTCAAGGAGGAACAGGGCTTCGCCATCGGGAACCGGTCCCCAGGCCCACTTCGGCAGATCGGGAAGACCTCCCGCGTCAACGACCAGGTCTCTTATGAACCGGCGATCACCCTCATGACCGGGAATGCGCAGGACCGCCCGGTACCTCCCGCCGCTGAGGCCAGTCACCCGGGCTGTCTGCCAGCCCGACCCTGTTGTTGGCGGGGTCTGCCACGCCAGCGCTCCGTCTTCCCGTTCCAGAATGGGCGTGACTGATACCGGAGCGGCCCAGCAGATCGTCACAGCGCCCGGACCATCTGGAAAAGCCAGCAGGGCACCCGGATCCTTCGTGATCACCCGTCGGGGAGCACCTGACGGCAAACCGGAGATCGCCCCGGATCCGGCCGATCCGTGAAGAGAGAGAGCTGCAGGCTGCCAGGCAGTCACCGTATCAACATCGATCGCGACCGCTTCTCCCCACTCGAGTGGGAAGTCAACGCCGACCGTTCTGCCATCAGGAAGGCGGAAAAGTCCGTCCCACGCCTGCCGGTGCCGGTCCCATCTGCTCACCGCGACGATCGCGGAATCGGTGAGAATGTCACCGGCCGACCGCACCGAAGTGGAGTCACTGATCCCCACCAGGGCCAGACCAGCCCCCTGCTGGATCGACGGGGGGGCATATCTGCGTGGTCCATGCACCTGGAGTGTTCCGCTTGTCGCGCTCACGAGTGCGTACCCCACTCCCGGCTCAAGGGTGAAATCGGTGCCGCTTATGGTTCCGTCGGTTAATCTCGCCGCTGAGACCCACGACGCGGTAACGACGTCCCACCGCGCCATCTCACCTGGGCCCGGCAGGTTTCCCAACCAGTCATGAGCAGTCAGGAGCTGTGGGTCGATGAGAGTCGGAGTCAGAAGGTCGATCCCCTCGATGAGATCGATGCTCCGATAGATCTGGTGGGATATCCGTACCGGATCGGCGATTTCCATCTGTACCGGCGGATTGAGACCATCCTCCACCTCAGCCCCGATCCACCAGATCGTACCCTCGGGAAGATGGTCCAGATGAACCTCCACGATCCCCGGATTCCCTTTCGGGAGGATGGCGGGTACCGTTTCGACGGGGATACGCTCCTCTTCTCCTTCACCCCTCAGATAGACGCGCGCCCATGCCTCACCCGGATCGGTGAGCGTGTAACGCAGAATGATACTGCTGTCGACTGCCGTGCCGGCAGGGATCGCCTCCCACATAAAGGACGGGGCGGGATCGGGCAGCAGGCCGGGCAGAGTGACCTCCTGTGGTGATGAGGCGGCGATGAATCCTTCTGTAATAGCGACACCGGAACCGGCACCATCAGCATCCACGAACAGCGTATCTCCGGCGATCCAGGCCAACGGTCCGCCATCAGGAGATCTCAGGTTGCCCAGGTTCAGGTTCCACCTGCCAGTGGAATCACTTACCGCGGCCAGCCATCCTGATCGACCTGCCATACCCCCCGATCTGAGGAACACATGCGCCCCGGGTACCGGAAGACCACTTCCACCTGAGATGAGTAAACCGTACACCGTGAATGGGATCGAGGTAGACACACCCGCGGTCTGCTGGACCAGGAAGGTGTCTGCCGGCGCTACCGTTCCCCCGCTCACCACACGCCAGCGCGTTTCCGATCGGGGGTTTAGGCCGTAGATCCCTGCCAGATGGAGCACTCCCGCCGGAGTGGGATCGTATATATGCCTGATCGATCCATTCATTTCGACCTCGATCCTGCCGTCCGCCGCGCTTCCCGACCTCCAGGCAACCTGATATCCTGCGCTGGTGAGGTTGACAGTCCGAAGACGATACACCGTCGGATGTCCAGCTCCGGGACCGCCCCCGGACTCGGCCGGTCCGCCCGGACTGAAGAGTGTACCGGCGACCAGAGGGTGTTCTGTAAATTCTCCCCATCCTTCGGGAGAACGTGTCCAGGCACTATCGGTGTCCCACTCCCCGTACGAGATGTCCTGCACGGTATCGGCCGCAGCGGGATCCACCAGCAGGATGCGTCCACCCGTGTTGGTCAGACCCGATCCTATCCGGCCGCCAGCGGTGAACGCCAACCCCGGTGGGCTGACAGGAGAACCGCCGCCGAACACGACAGCATATTCTCCGGGAGCGAGCAGTGTTCCTTCCGGAAAAGTGAATGGAGTACTTCCCGAAGGCCCCGTCTCCCATCCGGAAATGTCCACCGGGGTCGTTCCCCGATTCACGAATTCGATGAATTCATCCTGATAGGTGTCGCGAACGCCATCTCCGTTCGCGTCTCCATCGAGATCGGAGGCCGGATCAGCCAGAATCTCGTTGATGACGATCTGTGGCGTTTCTGATCGGGGAAGAACGACAGCAAGGGGAATGGCGATTCCCAACAGTAATCCTCCCGCCACTGTCAGCAGGGAGGTACATTGTTTCTTCGGCATGGATTGCTCCAATCGATCCATTGCCGGGGGTTGGCACTAAATCTGTTCAGGGGGTAAGGGGAGTAGTACAATCGGGAGAACAGTGATTGTAGCAGCGTTCCTGGCCCAGCACAACCCGCCGCCGCTGCCTGAGGAGGACCTGGAGATTTTCGTGATGGTTCGACACTGATGATCACACAGGAAACAAACGAACTTATCACGCTTGCCTCATCTGGTGACCAGCAGGCGTTCACCGCACTGGTGCGTCGATTCGAGCCGCAGGTCCACGCAGTCTGTCTCAAAATGGTTCACAACCAGGAGACGGCTCGCGACCTTACCCAGGAGACATTCGTCAAGGCATTCGGGGCTCTTGATTCATTCGACCGGTCATACACTTTCTCCACATGGCTCTACAAGATCGCCCGAAACACCTGTATCGATCACTTCAGGCGACAGAAACTCGAGACATACAGCCTGGACGCTCCTCTGCAGACAAAAGAAGGGGAAATGCAGCGTGATTTCCCTTCTCCCATCAACTCTCCGGAGCGGCACCTGATTCTGAAGGAACGGGGACGATTGATCGCCGACGCGATCGAGAGTCTGCCTGACAAGTACCGTGAGGTGATCCGATTGAGGCACAAGCAGGAGCTTCCCTACGAAGAGATAGCCGGGATACTGGATGTACCACTTGGTACAGTGAAGGCGCGTCTCTTCCGGGCCCGTGAGCTGTTGAAAAAACGATTGAAATCGATCTGACACGCAGACCGACGGCTTGTGCTGAAACACTCATCTCCGCGGACTCGTATAAGGTAGTGCCATGTCAGGTGACAAACGTCGGCACCGAGAGTGATGCCGGGCCCGGCCTGCAAGGCGCGGCGACGAGGCATAGCGGTGGCTATGGCGAGGAGGCGGAACGCAGCCGGTCGGGATTCGGCGCC
>JALGVQ010000151.1 GCA_025774615.1 bacterium
CATGCGCACGGAATCTGGCTCTGTTCTTCTAACGGTTATGAAGGGCTCCGGGGGAGCCCATCGATGATACCGACAGGCTCCTCCAACAAGCCGGAAATTAGCCCAGCCCTCTGACGCACTACCTCCGGGACGGGCACTGAGCGACCATCCGATCATCTGATTGAACGACTCCCACCCCCTGCCGGTTCCGCGCAGTGCACCGGAATCTGGAATGGAGGCTCTTTCGCCAGTGGTTCATCGGTGGTTCGTCAGAGGATCTTCAGGGGAGAACGGGGAGCTGTCAGCTGATGGGGAAGCGGGCCGTCATGGTCGTCCCTTCACCCGGCTTACTGTCGACCGACAGGGTTCCACCATAGGCATCCACGATCGAGCGTCGCCAGGCCGAGCCCTGTTCCTTCGGTCTTGGTTGAGAAGTAGGGTTCGAAGAGCCGTTCCTGCACCTCGGGGGCGATCCCTTCACCGGTATCCTGCACCTGGAGCCAGACGTATTCCTCATCGTGACCGGTCCGGACCGTGAGGGTCCCCTCCTCTCCCATCGCGTCGAGAGCGTTCCGGATCAGGTTGATGATGAGCCGCCGGATCTGCTCGGTATCGAGCATGACGACGGGAAGATCGGCGGCGAGTTCCCGGATCATGGTCATCTCTACCGGAAGCGCCGGCTCGAAGAGGTTCAGCGCGTCCTCCACGGGCGCGTTCAGATCGGTCGGTTCCCTCTTCACGACCGGCAGGCGGGCGTAGGCGGCGAATTCATTTGCTATCCTGCGGAGTCCCTCCACCTGCTCAACGATGGTGTCGGTGCACTCCGCCACGATCGAGTCGAGATCGTCGGCTTTTTCTTCATACGCCCGCCTGAGGAACTGCGCAGAGAGCTGCATCGGCGTGAGGGGGTTCTTGATCTCGTGGGCAACCTGACGGGCCATCTCCTGCCAGGCCCGTTCCCGCTCCGCGCGGGCCAGTTCTTCCCGATTCTCCCTCAGCGCGATAACCATCTGCCTGAAGGCCTTCTGGAGGCCACCGACCTCATCCCCCCGGGTCACCGGGATCTCCACGCCGAGATCCCCGCCAGCCACGCGCACGGCCGACCTGGTGAGATCCCCGATCGGCTGCGAAATACGGCTCGCTACCAGCAGTGCTACCAGCGTCACCGCCACCACCAGCAGCAGATAGATGCTGGCTACCGTCGTGAAGAGCTGATTGAGCGCCGGGTCGTTCAGACCCCACAGACCGAACCTCCGCCTGGCGATCGTGCCCACTGCGGTGCCGGTATGATCGGTCAGCGGCCGGTAGGCGTAGAGGTAGTGAAGCCCGCTGAGTTCCCCCCAGCGGAAGGCACCGACCTCACGGCCCCGTAGTCCCTGCCAGTCGGCTTCCCTCGGCAGGAGTGTCGGCAACAGCCCGGCCGCGTACGGTCCCGGCCCGGTCGAGGATTGCAGACGGCCATCGATCAGGAGATCGACCTGCCACTGAGATCCGCGTGCCGCCTCCCTGAGCAGATGCTCCGTGAATGGTCTCACGACGATCGCCGCGCCTTCGGAATAGCGTTCACCCACCGGAGCGATGGCCACCGCCCACAGACCGTCAGATCTGAACAGGAATGAGCCAGGACCTCGGGCATGGACAGCGTCGCGCAGGGGGATGCGCTGGGCAAGGGAGTCTGGAACGGTCCCGGCCAGACGGAAATAGTTCTCATCGAAGATCGCCCAGAGGGCCTCCGGGCCGAGATCCACGGCACCCGTCCTCCACTCCGTCATCTGCTCCAGGATCCTCACCAGCTCTTCAGCCTGGTCGCCGGTCTGCTCGAGTACCCCCTGCTGTACATCTCTCACACTCTGTTCAAGGCCCGCCTCCCATGAAGACCGCTCCCTGTTCAGGATGAACCCCCTCGTGAGCAGCCAGAGGGCCACCAGAGGCACCAGCGCCACCACCAGCAGAGGGATCAGAAGTCTTGTCTTGAACGAGACCCGCCGAAGCATCCGTCCTACGGGTATGCCGGTCCCGGCGACCACCGCCGCCGGCAACCACCCCAGCAACAGCAACGCCGCGGTGAATAATATCACCACATTCAGCACATCCACGATCCTGCCCCACAACCCGGGGAGCCGGACACCGAGACAGGCGACCCGCTCCACCACATTCTCCTCAACCAATACACCACCCGGCATCAACGGACCGGCCGATGCGGTCGCCAGATGGAAGAAATATTCATCAGAGCCGGTGCCGATCCGGCCTCCCCTGCGGAGCCAGACACCCCGCGTGCCTCCCTCCCTGATCCGCTGGACGACCGAGCGTGGTACCTGCTCGGGCGCTTCAACAAGCGTCGGGTTCAACGGCAGGGCCAGCAGTCCATAGGTCTCATCGTAGAGACGGAGGAACAGATCTCCCCCCAGCCTTCCCTCGCGTTCGGCATGCCCAGCCCGGTCGAAGCGTGTCCATATCCTGTTCTCACCACCGGCCATGACACCGAGAAGCCTCCTGCGCACACCGAGCAGGAGTGAACTCGCCCCCTCCCCTCCCGGAACGCCTATCAGGAGCGTCTCCACACCGAACTCTCCCGGTGACCCGGCCGTCAGAACCAGGCGCCCCTCTCCACGAGCAAGCATACTCCTCACCTTCTCGATCACCGGGACATCGAAGAGATCGGATACGGTCTCGAAATGGCCCGTGACCTCTCCTGTCTCATCCACTACCTGGACACCTCCGGCCAGCATCTCCTCATGCAGATCGAGCTGTCTCCAGACCAGGTATGCCCGGCGGTCATCCATGTTCGTGAACGGGTGCAGACCGGCAGGCTGCCTGTTGTCATCTGCAGCGACGGCGGCTCTGAGTTCATCAGTGATCCCGGCAACTTCCATCGATGTCAGTCCGACACCGGTTCCGGCCATGCTCGCCGCTGAATCTTCAACCACGTTGCGGATGATGACTCTGCCCAGCTGTCCCTTGATGGGCAGCAGCACCATAGCCCCGATCATTCCCAAACCAAGAAGCGCGGTCAGGGGGGTGGCTTTCCCGCTCCCCTTCAGCCAGAGAGAGGCGCCGATCGTACCCACAGCCGCCGCGCACATTCCGGTCAGAAGTGATCCGTCCCAGGCGCCTGAAACGCCCGCCAGGAAACCACCAACCAGCGCTGCGGTGACAGCCGCAGCGAACCCTTTCCACTGATATCGGGAGCGCAGGATCGCGGCCGATCCTCCAGAGACACTGGTCAGGATCATGATCATTGCGATCGCGATGAGCCATCCAACGAGATCGGACAGAGGCGGCAGGAAGCTGACGTTGGCCCAGAACCAGCCGGGCGCGAATCGGAAGAGGTCCTGCAGAAGCGCCAGACCGATCGGCCAGAGTACCAGGATGAGGAGTCCCGAACCCACTCCCGAAGCGGTTGTAAAACGGTTTCTCTCCCCATCCTTCAGTCCCGCTCGGATACCGAGCGCGAACCAGAGCGCGAGTCCTGCCCCCGCCACGGCCAGGAATGCCTGATTGATGAGCTGGTGTCCCGTCCACGAAGGAGCTATCAGGTCGAGTGTCAACGGTCGGCCGGCCACCCCGAGTACCAGCGGCACGACCGAGGCATATATCACCGGAGCCGCAGACAACCCCCTCATCACCGAGCTGTCCTTGCTGAGCAGGAGCAGGCTGAGCAGGAGGATCGAGAAGAGCAGGGTTACCTGGATCACCCCCCTGCCCGGATGGGGGAACGTCTCTTCGGTCCATGGCCCCGGCTCGATCGTGACCATCCACGCCCGACCCTCATCGGGCACTATCCGCAGCCGCGACGCGATATGCCCGGGGAGCATCTTCTCGAGGATCGGTTCTGTGCCTGGCGCCAGATCGGTATGGACCCTGTTGCGTGCCAGGAGACCGGCCACCACAAGCGTGCCCTCGGGCAGGGCCGCGATCGAGTACGCTGCCGCCGAAAGGCTGTCCCCTGCGGTGAAGAACCACTGCGACCCCGCTCCGATCGAACCTCCCCATTCATTGTTCTCCAGGACATGCGCGGGCACCATGTAGGGGGAACCGGCCCATGCGATCTGCACCCCTTCATCCCTGAAGAGAGCGATCGCTACCCCCTCTTCGATCATGGATGGCAGGTCGGGAAGAACACTCTCCAGTCTCTCGCGCGTCCCCAGGCCGCGAGACGGGTCTGCAAGCGCTTCCGTAGCGGATCCAAGCGCGTCCTCCAGATATCCCCGAACAGTCTGAAGCGTCTCTGCGACCCGTGCCCGATCTCCACTCTCCCGATCGGCAAGCAGTCGTTCTGATGGTCTCAGAGGCAGGAGAATGTTCCCGACAGCACAGAGGATCGCCAGCGACAGGAACGCCCATTTCCATTGCCCGAGAGGATCCGCCGCCGCTGATCTGCCGGCCGAACGCACCGCCAGCCAGGCCGGTACGAGCGCGAGGAATCCCCACAGCTTCCATCCCCCCAGACCGAGATACAGGGCCAGGAGCACAGTCGCGGCAACAAGCCAGCTCATACGGAATGTCGTGGAACGGAGCCGGGCGATGCCGCCCGGTCGCGCCGGTGATGTCAGCGAGGCTCTCATCTCACTCAGGAGTACAGGTCGGGTAATCGTCCGTCAACATGAGCCTGTTGGAGAAACGCTCGTGTCGCAAAAAAAACATGGCCCGACCCGCGTGCTGCGGGCCGGGCCTTTTCATCCGGCTTCGGGAGAGGGGTCAGAACCGATAGCCGAACGACATTATGAACTGGCCGTGACTCCAGACCTCCGAGGTCGCGCCCAGTCCGGTCTCCCACTGCGCGGTGCGATAGGTCAGGTCGAGATGGATCAGGTCACCCATCGGCAGGCCTATCCCTGCGCTGTATATCTCACGATTTCTGACGATCTCCTCACCAACAGCCCGGAATACGAGCGGTGACCACTGATAACCGGCGCGGACTGCCAATCCGCCGGGAACAGCGAGTTCCATGCCGCCGCCCAGTTTCCACTGTGGTTCGTAGTTGTTGACGAAGAAATCAGGGTCGAACCCGTCGTACGGGGACTTCGAGTACCAGGCCTGCGAATAGTCGGTGAAAGAGGCACTGCCGCTCATGGTGACTCCCGCGATCGAGAGCGCCGCCCCCATATCGAACTCAAAGGGGATCCGCAGGGCGTAGGAGTAGAGCCCATCGTCGTCGTAGGTCACTTCCGAGGTCTCGTCGTCGTAGTAGAGTATCTCCGACTGGTACCACTCCTCGGTGATCTCGATATCTGTCGGCATGCGGATCGTTCCACCGAACGAGAGCCCCTGTACCGGCATCCAGAGCGTACCGACCGACATGCGGAGACCTTTACTCTGATATGAGTAGTCGATCCCGTCATCCCACCGATGACCATCGTAGGGAGTCCAGACATCATCGGTATCGTACGCGTCCAGCAGGTAGGTGTAGCTGTTGGAGCCACTGATCGCCTCGAGGCTGAACCCGATGTAGGTACTCTTCGAAACCTCTACCGCTACTCCCGCCGCGTATCCATAGAGCGATCCGCGATCGGAGTCATTGGCCTCTATCCAGGTCTCCCCCAGATCGGGATCATCGGAGGTGTTGTACCCTTCGAGCCGGTACCGGTTGTCCAGATCCCTGAGCCGATGGGCACCGATCGCGAAGACGAGGCTGCCCCGGTCTGTGGGTATGGAATAGACCAGGCCCAGGTTGTCCAGACCGGTGCTGAATACCTTCGAATTCGATTCTGTGCCGAAATAGCTCGTGTTGAGAACGGTCGAACGGTGGGAGATACCCCCTTCGATACTCAGCCCCTTCACCAGCCCGAGTCCTGCCGGGTTATAGTAGAGGCTGTGGATGTCCCCCCCGATCGCGTGGTATGCCTCACCCATGGCCAGAGGTCGCGCGCCGGTCCCTGTGGGAACGACTGCAAGGATCTCCGCGCTCTGGGCGAATGTCGCGACCGGTGAAAGGAGCAGAAGCACTGCTCCCCCTGCGACCGCGTTCCGGATCCTCATTCCCATGCTGTTCATGATCTTCCTGTCCTTTCCTCTCACATTCCCGGAGGTGGACGTGATGTCGTCGTCCTGGCCCGTGAACTCGATGTGGTCGGTGGACGCGACGTTGTGGTGCGCGAACTCGTACTTCTCGGCGGTGGACGTGACGTCGTTGTGCGCGAACTCGTACTTCTCGGCGGTGGACGTGACGTCGTGGTCCGTGAACTCGTACTTCTCGGCGGTGGACGTGACGTCGTGGTCCGTGAACTCGTACTTCTCGGTGGCGGACGTGACGTCGTGGTCCGTGAACTCGTACTTCTCGGCGGTGGACGCGACGTCGTGGTCCGGGTGCGCGAGCTCCTGGTCGGTGGACGCGACGTTGAGGTCCGGGTGCGCGAGCTCGTGGTCGGCGGACGTGATGTCGTGGTCCGGGTGCGCGAGTTCGTGGTCGGTGGACGTGATGTCGTGGTCCGGGTGCGCGTACTGGTGCTGCTCGAGCCGGTCCGGGTGCTCTCGGTCTTGTTGCGCGAGCTGGTCCTGGCCGTCGATGAGCTCGACCCGACGCTCCGGCCGGTGTACCGCCGGATCAGTTCGTTCCCGACCGCCCTTGCCGTTTCACGGAGCCGGCTGGTGCCGCTTCTGGCCGGTGGTGTACTCCTGATCTTCGAGTCCCCGACCGTCGGCCTCTCGGTACGGGTCGTGGTACGATCCGTATTCCCGGTTGTCGTCCGCGCGTCACCGACATCTGTTCTGGTCCTGGTATCGGTGCCCGCACGGGTCCGGGAATCACGCCGTGTGTTATCTTCAGTTCCGTCGGCAACCGTGACTGCGGCCCTGTCGGCCGCCGTTCCGATCGGTCTGCGCGCGTCACGCAGATCGGTGACTCCCCGTCGCCGATCGGCTGGACGCCGCGCGTAATCCTCGACAATCACCACACCCCGGGATCTCCCCCCGTACCACGGGTCATCGTAGTAGTGGTAGGGACCCCAGTAGGGATCGTAGTAGCCGTAGTGGTAGGGACGGTGCCAGTCCCATGGATTCCAGTACGCGAAGTAGGGCTGGTAGTGGTAGAAGGGATCGCTCCAGTAGTAATCCCAGTAGAACGGATCGTACCAGTAGGATTCGTAACGACCCCAGGAGACACCGAAACCGCCCCAGCGCCATCCGACACTCCAGACCGAACCGTACCGGCCGTACCGGTGTGGCCAGCGGTTCCATCCGTAGCAGTTGCCGTAGTACCAGTCGACAGAGAGTCTACGTATCCACGGCCGGCGATATCCGGCGACATAGACACCGGGCTGGCTGACCCATCCATACCCGTCGTAGTACTGATCCCCATACCCGGCATCGCTGTAATAGTCATCACCGTAGTATTCGTAATCGCTTCGGTACCTGACTCCGACCGCGTCCACCCC
>JALGVQ010000013.1 GCA_025774615.1 bacterium
ACTACTGATTACTCAGATATGAACGCGCTCTTCCTGAACTGCACCCTTAAGCGCTCACCGGAGATGTCGCATACTGATGGCCTTATCGCCATCTCCATGGCGATCATGGAGAAGAACGGCATCACCGTCGAGTCGCTGAGGCCAGTCGATCACGACATCGCTTATGGTGTCTATCCCGATATGACTGAACAGGGATGGGATGCCGATGAATGGCCCGAGATCCATGAGAAGGTCATGGCCGCCGATATCCTCGTGATCACCACGCCGATCTGGCTGGGCGAGAAATCCTCCGTGTGCACCAAAGTGATCGAGCGTCTCTACTCCAACTCAGGGATACTGAATGAACAGGGACAGTACGCCTATTATGGGCGTGTCGGTGGATGCCTCATCACCGGCAACGAGGATGGCGCCAAGCATTGCGCCATGAACATCCTGTACTCCCTGCAGCACCTTGGTTATGTCATCCCTCCCCAGGCAGATGCCGGGTGGCTCGGTGAAGCAGGACCAGGTCCATCGTACATGGATCCGGGATCGGGCGGCCCGGAGAACGACTTCACCAACCGGAATACGACCTTCATGACCTGGAACCTCATGCACATGGCTCGAATGATGAAGGATGCCGGAGGCATTCCGGCGCATGGGAACCAGAGGTCGGAATGGGACGCGGGCTGCCGATTCGATTACCCAAATCCGGAATACCGGTAGACCGCAGGGAAGATGCCTTTACTTCTTCTTCATTGCGATGACCACACCAGCCAGGAAGATCACCAGCAGGACGCCGATTCCGACATACCAGATCGGGAAACTACCACCTGCCCCGAACTCGACCACGATCGGGTTCTCCTCCACATAGGAGACACCGGCTACTCCTGAGAGCTGGGGTCCGCTGTTCGAGTTCTCCATGAAAGCCTTCAGGTTGTCATCATCGGCGGCGATCACATCGAAGTCGAATTCAAAGAGCGTGATCACATTGCCGTCGACGTTATCGGTATTGACCCTGGCGATCCCCGGCTCGATCTCGAGTTTCATCGTCATCTTCATGCCAGCGAGGAACCCTTTGATCATTCCCAGTGAGCCATCCTCTACTTCATTCGGTTCAGCCTCACCCGGCTCATCCCCCGGCATGATGACGGTGAGCGTTCCCCCATCGGTCGGAACGAATGTAAAGCGGACCTGTTCCATCGACTTCGCTTCCACATCCTCCTGGCTGGCCATGGGTGACGCGGAAACCGTATTGATGTCCTCGAACGCATAGACAACCCGCATGCCGACCATGTCCTCGTTGTCTATCTTCTCGTAGCTGACGAACGTGACGCCCTCACCGTACTGGGCTGCACCCTCTTCGGCTGTTGCCTCGTCGAAGGGGTCGTCCGATTCTCCACCCATCTCTGCCATCATGGCGAACTGCGTCTTCGCCATACCGATAGTGGTCTCGATGGTTCCGCTTCCATCTGAATTCACCTTGACCAGCAATTCAGCCTGCATACAGCCACTCAGCGCGAGTGCCGTGAGAAGTACCAGGATTCCGCCATACCGTCGCATCGTCTGTTCCTCTGATGGTCGTTCAAGTTGAATCTGTATATTCACTCCGGGCAGATCGCAGTCGCAATGGAATTCGACTAATTCACCTGCGGCGAAACTCAAGGCAGCTCCAACTCACTGCAGAAGGTTGCAAAGGGCAGGACACGTGTACCCGCTGCCGCGTTACCGAAATCCTTCGTGCCCAGGTGTACCTGATAGAACCTTGGGATGTCTGTCCGCTCCCTGAAGTACCGGCACGCCGGAGAAGCACTCCGTTCGCCGCTCTTGCATTCGACGGCGAATTCTGGCCGGCCGTCGCGGAGAACGACAAAGTCGACTTCGCGCTTGTCTGTATCGCGAATGAAACGCATCTCCATCTCATGCCCCTCCGTGTCCTCTACATAATGGCAGTACTTCAGCAGCTGACCGGCCACCATATTCTCGAACCGGGGTCCGGGATCGCTCACCCGAGACCAGTCCCAGAAATACAGTTTCTTCTCCTTTCGGACGGCCCGGATCCGCTTCGCTCCGAACGGCGGAATGCGGTAACAAACGTAAAGCCGCTCGAAGATCGTCAGCCATCGTTCTACGGATTCGTGTGCCACCTGCATCAGCTTGCTGAGGCTGTTGACCGAGAGAGGCGATCCCACACACGCAGGCAGATGAGACAGCAGCAGGTCCAACAAGGACACCTCGCGCACATTCTCCAGATCGCGGAGGTCTTCATGGATGACTCTGGCCGAATGCTCGCGTTGCCACCTGCGGTGAAATAGCTCCTCTCCCCTGAGATAGGGCTCGGGAAAACCTCCGAATTTGAGAAGTCGCTCCACAGTCGCGGCATCCGGAGTGTCTCCGGACTCCATCAGGGTGAACGGATGGAGCCGGTAATAGTGGTATCGCCCCTGGAGGGAGTCACCCCCTTTGCGGTAATAGTCCAGCCGAGCAGAACCGGTGACGATAAATGAAACAGACGTCTTGTTCTTGTCGTACAACCCCTTGATCAGTTTTCGCCACTGGGCGTACTTGTGGACCTCGTCGAAAACAATGCGGGATTGCCCGGACGGAATCCTCTCCGCAAGGATATCCTCCCGATCTGCCAGAACATCCCAGTTCAGGTATCCTGGAGACGACTCGTCCTGGTCGTGTCCCAGTAGAGATATCGCGAGTGTCGTCTTTCCAACCTGGCGTGGACCGCCGACGAAGACCATCCTCTCCTCGAGATCCGCATCGAGATTATCCCTGAGATATCGCTTCTCCATACCTGCGTACTCTCCCGATTGAATTATGAGTGTTTTAGCTTATGGTCTAATTTAGTCATTCGTATTTCAGGGTCAATACGATAATACTCACGACTGAGAATAGACGGGTACGGACAGTGCCGCGCTGGATTCGCCCCGGGACCGTTACTATGACATTTCGGAGTACCCTGACTCTAACCGGGATGCTCCTGACCACTGTTGCTCCACCGCACCGATCCCGAATAGTATGAACGCACTCCACATCCTTGCGACGAAGGTGATGAGAATGAAAAGAGCCCGTTCGTTCCGTGGATCATTCCCCATTCCAGTGGTCCTGCTGCTTGCCCTTATGCTGCTGGCCGGCTTCTCCATGGAATGCCCTGCCCCTCAGCTGGAAATCCAGCCCGACTTCGACTCCTGTACCGATATCGTGGTCGGAAAACTGGCCTCTGTCGATGGCTCGGTCATCACCTCCCACACCGGGTGCTGTGCTGAGTGCCGGGTGCATGTGGTCCCCGCCATGGACTGGCCGGCGGGTTCGATGGCACCGGTGCATTACGGACTGCAGAACGTTCGCACTCCGCTGGATGATCACGGCGAGGTACTCGGCTATATCCCGCAGGCAGAACACACCCATGCCTACTTCCACACCGGTTATCCGCAGATGAACGAGCACCAGCTGGCCATCGGCGAGAGCACCATGAGCCAGCGTGATGAACTGAAGCTGGATCTGGGTGAGGGTGGGCAGATCATGACCATCGAACAGGCTCAGCTCTTCGCCCTGCAGCGCTGTACGCGGGCTCGCGATTCGGTCGAGCTGATCGGATCACTGATGGATGAGTACGGTTTCCTTCCATCCTGCGGACCGGAATCGGAAGCCCTCTGTATCGCCGATCCCGAGGAGGCCTGGATCTTCGAGGTATTCAGTGTCGGTCCAGGCTGGGAGCGTGACAGTGGCCGGCCCGGCGCCATCTGGGCTGCCCAGCGGGTACCCGATGATCATATCGCCATCGTCCCGAACTGGAGTGTGATCAAGAGGATAGATCCCGACGATCACGACAACTTCATCGTCTCGGCCAATTACATGCAGGACGCGATAGACCGCGGCTGGTACGATCCGGATTCAGGTGAACCGTTCATCTGGCAGGAGATCTATGCCCCCCTGCCCCGGGAATGGGCGGTCAGCCGGTTCTGGCTCTTTTTCTCCACCTTCGCTCCCGACTCTGGTGACTGGCCCGACAGGGGTTTGCACAATCCCCACTCCGGCTACGACGCCTACCACCAGTATGTCGAACCACTCAGTCTCTACCCCTTCTCGATCAAACCTGATGAACCGGTCTCAGTCCAGGACGTGATCGCCTTCCAGCGCTCGGTCTTCCCCGGCACGATCTACGACATGACGGCCGATCTCGACTGGCAGGTCCCCGACGGCCAGGGCGGGCTGAAGCTCAGTCCGTTGGCCACCCCCTTCCCCACCCGCCCGATGCGCGAATTGCTCGACATCACCTGGCGGCGGATGGTCTCCCGCGGCGGTTATGGCATGGTGGCCCAGCTCCGTGACTGGCTGCCCGATCCTATCGGCGGGGTCTATTGGTTCTACCTCGACAATCAGCATGTGAGCACCTACGTACCTATCTATGCGGGGGCGACCGACACCAGTCCGCTCTACCAGGTCTGGGATCCGGATGAGTTCAGTGAGGATTCAGCCCGGTGGGCGATCGACTTCGTCGACAACCTGCTCCATCTGCGCTGGCAGGACGCCATCCGGGACCTGCACGGGATGCGGGATCCGCTCGAGGCCCGGTTCTTCGAGGAACAGTCACGCATCGACGAGGAGGCACTCGAACTGTACCTGAGCGATCCTGAACGTGCCCGGGAGTTCATGACCCGCTACTCGATCGGCACCATGGAGGAGACGGTCGAAATGTACCGGACGCTTCGGAACCTGCTCATCACGAAGTACACCAACAATCGGCAGGGTGGGTGATTCGAAGCCTGAATCAGTAGGTGCTGCCAGGTCAGGGAATCCCCCGAACCTTCACTCGGCGTTCAGGGCCTCGATCGGCTCGACCTTCGCGGCGCGGCGGGCGGGAAGCCATGCAGAGAACAGGGCAATCAGCGCCAGGAGTCCGATCATCGAGAATCCTGCCAGAGGGAGCCGCATGTCACCGGTGAAGAGGAAGATGTTCTTGACGAATCTTGCCATCAGGAAGACCAGCGGTACTCCCAGGATGAATCCTTTGACCGTCAGCCAGATCCCCTGCCTGGTGATCATGCCTACCACCTGACCGGACTGAGCTCCAACCGATATACGGATCCCGATCTCCCGGGTCCTGAGCAATACCGAGTGTGACATGACTCCGAATATCCCCATCGCCGCCAGGAATATGGCGATGGCACAGATGGCGTAGAGAAAATCACCGAACACCGCCGCGGCGCCGAGTGATTCAGTATAGATCTCGTCGTAAGCCCTCAGAGGACCGATCGGCTGTTCGGAATCCACACTCCAGATAACCTGTCTGGCCGACTCCGCCACCCTTGACCGATCGACCGTCGATCTGAGCGCGATCGTCGGGAACCGGAGGGGATACTGTTCAAGTGGAATATAGACCATGGGATCGATCGTCCACTCGTCGGGGATGCGTTCCTGACAGATGTTAGCTATCACGCCTACGATCTCGCGGGAGGATCCGAATATCTCGATCGATGTGCTGAGAGGCTCTTCCCCCTCCAGGAAGACATCCACGAAGGCCTGATTGACCACTGCTATCGGTTGCGTCTCGTTCTGATCGCTCCTCTCCACGAACCTGCCGGCCAGCAGGGAGGCCCTGAGAGTTGTCAGATACCCGTCGTTCGCCGCCAGCCAGCCGGTCACCGGTCTCTCACCCGGATCCTCGAACGTCTGGCCGGAAAGGTTGAACCGGGTCGAAGAGTAGTTCTGAGCTCTCGGCAATCTATTCATGACCGCCACACCCTCGACACCGGGGATCCCCTCGAGCGCCGGGATCGTTTCCCGCTGAAATCGCAGGATGGCATCGCTGTCGGGATACTTGTAGTTGGGTAATGAGAGTTCGAACGCTATCAGTCCGTCCCCATCGAATCCCGGCTCCGGAGTGAGGATACTTGAGAAAATGTTGGCCAGCAGACCGGCTCCCGTGAGCACCCCCAGGGCGATCGCCACTTCACCGATCACGAAGGCATGCCTGATCCGCCGCCATTTCCGACCGGCGGTACCGCCACGCCCACCATCACTGAGCGCTCCCCGGACATCTTTGATCGATGCGAACAGCGCCGGCGCGAGACCGAAAAGGATCCCGGCCAAGACCGAGATACCCGCGGTGACAAGCAGGACATTCACATCGATCTGCGGCAGGAACATTCTTGGGATATCGGCCGGGAAACCGGCCTGGAAGATATCCACCGCCCAGAACGCCATGAGCACCCCCACGAGGCCGGCTGTGACACCGAGCAGAACACTCTCCACCAGAAACTGCCGGAAGAGTCCTCCTCTGCTCGCACCCAGGGTAATCCGGATCGCAACCTCCTTCATCCGGGTCCCCGCTTTGCTCAACAGGAGGTTGGCAATGTTTGCGCACGCGATCAGCACACCGAGAAAGGTGACGATCATGGCCATCGTGATGAGCATTGTATCGGTCCGGCCTGGAAACCGTTCCCGGAGCCGGCTGACGCTCATGGTCTTCCCGGCATGGGTATCGGAGTATTCCTGCTCAAGACGGGCGGCAAAGACCGTCAGTTCAGCCTGGGCCTGCTCGATCGAGACACCATCGGTGAGCCTGCCGAACACGAAGTAGTCATGGTTTCCCCGATCGTTGTGTCCGCTGAAATCAGTCGGGTGATACGCCGCGATATTCCCCTGCAGGAGGTTAAATTCCTCAGGCATGACGCCGATGACGGTGTACGGAACCTGATTCAGGGTAAGGGTTGCTCCAGGAACACTCTCCTCACCGTTGAATTGCCGCTGCCAGTACCCGTAATCCAGTACCAGGGTATTCTGATCGCCGGCAGTCTCACCCCCGGCGGCACCGACGCGGCCGATGAGCGGTTCCACCCCGAGCACATCGAAGAGATTCACCGAGACGGTTGTCACCAGAATTTCATGGGGCTGAGCGAAGTCCGAAACGATATACGGCTCGTCATCCCAGGCACAAATTCCAGAGAAGGAGGTCATTTGTGACTGCAGCTCGAGAATATCGGGAGGAGATATCTGGTCCCTTGAGTCGCTGGTCAGTTCATCGATGTCGGCACGCTCGATGAGCAGCAGGTTCTCCTGATCCTCATACGGGAATGGCGCGAAGAGGAGTCCGCCGGCCAGCGCGAACATGGTAGTGAAGGCAGCGATAGCCAGTCCCAGCGACAGTATCGTCACCAGCGTTACAACCGGTGTCTTCTTCCACATCCGGACACCGTATATAAGATCGCGGAGAAGATGCTTCATCTGTTCATCCCGTTGGAGATATTGAAACAAATCTTTTCAATGAATACGGGGAAACGGGTAATGAGGTTTTGTGGAATCCCGCTGAACGATGTTATCCCTTGATGTTGCCGATCGGGCGCAGGCGAGCCACCTTGCGCACGATTCCGGCGCCGGTGACGACGTTCACGACATCGGCGACGTCCTTGTAGGCCTCACTCGCCTCTTCAGCCAGTACCCGGCGTGACGCGGCCCGGACATAGATACCCTTTTCGGCCAGTTCCCGGTCGATCTGGCGACCCTTGAGGTCCTTTTTAGCCTTTGCCCGGGATTTCACCCGCCCCGCCCCGTGGCAGGTGCTCCCCCAGCTTTCATCCATTGCCTGGTCGGTACCGACCAGTACGTAGGAATACCGTCCCATATCACCGGGGATGAGAACCGGGTGCCCCGATTCCCTGTAGACTTCACCTATCTCGGGATGGCCGGCCGGGAAAGCTCGTGTGGCGCCTTTCCTGTGCACACAGACCGTTCGCTTCCTGCCTTCGAACAGGTGATCCTCGATCTTCGCGATATTGTGGCAGACGTCATAGACCACATCGAGACCGAGGTCATCCTCGGATCGGCCGAACACCTCGCTGAATACAGTGCGTGCCAGCCAGGTGATCATCTGGCGGTTTGCGAAGGCATAGTTGGCCGCAGCACGCATGGCCCCCAGATACTCTCGGCCCTCTTTCGAGGTGATCGGCGCGCAGACCAGCTGGGGATCGGGCAGGTCGAGCCCATGCTTCGAGAGCGTGCCACGCATCGACTTCATATAGTCATCAGCTACCTGATGTCCGAGCCCCCGGCTTCCACAATGGATGAAGAAGGTGACCATCCCCACTTCGAGCCCGAACAGTGCAGCAGCTTCAGGATCGCAGATCTCATCCACGACCCCGACCTCGCCGAAGTGGTTGCCGCTGCCGAGGGTGCCCACCTGGTCGAGCCCACGCTCCATGGCACGGGGAGTGAGAGCATCGGGATCGGCATCGGGAAGGCAGCCGCCGCTCTCAAGCCGTTCGAGATCCGAGGCTCGTCCCCACCCCTGCTTGACCACCCACCCGGCTCCCTGTTGCAGGAGCGAGCGGAGCTGACCGTCTGAGACCTTTGCCCTCTTCCGGCGGGAACCAACACCAGTCGGGATCTCGGTGAAAAGCCGGTCGACGAGTTTGCGGATATGGGGTTTTACCTCATCCTCGCGGAGCCCGGTGCGCAGCAGACGCACCCCGCAATTGATGTCATACCCCACTCCACCGGGGCTCACAATTCCCTCATCGATATCGAAGGCAGCTACCCCGCCGATCGGGAACCCATACCCCCAGTGGATATCAGGCATGGCCATGCTCCTGCCCACCAATCCGGGGAGACAGGCCACGTTCGCCACCTGCTGGGGGCTGTTGTCGCCCTTCAGCAGCTCTTCGGTGGTGTGATCGGCATAGATGAGTCCCTCCGAACGCATCGCTCCCTCGCGGGGGATACGCAGGCGGTACTCATCTATCCTCTCAAGACGTACCGGTGACGGCTGCTTCAATGGCTTGGCTCCTTTGACCACTGACCGGTCACGGTGGACCAGTCGACTGTCACTATTCTAGCACGGGTACGCTCCTCATCGCTTCATCCACTTCCTCCTGGGAGAAATCGTGATCCACCATATCTCCGTTGAAGTAGCGTTCATAGGCACCCATGTCGAAGTGGCCGTGACCGCTGTAATTGAACGCGATCACCTTAGCTTCACCGCTCTCCCTGCAGCGCATCGCCTCATCAAATGCCGTTTTGATCGCATGGGCGGTCTCCGGGGCCGGCAGAAAACCTTCAGCCCGGGCGAAACTCACCGCCGCGTCGAACACCGGTGTCTGCGGGTAGGCGACCACGTCGAGTTGTCCAAGCTCGTAGAGATGACACACAATCGGCGACATGCCGTGGTACCGGAGCCCGCCGGCATGGATCGGCGCCGGAACGAAATCATGACCGAGCGTGTACATCTTGATCAGGGGTGTCGTGCAGGCGGTATCCCCGAAATCGTACCGGTAGAGCCCCTTCGTCATGGTCGGGCAGGCTGTGGGTTCAACTGCCAGGATCTTCGTGTCGCGGCCGTCTGTGAGCTTGTCCCGGATGAAGGGCAACGCGAACCCGGCGAAGTTGGATCCACCCCCCACACAGCCGATCACGACATCGGGGTACTCACCGGCCATCTCGAACTGCTTTATCGACTCTAGCCCGATCACCGTCTGATGAAGCATCACGTGGTTCAGCACACTGCCAAGAGAGTACTTCGTGTCTTCCCGTTTCACAGCCTCCTCGACCGCTTCGCTGATGGCGATCCCGAGCGAACCCGGTGAGTCGGGGTCGGCATCGAGAATCCGCCGACCTGCCTCTGTCTCCCGACTGGGACTGGGCAGGCATTGCGCCCCCCATGTCTCCATCATGAGACGGCGGTACGGCTTCTGATCGTAGCTGATCCGTACCATGTAGACCTTGCACTCGATGTCGAAGAGGTTGCAGGCAAAGGATAGAGCGCTCCCCCACTGACCCGCCCCTGTCTCGGTGATGATGCGTTTCACACCCTCCTGTTTGTTGTAGTACGCCTGCGGGACAGCAGTATTCGGCTTATGACTGCCAGGGGGGCTCACCCCTTCCTGCTTGTAGTAGATCTTCGCGGGGGTATCGAGGGCCTTCTCCCACCGCCGTGCCCGAACAAGCGGGGTCGGACGCCAGAGACGGTAGACTCCCAGAACCTCCTCGGGAATATCGATATACCGTTCCTGGCTTACCTCCTGGCCGATCAGCGCCATCGGGAAGAGTGGCGCCAGGTCATCCGGCCCGATCGGCTCTTTCGTGCCGGGATGGATCACCGGCGGGAGCGGGACCGGCAGGTCAGCCTGGATGTTGTACCACTGCTGCGGTATCTCACTCTCATTGAGGAATATCTTTGTGACTGCCATCGTTACTGCTCCTTTCCTGCTTTGAGGTTCACTCGTCGAACATGAATGTCGGTTCCCGGTAGAAGCGGATCGATTTTTCCGCGACCCTCGAACGGATCGTCTCCTCCAGCCACACCTGTTTCTCCTCCAGTTTCAGCCCGGATCGCAGAGTATCGAGCCTCAGGTTGAATCGTAGCGCGCGCTTGGGCAGGAGCACGCGGGTGATACCGCTCGGAACGCGCATTCCATGGGAGGTGATGGATCGCAGATCGTCTTTGGAATAGCCACGGAAGGATACAAGGGCCGTGAAATTCCGGTAGTTTCGGCGAAGGTGGTCGATGTTCGTGTAACTTACGCGGTCGAAGTAGGCGAAACGGTGATATGTCCTGGTGAAGGCCTGCAGTTGCCTGACGCTCTCGATGAGATCGGAGGAACCTCTCAGCAGGAGATGTTCTCCGTCGGCGAAGATGAGTCTGCAGAGGAGTGATCTGTCTTCCCGGTCGAGGTGGCTTCCCCGCCCGACCGTGACACCTCCGATGGCTTCCATCCCGGTCATGAGCATTTCACTGGTGAGGTATTCGACAGCGTGATGCCAGCAATCGATGGTGAGCGAACTGTCAGGCAGATTTACTATCTGAACCAATACATGAGATATATCCATCTTCTGTAATGATGTTATACGATTAGCACCATCGAGCACGATCAGTTTGTCAGCATCGTCCGCCCTTGCCACGACTGGTGGATTCTTCAATATGCCATCTGTACTGAAACGCTCGATGAGCTGGGCCACCCGCTCGGTATCAGGGTCCTCATGAAGTACCACATCATCCATCGAAACAATCTGCATCTCCGGCAATTCACCTATCTTCAGCTGTCCATTGTTCTCTTCCTGCGTCACCTGTGCATCCCCTTCTGTCTGCTGGAACCAAACAAAAAAAGGCCCGCTGCAGTTTCTCATCTGCAGCGGGCCTTGAAGGCGTCCGGTTTCAGGTCTGGATTACACGACAGTCCTCTCCACACGGCTCACACTGCTCTGTAGCGAGAGCCACCACCAGGTGCGTGTGCGAGTGTATGCGTTCATGATCCTCTTCTACCCTGTTCCATTCCTGTTCATGACGTTGTCGCGCGCCATGGAAAACCGGTTTTCCAATAAGCGGTTTCAGATCCGGGCGTCAAGCCCTGATGATCCGTCGATCACAGATCCTCTTATTATCTGTCACTTCCTGCCCGGGATGACCGGCTGTGTCCAGGCATACTCCGGAGCTTCTTCACCGGCGGCTGGATGCTCCTGCAACTTCGATGATACGACACGTGCTCGGACGTACAGTTCATCTCCATCGAACCGGTAGGTCGCGACATCCCCTGTTGTCTCCTGCAGGATCACTCCGGTCTCCATGACGACTCCATCCTCCATCCGGGTACCGATGAACTGGATGGTGTGCGTTACCCCTTCTTCGACCGCAACGCGGACTCGATATCGGGAACGGGTACAGCTGACCTCCTCGAGTTCGACCCCTGTGGATGAGTAGAAGTCACCGGCAGTTATGGCCTCAAGGATGTTCTTCACCGTCAGATCGACTGCCCGAACCTCGATCCAGCCTCTGCCCGGATGTGACACATCGGGGGTGAAGGAGTAATAGTTGTGCGTATCGTCCACTGCCAGACCGTAGAGGAGCCCGGCATCACCACTGCTCAAGCGGCGGGTGAGCGCGATATCCCACACTTCATCCATTCCCGGACGCGTTTCATCACCATAGTTGTTGCAGCCGGTACTGCCGTTATAGATCTCGAAAAGATGGGTCCCGCGCATGCCTGCGAGCTGTTCGGGGGTCAGGGCCCACCGCCAGTTCGTATGGTTGATATGCACGATCATCGGGCGCCCCAGCCGCTCGGCCTGCTCGTTGACAGCGGCGAGATTCCGCTCAACGTTCTCCATGATGGTGTCACCGCCCTGCGTGGGGATCAGTTCGGCCACATTCAACACGTTGAAGTGGAGGGGCTTTCCTTCAGCTCTATCGCTGATCTCCTCGCCATCGATGTAGAGGAATGCCCCTGGCTCCTCGAAGAAACTCTTCACTTCCTCCAGCGTCTTCAGCTTCATTTCAAGACGGTCATCGCGTATCCTCGTCACCACCCAGTCCCGACCGAACCGTGCCCTCAGTTCCTCCAGCCGTTCGTTCGAAATCCGTCCCCTGTCACCGACCGTGACCCATCGCTCACCGCGAGCGATGCGGTCGTGCTCGGTCATCACCAGGAAGTGATACCCGTTCGAATGGTACCAGTCTCCAACCTCTTCGGGCGTCGCATCCCCATCACTCCAGAGCGAGTGTGTATGGGTATTGCCCCGGTACCACTGCTTCCCGTCTCCACGCGAGCAGCCTGCTGCCAGACTCAACACCGCACATATCACAGCAATGTTCACCATTCTCTTCATTGAAGAACCCTCCATACGGATACCACCAGACACACCGGGGACACTCGATCCCGTGTGGTGCGCGTACCTGGAACCGATTTAAAAGGTATATCAGGCGGAATCAGAAGGGAAGAACTGCGGTGTACTCAGGGAGACGGGATCAGACGGATCGGCCGTTCCGGCCCATCTCAACTTCCTGCTTCAGGTCGATCAGCCAGCCGTTGAGGGAGGCTTCCAGTGTCTTCTGCATCTTCCCCTTCATCAGACTGACCAGCCATCCATCCATCGATTCCTCGGTTTTCAGGATGGTGCCCTCGCCGTCGGCCTCGAGGGTCCAGAGGTGCATTGCTGTCGAGCCGGGTCCCTTCCCTGTCCAGCAGAGACGCTTCGAGTCTTCAACCTCCTGCAGGGTGGAGGTGATCTTCACACCCCCTGAAGTCCATTTGAAGACAGAGCCGGGTGCAAGATCCCCATTCAGTTTCGAGGCCGAGATGTCGGGATTCCAGGTATGCCATCCGTTGATATCGGCATGGGTCTTCCAGACTTCAGCCGGAGACGCCTCGATGCGTATCTCCTGTGCTGCTACTGCGGGTGCTTTCCTGTTGATCTCCACAACACGTACGCCTTTCTCCTCACGCCTCGGGTTCCGTCAATCTTCCTGCAATGGATGACCTGCATCTGATACTCTGCAAGCGCTGTGCTTGTTTCAGTCAGATCGTCTGTTTGTGGAGGTTGTTTTCAGAGTCTTACACGCTCACCAGTCGAGAGAGCCCATATCTCCGAGGAAACGGGACGGCCGGAAACAGCGGCAAGCATCAGACGATAAGCCGCGAGCTGTCCCTCGTACCGGTACTTCAGATCACCGTTCGATATGATGCCGGTCTTGTAATCCACCACGAGCAGTTCGCCTGTCTCGTTCTCCAGGATGAGATCAGCTGTGCCGGTAAGCACCGAGATATCGCTGCCCGCGTATTCCGCGATCTCCCCGGGAATATCCGCTATCGCCATCGGCCACTCGGTGGCGGTGGGAGTCCAGCCTTCTGATAGAGCCGTTTCAAGCATGGTCATCCCGTTTGCAGCCAGATTCCGACACTCCTGACCAAACTCTTCAGGATCGGATGGTTGAACAACGATCGCGCATACAGTCTCTGGTTCCATCCCTGATGAGACAATCAACTCCATGGCCTCGTGGACGCGGGTGCCCCGCAATCTTGCGTACCACCCACTCTTCGTGAGCGGGATTTTATCGTCAGACTCCCGGTCAGAATCGACCATCCCATGCAAGACACCGAGACCGGACGCCCGTGCGGCCCTGGATGCGCGGGCTCGCTCCACCACCTGCCGCCATTCCTGTCTGAACGCCGCTCTTCTTCTGTCCGCGTCCTCGATCTCATCATCTGAGGGTGGGGTGAGGTCGTACGGCAACCGGTGGTGATCTACCTCCACTCTCTCCGGCTCCTGGGGTGAATCCCAGACCACCAGGTCTTCCATGCCGGGCACATCACCTGCAGCCAGCCTTCTAAGGCCGTTTTCCAGCGGGGCGAGGAACCCCTTCTCAGACTGTTCTTCCGATGATCTTGAACAGACCACCACATGTTCACGCGCCCGTGTGAACGCGACATAAAGCATGCGGCCTGCTTCCCGCTCCTGCTCGAGTTCCTCGGCTTCCTTCCGTTCCGGCCACCCGACCGGTTCCAGGCCTGCCCCTTTCACCGCCACACTGCCCCGTTCCCGATCCGGGATCGCCGTATCCTTGAAAGAGGGTGTATAGCTGCGATCGAGGAGCGCGACCACCGGGAACTCAAGCCCCTTGGCCGAGTGGATCGTCATGAGCGTCACCGCACTGGCACCCTCCCCCATGAGTCCCGATTCCTCCTCGACCGCGGCCTGCCGCTGTTCCTCGATGTACCTCACCAGACCTGGCAGAGTACCTGCTTCAGCACTGCCGGAGCCGGCCAGGGTCGATGCCGCATCCTCATAGGCAGCCGCCAGATCGAGGAGCTTCAGCAGGTTCGCCATCCGCCGTTCACCATCGGGTTTGAGCGCATGCAGGGGAATCGAGCGGGTCCGGTCATAGAGCGAACGCAGTACCGCAGAGGGCGCCATGAAGAACGCCTCACGATGCAGATCTGCCAGGATCCGGCGCGCGACAAGGAGAGGGGCGTCTTTATCGGGATCAAGGAACCCCGCCCCCTCACCGGGCAGTTCCTCCAGATAACTGAATGAACTGCAGCTTGCTGCCAGCCGCACCAGACTCTCGTCGGAGACACCGAAGAACGGTGAGCGGAGCGCAGCAATGATCGCCACCCCATTGGAGGGATCCGCCAGGGCCCGGAGTACCGGGATAGTCTGGATGATCTCGAGCCGGTGAAAGAACTCCCGCCCCTTTGCCAGTCGGAATGGGATCCCGTACCGTTCCAGCTCCCGCTCGAATACCCGCACTCCGGTATAGGTCCTGACCAGGATGGCTATATCCCCGTAGTCGAACGGCCGGACTTCGCCTGAGTCGCGGTCGATGATCGGGAACGCTTCTGAACGCTGCTGCTCGATCCAGCCGGCAAGAGCGCGGGCTTCAGCGACACGTATGGCCCCGGTGCCGGGAGAACGCTCCTCACCGTCATAGTCCATCTTTCCCAGCACCGGATCGATGTCGAGCAGGCTTACTGAGGCTTTGGTGTTCTCACTACCGCGATAGGCTGTCAGCTCCTGGTAATCATCGGCAGGGAGCAGTTCACCAAACAGTTTGTTGGCAACGGCTACCAATCCTGGGGTGCTGCGGAAGTTGACGGTGAGCCGGGCTTCGATCCCTGACCGCAACAGCTGTTCTCGCGCCCTGCGGAACACCTCGAGATCGGCCCGGCGGAACCGGTAGATGCTCTGGTTGGCATCACCCACCAGGAAGAGTCGACCCGCCTGCGGGATCGCATCTTCCACCGATTCAGCCCGCACTCCGGGAGCCTCGGTCAACCGCATCACTATCCCTGCCTGGATCGGGTCAGTATCCTGGAATTCGTCTATCAGGACATGATCGAACTGTCCCTTGATATCCTCGGTAACCTGCTGATCCGTTTCCAGCAGTCGCCCGGTCGCAAGCAGGAGATCGTCGAAGTCGAGGGCTCCCATCTCCTCTTTGCGGCGGCGGTAGATCGCTCCGGTATCTTCCGCTGCAACTACCACTACCCGCAGCATGGCGCTCCGATAACCGGCGATCGCGTCATCCCGTCGCTGTGAGAGCGCCTTCCAGGCAGGCTTCAATGCTGTGAATGCTGCCCTGGTCTCTTCATCGGCATCCCATTTCCCCTTCGCGCCAGCCCTTTTATAGATCTTCAATCGTCCGAGCGTGGCCGCACGATCATGGATATCAGCAGAGGGGCTCCTCAGGTATTCTCCACGGGAGAGCGCGTCTCGAGCCTGAGTAAGAAGCGAATCCCCCTCCGTCACCACTGCGCTGAATTTCACGACCTCGCGGGCAGTTGCCAGGAGATCTTCCACGACCTCATCGATGTTCTCATCACCATCACCTGGTAATTCGGTTTCCAGATCCGGGAACCTCAACACGGCCTTTACCAGGTCGCGCAGGCGACTCAGTCCGGCACCAGCAAGAAGTGGTCCCTCCATCGCGCTATCTGGTGATGACCGCAGCCGTTCTATCTCTTCGGTGACGATGGAGTCGAGCAGAAGGTCGGATGCCAGCTGGTCGAGAACCACGAATCCGGGCACGATACCGGCTTCGATCGGACGGGCAGAGAGAAGCGAACGGCAGAACCCATGGATTGTCGTCAGAGGTGAGATGTCCACGACCGCAAGAGCCGCGCCCCGGAACCGCGCGACCTCATTCGAGTGCGGTACCGGCGGCTGTGAAAGCTCACCCCGCACCCGTTCTCTCAGTTCAGCGGCTGCCTTGTCGGTGAAGGTGATCGCCACGATCCGCTCCAACGGGACTCCTGAGTCCACCAGACCGGTGACCCGATCCACCAGGACCCGTGTCTTGCCTGATCCCGCGCCTGCGCCCACCGCAAAACTCGACGCTCGATCTTCGACCAGGCGGGTCCGTTCCTGCTGATCCACGGGCGGAGGCAGCTCCCTGATGCCGCTCACTCTCGATCACCTCCCGCGACATGGTCGATCGAACGGAGTGTGTTCAACGGCTTCAGGAGATCACTCTTCCGGTGACGATTTGATTCCTCGAGCCTCCAGGCCCTGCAGATGGCAGGTGTCGGGCAACCGGTACAGAGACCGGTCTGATTATCCGTCCGATCGTCGTGCGGCAACCGTACAAAGACACCCTGCTCGATGGAATGAAGCAGGTCCGCAAGGAGTCGATCGAGGTCGACCTGAGCCTCCGCTATCGCCTCAACCGGCCAGGCGATCGCATTCGGTGGACTCTCAGGACGGTCGGGGCGCAGATGCAGAAAGAGGCCGCCTGCGATCGTGCCCGCATCCTTCAACTCTGCTGCCGCGGCCAGCAGATAGAGGTACATCTGGAGGTTGAGTCCTCCTGCAAGACTCCCCTCCTGCCCTGGAGCGCCCCGTCCGGTCTTGTAGTCGAGTATCCGGATCCTTCCCGCGCCATCCCTGTCCACCCTGTCCCACCGACCCCTGAGATGGACAATGCGTTCCCCGACCCTGATCTCTGAGGAGAACGCCTCCTCCAGAGCCAGGACCTGCCATCCCTCTGATGCCCCTGAAACGAGATCGGCCTCCTGCTTCCGATCCGAATCCGCTTCCCATCTGAGCCACCCGAGGACTCTTCCCATCGCCAGCCGGCTGTCGATCCGTTCAAAAAGCGGCGCCGGCGTACCGCGGAGCCGGTAGGCGTTTTGTACATGCTTCTCGACAAGCTCCGTGAGCCCTCTCTGCAGATCATCGTCCTTCGAGGATTCAGGCGGCCATAGGCCATCTGCCGATAGGTGGCGGAGATGATCGCAGAAAACACCGTGCAGAACCTGTCCCATCTCAAGAGCGTTCAGAAGTCCTTCTATCTCTACTGTCTCCTCCGGCAGCCCCAGCACACTCCTGACGAACACCTTCCACGGACAGGTTGCATATGACTCGAGCAGGGACGAAGAAACCGTACCGTTTTCCTGCAGACCGAGAAGCTGCAGTGCCAGCCCGATTGCAGGCTCCGACCGGAGGAACCCCGACCATGGTCCCGCTTCGCCCCTCCAACGCGATAGCTCCGCGTTCCAGCCCTGCCGGAATGTGGGACTGCCCCACAGTGCGTGCAGGGCCGTACGGTCTTCTCCATCGAGCGCTTCACCCACCGCTGCCATGTCCCGGTCGAGATCACCCATCAGAGGGCCACCGGCTACGGGCCTGGTGTCTCCGAGTCGCCGGGTTCCCTTCTCCGAGATCGTTTCCAGATCACCCTGGGTGAGGTCGCTTCTTACAAGACGCTTCATCAACTCGAGAATGTGAGGGCTGGCCCTCCGTTCCCGGCCCGATTCATCAAGCCTCGGATAGAGGAGCACTATATGCCGGGCAGTCTCGAGCATGAGCCGGAAGAGGAGCCGCTCTTCATCGACCCGCCTGTGTGAGGTGGAGAGGAGCCATTCCTCCTTTCCAATGAGTTCTTTCCGCTCAGAATCGATCAGCAGGGGATCCTGCGCCGGCCTGCGGGGCCATGCCCCTTCTGCCATCCCGAGCACCACCGAGAGATCGTGCCGGGTACCGCGGAGTTCCATGAGATTGTGAAGAACCAGTGCCCCTCCATCGAGAGTCGTTCGCTCCACTTCCCTGATCGCCTGCACGACTTCGGTTACCCCCACCTCACCCTCCAGCACCAGAAGGTCGCGGAGCTTCTCAAGTCCCTCATCGACTTCCCCGAACCATTCCGGGGAGGCCAGTGACGCAACGATATCCCGGAGCACATCGACCCACACCCGCCAGGAGGCAACCTCCGGCAGATCGTCAAGAAGATCCTCAACGGTCCCGATCCATCCGGAAGCCATCTGGAGCGAGGTTACTCTTGCGCCGCGGCGGCGCAATCGCACCTGGTCCCTGAGGGTGACCTCCTCCGTTTCTGGTTCGGCACGCTCTCCTTCCCGGATGAAGGATTCCTCCTCCCGGAGCGCCGCCTCCCGGATCCGTGTGGACCACGAATGCAGATCTCCCCCCGCCGAAACACTCCTGAGGAGAGTGCTGCCCAGCAGCGGGATCGGCTCACCTCCTCCGGCACAGATCACGCAGTTTAGAAGCCTGGTCAGAGCCTCAGGGGAAAGGTCTTCGATACGTGCGCTCAGCAGGGTGAGCAGGAGATCCCGGACCCTGGCAGGGCATACCGTGTCGGGTGTTGTGTCGCTGAGGAATCCGTTCGATCGGGCCTGTTGCAGGAACTGATTGCGATAAAGATCGGGGTCAGCGGTCAGGATGCGTGTCTGCTCATTCCGCTTTCCACCGAGCCAGGCCGCCGTCAGAAGCCTCAGCGCCGTGTCCACTTCCCGACCGGTTCCCGGAGCCGAGACAACCGTTATGGTCTCCGCTTCCTCACCCTCGCCCTCACTCTCGCCGAGCAGGGCCCATAGATCTTCAAGAGAGGTGGGCCGGTGAACAGGTCCCTCCCCCACGTCAATGTTCTCCACCCGCCTGGCGCGATCACGCCAATGGTTCAGCAGCCCTCCCGCATACGCTTCCGTCTCCGGATAGACCGGCGCGAAGATCCGCAGAGTGGTCGCTTCGATGAGTGACTTGAGCAGTTCCCACTGACCACCGGTCAGATCGTAGAAACCGTAGACGCATAATTCCGGCAGTGGAGGATCTGAATCAGGCGCGGGAACCGCTGCCGCGGCACGCACCAGCCCTTCGGGATCGAAGGCATCGACCATTTCAAGCGCCTCGAGCCATGCCGCATAGAGCCCGGCGACCATTTCGAGCCGTTGCCGGCTCTTTCCTCCTGACCGCCCTGCCAGTTCGCTGACCGCCTCTGCTCCGATACCGGCCTCCCGGAGGTCGTTCATGGTCTTTCTGGCGGCATCGGCGAACGCCGTCGTCCCGAGGGATACGATACCCAGATCCCTGCCCAGATCGGGCAGACGCTGCTGAAGGACCCTCTTCAGCAGGTGGTCCCGGGCCATCTCTCCCATCCGCGGAGCGGGAACTCCGCCATACGAGGTGAGCAGTCGGATCGCGAGATCGGGGAAACGGAGAAACCGCGTACCACTTGAACCGCCATTGACCAGGACCGCGCGGTGCTGAAGATGACGGGCGAGGCCGGCATGAGGAACCAGCACCCACCGTTCGGCGAATGGACTTTCAGGGGAGGTCTCGTGCAGGTGGGCAAGGAGTGCTTCCTCGATCGATGCCCAGGCACCTTCAGTGAGCAATTCAAGACTCATGTACTCAATAGAGAGCCCTACTGTGACATGCCGCCGGTCATGAATACGGGAACCCATGTCAGACAGGGTTAATTTAAAAATCCGTATTGGCAGCAGGGGATGCACCTGCAAGAATCGGCAGTGAGGCCTGTTCACCCATAACCTGGAACAGAGCGATGAACAGCATTGGATCTTCGAGGATGTTCATGGGGCTGGTGGTCATCCTTCTCGGCACGTGGCTGCTGCTCGACCGGCTCGATATCATCTATCTCGGATCACCGTGGAGGTGGGCCCCCTCCCTCTTCATCCTCTTTGCACTGTGGAGTCTCGCTGCGAAGCGATCGGGACACATCATCGGTCCTGTCATCGTGATCGCCATCGCGGGGTTCATCCAGCTTTCTATCGTTGTAGATGATTTCAACCACATCGCGCATGACTGGTGGCCGGCACTGCTCATCCTCGTGGGCCTCGGCATCATCTTCGGCAGTGCACGGATCGTCGGAGGGCGGGACGGCGGCGCGTCAGACCTTCACCTCTTCGCTGTCTTTGCCGGACACGAGGTCCAGAACGCTTCACCTGACTTCAAGGGGGGCCAGCTCACGGCCCTCTTCGGAGGTTTCGAGGTCGATCTCAGGAATGCCCGGGTTGTGAATCGTCCTGCCGTCATCGATATCACCTGTGTCTTCGGGGGAGGTGAGATCACGCTCCCTGAAGAATGGAACGTCGAGAACCGTTCGGTGGCTATATTCGGAGCGACCGAGGACAGCCGCTCCAGATCGACAGAACAGAGTGCCGAGGTCGACCTCATCATCAGCGGGGTCGTCCTTTTCGGAGGCATCGAGATCAAGAGTTGAATATGCGGTGCCCGGCTGATTGCGGTGCTGTCATCGAATGACTACACTGCTCTCCGGAACTGTGACCACAACATCAACCGTACGGGAGTCGATCAATGCGACGTTCGTGGAGTCTATTCGTACTGGCAGCGGTAATCCTCCTTCCTCTCACCACACAGGCCCAGAACCGGTTTCAGACCATGCCCGGCTACGACCAGTTCGAGGCAATGGGCCAGGTTCTCGGACGTGGGGGGGCACTTTCCGGCAGTGGAAGCATCACCTCCCCGATCTGGTCGGAAGACGGGAACACTCTCTTCTTCCAGAAGGCCGACAGTCATTTCAAAGGCAATCTGAGGAATCTGCGTATCTCGGAAATCTCGGAGGATGATTTTCCCACGCCCGAACGGCCCGCAGGACGGGGCATGCGCAGTGCCGGCAGAGCACGGCAGCTCACCGAGGAACCCTCCCCCGACGGAAAATGGGAAGCCAGGCACGTCGACTTCAACGTCGTGCTGTTCAACATCGAGACCGAAGAAGTTATCCCGGTCACCAAGCAGGGAACCGAACGCTTCCGCTACGGCACCGCCTGCTGGGTCTACGGAGAGGAACTCGGTCAGCCCGACGCCATGTGGTGGTCACCCGACTCGCAGATGCTCGGCTTCTACGAGATGGACGAACGGCACTGCAAAGTCTTCTACCTTGCCGAGGACCTGATCGAGACCTATCCGATCCTGAACACCGAGAAGTACCCCAAAGCGGGCGAGGACAATCCCATCGCCGGACTGCTCGTCTATAACCTCGAAACCGGCGCGACATCCCGGATCTACGTCGGCGGCGACCCGACACAGTACATCTACGACATCCGCTGGTCACCCGACGGCTCTGAGCTCCTTTTCAACCGGACCAACCGCCACCAGAACCACCTCGATGTGATGGCAGCCGATCCGGTCACCGGCGCATCGAGAATCGTAGTGAGTGAGACACAGGAGACGTGGCAGGAAAACTCCCCCACCATGCGGTTCCTCGAGGATGGCCAGCGCTTCATCTGGGCGACCGAGAAGAACGGATTCCTCCACTACGAACTGCGCCACATCGACGGCAGCCTGATCAATACCCTATCGACACCGGGCGATTACCCGTGCGGCAGGTTCATGCAGATCGATGAGGACGCCGGGCTCTTCTACTACACCGCCAGAAGCGGCGATCACCCCCTGAATGATCAGCTCCACCGGGTCAGCCTCAACGGCCGGAATGACACGCGTCTCACCAGCCGTGAGCTGAACCACAGCGTTGTCAGTGTCGCTCCCGACCACAAGTGGTTCGTGGCCCGGTACGAGGCGATCGATACCCCGCCGACAACAGTCCTTTTCAACGACAAGGGTGAAGAGGTCCTGACCCTGAGCGAGTTCGACATGGCAGCCTTCAACGAATTGGGCCTCACCATGCCGGAGGCGTGGTCGTTCACTGCCGATGACGGTGAGACCACGCTGTATGGCAGCCTTCTTTTCCCCGCCAACTTCGATCCATCCCTAGAATACCCGCTGCTGCTCAGCCTCTACGGGGGACCGGGGTCGGTTGGTATCAGCAACACCTTCCGGGCCGGCAACGCAATGTGCGAATTCGGCTTTATCATGGTATCGATGGACTACCGGGGTGGCGGCGGCCGCGGCAAGGAGTTCCTCGGCGAGGGGTACCTGAAACTCGGCATCGTCGAGATCAAGGACCACGCCGACGGGATCACATACATCAGCCAACAGCGGAGTTACATCGACGGGAACCGCGTTGGCCTGTACGGACATTCCTATGGTGGGTACATGACCGCGCTGGCGCTGGTGAAGTACCCTGACGTCTTCCACGTTGGAGTCTCGGGCGCTCCGGTGACCGACTGGAAGAACTACGACACGATCTACACCGAACGGTACATGCGTACACCGCAGGAGAATCCGGACGGTTATCGCGATGGCTCATGCATGACGTACGCCAGCCAGCTCAAGGGCAAACTGCTTATCGTACATGGATTGATCGACGACAACGTGCATCCGCAGAACACCTTCATGCTGATCGAAGAGTTCCATAAGGCGAACGTGCCGTTCGATATCCAGGTCTTCCCCACCAGTCGTCACGGAATCGTGTACCGTGACTACTACAATAATATCCGGAATGAGTACCTGATAGATCACCTGAAGCCGGAGCCGATCAAACCGTAGAGGAAAGGGAGTGCAGATGAAGTGTCCAGCCTGTGGTAATGAACTGACCGGGATCGACGTCGGTGAGATCACGGTCGATGCCTGCCGGAATGGTTGCGGCGGTATCTGGTTCGATCAGCTCGAACTGAACAGGCTGGACGAACAGCATGAAACGGCGGGTGAGTCCCTGCTCGATATAGAGCGGGATCCCGCCGTCGAGCTGGATCGCGAACGTCGCCGGAAGTGTCCTTCGTGTGAAGACATGGTGTTGTTGCGTCATTTTTTCAGCCCGCTCAAAATGGCCGAGGTCGATGAGTGCCCCGGCTGTGCGGGTGTGTGGCTCGATGTCGGAGAACTCGCCCTCATCAGGTCTCAGTTCGCAACGAAAGAGGAGCGCGAGAAGGCCGCCGAGGAGTACTTCGATGATCTTTTCGGTGAGGAACTCGACAAGATGGCTGAAGAGGGTGAGGAACGGCTGAGGAAAGCCCGGAAGTTCGCCAACTCGCTCAAGTTCATCTGCCCCAGCTACTACATCCCCGGCAAGCAGGAATGGGGCGCTTTCTGACGCTGGAAAGCTTCATCTGATCATGGAAAGCACTGATGCCTGAAGACACCTTCGATCGACTCAGAAAACACCTCGACGACCTGCCAGGAGGGTACCCCGCCACCGAGAGCGGAGTGGAACTGCGCATCCTCAGGCGGCTTTTCACTGAAGATGAGGCCGAGCTGGCCCTGAAGCTCACCCCCATGCTCGAACCGGTGCGGGTGATCGCAAAGCGAGCTGGACTCGAGAATGAAGATGCCTCCGAGCGCCTCTATGAGATGTCGAAGAAGGGTCTGATCTATCGCATCTCGCGGGACGGAGAGAACCAGTACATGGCCCTGCAGTATGTTATCGGTATCTGGGAATTCCATGTCAACGATCTGAACACCGATCTGATCAACGACATGAACGAGTACCTCCCCTTCCTGATCGACCACGAAGTGTGGGAGAAGGCTCCACAGCTCAGAACGATACCTATCAATCAGGATATCGCCGTCGAACATGAGATCATGCCGTATGAGCAGGCCGACGAGATCATCAGGAGCCGCAAACGGATAGCGGTTGCTCCCTGCATCTGCCGCAAGGAGCACGAGATGGTCGGTGAGGGCTGCGATGGAGCAGACTACTACATCGAGAATGGTCTGGGACATGAGATAGATGTAGAGGAAGCGCTCGAGATCCTGAAAAAGGCTGATGAATCAGGGCTCGTCCTTCAACCGAGCAACTCTCGCAATACGACGAACATCTGCTGCTGCTGTGGATGCTGCTGTCAGGTGCTGCTCTCTTTCAAGCGTCATCCCGAACCGGCAAGGCTGGTCCTCTCTCCCTTCATCGTTGCGCATGAGCCGGAGACCTGTATCGGATGTCAGGACTGCATCGAACGGTGCCAGCTTGATGCCATCGCTCCCGCCGGTGACGTGGTGGAAGTCGACCTGAAGCGGTGTATCGGATGCGGTCTCTGTGTCACCACCTGTCCTTCAGGCAGTCTCACGCTGGAG
>JALGVQ010000152.1 GCA_025774615.1 bacterium
TAGCGATCTGCTCGAACAGCTGCTGGCTGAACGCGCAGGCAGCGGGATGACGGATCTTCAGGCAGAAAACGAGGATCGCAGCGCAGTCGCTCAGGCAAAGGCCAATCTCGCGACAATCAGGAATGGTCTCGGCATGTACCAGGCCGAGAGTGATGATTCTGCATACCCCGGGAGCAGTGAAATCACCAGTTACAACGATCTCAGGGAGATCCTCTCACGGTATCTGCGCCTGCCCGGCGGCGAAGAGGCTGGATTCACCTTTGAATCCTTCTTCTCGAATAAACGTGATGACTTCCAACTCAGGGCACGCGCTCTCGATCGCAACCGGACCATGATCCTTGTTACTCCCACAGCGATCCAGGCTCTTCCAGAGCCGCCGCCGAGACAACCGGCGAGACCGCCGGTGAGGCCGCTGGTGAGTCCGCCGGATCCTGAACGACCAGTATCCCCGCAGAGCGAAACGCTGAAGATCGGGCAGGCCATGGCTGAACTTGTTGCCGTCAGAAACCTTTTCATCATGTTCCGGGCCGAGAACGACGATTCCGCCTATCCGGAAACCGTAACGATACAGAGTTACCAGTCCCTGGCCGAGGTGCTGTCCACCTATGGCCAGATGCCGCCGGCTGAAGTGTCATCCTGGACCTTTATGTCGTATGCCCGGCCAGTTCCAGACAGGTTCCATCTGACAGCCAGAGCCCGAGACACGACCCGAACCGTCATCACGGTCACACCGACGGGGATCACCACGAGTCGACCACCACCCATGAACGAGCAGTGAGTGCAGGTAATGGATCTTTCCCTCTATCTTGTGACTGACCGGCCGCTCTCCCGCGGCCGACCGATCGAGGAGATCGTCTCTTCAGCCATCGCCGGGGGTGTCACCACCGTCCAGCTCCGCGAGAAGGATACGCCGACAGGTGAGTTCCTCGATCTCGCCCTGCGCGTGCGGACCATCACGCGGGAGTCGGGGGTGACGTTCATCGTGAACGATCGGATCGACATCGCGCTCGCTTCCGATGCCGATGGGATCCACGTCGGCCAGGATGACATGCCGGCAGACGTCGCCCGTCGGCTCATCGGGCCTGACAGGATACTGGGGGTTACCGCGGCGGACGCCGAAGAGGCCCGGACGGCGATCGCGGCAGGCGCCGATTACATCGGCTGCAACGCAGTCTTCGCCACACCCACAAAGACCGATACCGGGACCCCTTTGGGGATCGCTGGTCTCGAGGAACTGGTGCGGTCGATCGATGTACCGGTTGTGGCGATCGGCGGTATCAACACCACGAACGCGGCTGAAGTCCTGGCCACAGGAGCAGCCGGGATCGCGGTGGTCTCGGCGATCGTATCGGCGGATGATCCTGAAGAGGCCGCCCGCGAACTGAAACGATTCACAGAACGATAACCACGAAGCAGGAGATGATGTGATGCAGGGGGAAGAGATCAGATCACGGGCAGCTGCTGCGTTTGCCCTCATCAGGGAACGCCGGCCACTGATCCACCAGATCACCAACTACGTAGTGATGAACCAGACGGCGAACATCACCCTCATGGTGGGGGCCTCCCCGGTGATGGCCCACGCAAAAGAGGAAGTCGCCGACATGATCGGATTCGCGGGGGCCCTCGTACTGAATCCGGGAACCCTGGAGCCTGACTGGGTGGAAGCGATGCTGATCGCCGGCAGGAAGGCGAACGAACTGGGGGTTCCGATCGTGCTCGATCCGGTCGGCGCGGGCGCCACCCCCTACCGGACCGAGACGAACCTGGCATTCCTGCGGGAGCTCGATATCGCCGTGGTGCGGGGTAACTCAGGCGAGATCGGTGCGCTCTCAGGTGCCGGAGGTCAGGTGATCGGCGTGGACAGCGTCACCGGGGTCGCAGATCCCGCCGCGGTGACCGTCGCTGCTGCCGCCGGCTGGTCTTCGGTCGCGGCTATCACCGGTGCGCGTGATGTGATCTCCAACGGCGAGCGGACAGTGGGTGTGGATAATGGTCATATCTGGCTCACCACTCTGACCGGTACCGGGTGCATGGCCACAGCGATGATCGGATCATTCGCCGCCGTGGAGGAGGATCACCTGGTCGCCACCGTGAGCGCACTGGCCTGTTACGGGCTGGCCTCCGAGAAAGCCGCGGAAGAAGCGAAGGGCCCCGGTACGTTCAAGGCCGCTCTTTACGACTCCCTCTATCACCTGACACCAGAAGACCTTGAGGCCGGAGCCCGCGTGGAGGTGCTCTGATCTTCGAAATGAGGTATGCAATGAGATCGTCACAGACAACCCGATGGACCACCGGAATGCTCCTGCTCGCGCTCATCTGCTGCCCGCGCCCGGCATCGGCTCAGGGGATCACCACTCCACTGGAGCAGGAGATCCTCACCCTGCTCACCAACGAGATCTCAGGACAGATGATCTTCAATAACGAGGTCATGCTCGCCGGAGCGCCCTGGGTCCGGGAAGAGGGTGAACTGACCGACACCTTCTACGAGTCACAGAGGATATATGATCTGGTCCGCAGTTACGGGATCGAGACCACGAGGTTCGTGCGGCATTCGAGTGACCGGACCTTCGAGTATCCGCTGGAGGGTGAATTCTGGATCGAGGAACCTCAGAAGCGGCTGGTTGCCCGGATCGGCGCTGACGCCGCCCTGGTAGCCCGCGGTTCGGTGACGGCCGATGTCACGGGCAGGCTCATCTACATCCCGCCGCTCGGCAGCGAAGAAATCGACGCAATGATCGCAGGGGAGAGCGGTAATGCGTATCGCGGAAAGATCGCCATCATGTGGTCGCATGCTCGCGGCCGGATCGCAGAGGCACTCGATGAGGCCGGCGTTCAGGCAGTCATCTCCTTCGGCTCCCGAGACCGCTACCTCGATCCGAACCAGGTCGTCTACTCCTCCGGGTCATACGGGATGGAGAATCTGAGGCTCGGATTCACCGTTTCGTGGCGCCAGTGGTCTGAACTGCTGGAAGACATGGAAGCCAACCGGGAGATCACCGTTCGTTGCATGGCCCGGGTCGAGGAATACCCCGACCGTTTCGAGACGATCTACAGCTGGATACCCGGAACCGAGCCTGATGAGAAGGGAGTGGTATTCACCGCCCATCTCTTCGAGGGCTATACCAAGCGCGGCGCCAACGACAACATGAGCGGCTGTGTGATCCAGCTCGAGATCCTGCGCGCACTCTCGAAGCTCATCGCTGACGGCACCCTCCCCCAACCCCGCCGGACGATCCACTTCCTCTGGCCGAACGAGATATCGGGCACCTACGAATTCATCAAGCAGACACCGGGATTCGCCGAGCGACTATCGAACAACATCAACATGGATATGGTGGGCGAGGCACTGCGTATGAACAACTCATGGTTCACCATGAGCGAATGCCCCAATCACCTGCCCAACTACATCGACGGCCTGGCCACCTCGATGATGAATTACGTCTGGCGTACGAACGACATCGTCTACCTGCCGGGCGCTCCCCGGGGACGACCCGGTGGGCAGTACTTCCCGGTGCCGATGATGGAGAAGAACGGTTCTCTCGATGCCTTCCGGTTCTTCGTCCACCAGGCCACCGGCGGGAGTGACCACCTCTGTTTCAACAACGCATCGGTCGCGGTACCCGGTATCGAGTTCTTCACCTGGCCCGACCAGTGGTATCACGCCGACACCGACACCCCCGACAAGTCAGATCCGACCCAGATGAAGCGGGTCGCATTCATCGGCGCGGCGAGCGCCTGGGCGGCTGTCAACTGTACCGACGACGTGTTGGATGGTCTTGTCGATGTCACATCTTCCTTTGGATACAGCCGGATCGCCGAGCGGGAACTCCCCAGAGCTTTCGGGTACATCGAGGCCGCGACAGCGGACGATCTGGGTGCGGCCATGGCCCGCGCCGTGAACCTGGTCCGATTCGCGGCCCAACGGGAGATCGAGGCACTCGAATCGATCGAAGACATGTACAGCGGTTCAGTTGAAGCCACGCGCCTGGTCCGGGAACGGATCATTCAGTGGTATCGCTACAAGTACAGTCTGACTGACCTGATGGTGGAGTTCGCCGGTGTCAGGGCGGAGGGACTGGGCGTGTCGGCTCCCCGACAGGCCCGACAGACCCGTCTGGAACAGGAGTACTCGAGGATCATGCCTGCCCTCCACCCCGACGTGGCCGCGAAGGAGTTCTCGCTGAACAGTTTCGGTCCTTATCGGGAGTACCTCGAGACGAATCCGGACGCTCTCCGCGAGATCGACTTCGGGAGCAACGCCGCGGCACGATTCGTTCTCAACTATGTGAACGGTGAGCGGTCGATCACGCTGATCAGAGACTCCGCAGCGGCTGAAACGGGTGAGGATATATCCCTCGAAGCGGTGGTCAGTTACCTGGAACTATTGAAAGAGGTCGGCTGGATCGACTGGTAAGGAGGCACCGGTTTTTCAGGCAGCGGGCTGGGAGTGTACTATCCTGGTCTGCTGCCGACCGAGCCAGAGAGCCACGAAGAGCCACACCACCGCCACGGGAATGGCACTGAAGGCCAGTCCCGCTGCCCCGAGTCCCATCGAATGGAGGATGAGCTGGGACCAGGCCCCGATCTGGTCTCCAGTCCGGTAGACTGCCGTGTCGACAAAGTTCTTCGCCTTGAATCTGTCCTCCCGTTTCACGACGGTCCAGAGTGTTTCCCGCGCGGGTCGCGCGAGGGCATAGTTGCTTGCCCGACGCGATACCTGGAAGACCACGAATACCGACAGCGTCCCCCATATCCCCAGACCGGTGAATCCGACGATACAGAGGAGAGGCAGGAAGGCGAGGGTGAGGCCCACCCCGAAGGCCCTGATGACTTTACCGGTGAGAAACACCTGTGTTATCAGGGTCAGTACATTCACGGCCAGATCAAGCCGGGCGAAAAACGCTGTTCTGAGAGCTCTGTCCACGAAATGGGCATCCACGATCACTGACTGCTGCATGTAGAGCACGGTCGAGATGATTGGATAGAGGAGCATGTATGCACAGATGCCGAGCAGAAATGGAGATTTCACCAGGTGGGATAGCCCCGAGAGGATCCCTCCGCCCAACGGCTCCTCTGCCTGGATATCAGGAGATGGGTCTTCTTTTAGTGCTCCCTCAGAAGCTTCCTCTTCCCCGTGACTCTCCTCATCGATGAAGCTCCCCTCCCCGTGCTGTCTCATCCGTGAGAGGTATCGCATGGTCTGGACCGCGAGCTCGAGCAGGACCACCGAGAAGAGGAGGAGATGGACCGGTCCGATCCGGGTCGCAAGGAGCGCGGTGATGCCCGATCCCGTGATTCCACCCAGGGTCCCTCCCGCCCCGATGAAACCGAAGAGCCGCTTTCCCTGAGCGGTCTGCCAGGTATCGGCCATGAAGGTCCAGAACACCGAAACCGTGAAGAGGCTGAAGACCGCCGACCAGATATAGAAGATACGGCCGATCCAGATGTTCGCGTTTTCGGGGGCGATTTTGAGCAGAACAAAAAATATAAGCAGATTCGCGATGAAGAAACGGTAGGTGATCGAGATGGCCCTGGTTCGGGGCAGCCTCGACACCAGCGCTGCCCATGGAGGATGGAGGATGAGCATCGCGACCAGAGTGCCGGTGAAGAGCCAGGGGATGTTCCACACTCCTCCGGCGAGCCCCATCTCGTCCCGCAGGGGACGGATGATGTAGTAGGCGCAGAGAAGGCAGAAGAAGAACACACCCGACCACAGGAGGGTACGGATCTCCTCCTCCCGGACATTGACGACACGCTGGAGCACTGCCGTCAGACCACGCGGAGCTTCATCCTTCACAGTGACAGCTGCTGCCCGTTATTCGAGACCGCGGGAGTGCCATGCCTCGAGCACTTCGGCTTCCCGCTCTGCTGAGATGCCTGCCCTGAGGTTCGCCTGCCGCTCCTCGGGGCGGGTCTTGTGCCACGCCAGTGTATCCCTGGCGGTGATCTCATGCGGACGGAAGGTGAGACCTGCCGCGATGGCCTTCGAGCAATCGAACCGACCGAACCCCTCCATCCCGTCCTGTGGCGGGAACCAGGCCGGCATGTCAGCCCAGGGCCGGACTCCCTGCTCCTGCAGGAAGTCGGTGTTCACCCAGGTGAAGGTGGCGTTCGAGTCGATCGCGCTCTTGATCGAGCCCAGCATCTCCCCGATCGGAAGCGGTTTCTCCGGCCCGGTGGCGTTGAAGACGCCGAATATCGAATCTTCCACCATGTGGATCATCCACTGCCCCAGGTCACGGGTATCGATGACCTGGACCGGGTCGAGCGGATCACCAGGAGCCAGCACTTCCCCACCCCTGTCGATCCGTACCGGCCAGTAGGTGTAGCGGTCTGAGTTGTCCCCGGGGCCCACGATCAGGCCGGGTCTGATATTTGTCGCCCGGCCCGGGAAGGCCTTCTCCGCCTCCTGCTCGCAGAGGACCTTCAGGCCCCCATAGGTCGCACCCGTCACCTGCTCGATCGTCGGATCGTCGAGGGTCGCGACCGGTCCGTTCTCATCCATGCCGATGATGCTGTTGTCGGAATAGACTGAGAGGGAAGAGACGAAGACGTACTGCCGGACAGAATCCGTGAGGAGTTCAGCCGTCATGCGTACCCAGCGCGGGATGGAGGGATGATTGTCGAGCACGACATCCCATTCACGCCCCTTCAGGGCTTCAATGTCATTGTCCCGGTCTCCGACGAGTTTCTCGACCTCCGGGAAGAGGTGAGTGTTGGTGCGACCACGGTTGAAGATGGTGATGGCGTGACCCCGGGCAAGCGCATACTCGACCTGGGCCGGTCCTATCAGGGAAGTGCCTCCCAGAATGAGGATATTCAGCGGGTTCCTGGCTCTCCGGATCCCGCCGCCCTCCGATTTCGCGCACCCCGCCAGACCGAGACTCAACGCTCCCCCGGCGATCGCTGTGGTCTGTATGAAATCTCTTCTCGTCGTCATGACCTGGATTCCTCCTTG
>JALGVQ010000014.1 GCA_025774615.1 bacterium
TCTGAACGGTCGTTCGAAGGATCGGAGCATTGCGGGAGCTGGATCGGTGTGTTCTTGCATGGGTCCAAGATAGTCATCCGCCTGACATGGTACACCCCGTTTCCGGGGGCAGGAATTCCCCTCTCACCGGTCGATGTACCCCCCGGAAATCAACAGTTTCGTGAGGGGGGCCAGACGCACCTGTGATGTACGATAATGTAACAAACTATGTTCAATAACGTACTAGTAGTACTATAATGTAACTTATTCTGTGCCTGAGATGAGGAACAATGAGTGTCCAGACAGCGTCGGGACTCTGCTATTATATCCCGTAATTGCATGTATGACAACTGATTACTGGCTATGGTCAGACGCAGGTCGGGAGGATGCCTGAACGTTGGCATGCTGATTGCATTAGTAGTGTCAGTGAAACGCGAACGAAACGCATGGCAGGTACGGATCGTGGCGGCGCGACAGCGCGGCGACACGGTAGAGCAGCAACAAGCGCGGGATGTGTGGAAGGAGCAATCCGATGGCGGCGACAGCGACAGCGACAGCGATCTTAACAATAGCTCGGCAGGATCAGGCGCGAAGCCTGCGGTTGCGGGTCGTGGCAGTCTTCGGACTTCTGGTGTCTCTCGGCGGGATCCTGGCCGGTTCTACTCCGCTCACCGACCAGATCCCGCTGCCGACATGGGGACTCGGTGCGGCGGCATTGCTCGGACTGATATTGATGGCGAGTTCCGGCATGCGACTCCTGCAGATGAAGTCCGCGAACGAGGGCAGTGTTGCGAGCAGGAGCAGCGAGAGACCCGAGGATGTGTGGGTGGCGATCACCCATGCGTTCGAGGGACTGCGAACCGGGATCGTGCCTATCATGCTGGCGCCGGATTCGGCAGATGAGGTGGCGCGGACAGCGTTCGCTCAGGGAAATGAAGCATTTCAGTTTCTCGCGAGGCGGCAGAAGGTCGTGAGAGCGGCGGTCGATGATCTTCGGGAGGAACTGAACACGTATCACAAGTACCTGACCAGGAGTCAGGTTGGTCTTATCGGAGCCAATAGCGTCGCGGATCGTCTTGAGGACCTAGACAAGCGGCTGGCCAAGATTCGTTCTGTGGTGTGAGGCTCCGACTTATTAAAGCACGAGCCGGGTAACGGCCCGTCGAGCCCTGGGTGATGGGCCCGCCAGACTCGTGTGACACGTCCCGGATCGGAGAGGACTGCACCCCCTCTCCGGCCGGGGCGTTTCTTTTTTTGATATCCAGATATTATCCAGCGTCCTCCGGCGATTTGGGCGACTCGGAAGCATCGGGAGTATTAATCCGCCAGGAACTGTGTGTGATCCTGTATTTGGCGATCCTGTAATTGAGGGCACGCCGGCTGATACCAAGAAGACGCGCAGCTCTGCTCTGGACCCATGCAGACGTTTCAAGGGCATCAGTGATCGCCTGCTTCTCGATCTCCTCGAGACTGGTTCCCGGTGTCTTCTCTGTGATGACGCTGTCCGCGGCTGCTCCTGCCCCTGCAGGCACGTCCCGGGCTGTTTCCCTGGCGGTCCGGGATATCGCCAGGTCGTGGAGTTCGATTATCTCACCTTCAGAAAGAAGGACGGCCCTGGCGACGGTATTCTCCAGCTCACGTACGTTCCCCGGCCAGGTATATGACTGCATGAATGACATCGCTTCAGCAGAGAAGTCACGAACCTGTTTCCGTTCTTCGAACCGGGATTTTTTGAGGAAGAACTGCGCCAGCAGGGGAATGTCCTCGCGTCGCTCCCGCAATGGGGGCAATTGGATGGTCACCACATTCAGCCGGTAGTAGAGATCCTCCCTGAATCCACCGTCGGCGATCTCCTTTTCGAGCACCCGGTTGGTGGCGGCGATGATGCGGACATTGACCCGGGTCAGCCTGGTCCCTCCCAGTCGTTCGAATTCCTGGCTCTGAAGTACCCGCAGGACCTTGGCCTGGGTAGCGGGGCTCATATCGCCGATCTCATCAAGGAAGAGGGTGCCGCGGTTGGCCTGTTCAAAGCGCCCGATCCGCTGCTTGACCGCGCCGGTGAACGCGCCCTTCTCGTGACCGAAGAGCTCTGACTCCAGCAACGTGTCCTGGAGCGCCGCGCAGTTCACTTTGATGAACGGCTGATCGGTGCGGGGGCTGTTGTAGTGGATGGCTGCCGCGATCAGTTCTTTTCCCGATCCGGTCTCGCCGCTGATCAGGACCGGGGTGCGGCTGGAAGCTACCTTGGAGACCTGCTGGAACACATCCTGCATCGATTCACTCTCGCCGATGATGTCCCGCAGGCGGAAGATGTGACCGCTCTGACCAACGAAATAATTCCGCTGGGAGATCCAGGCATAGGTTTCATTTGCCCGTTCGATCCTGAGGGTGAGTTCTTCCACCGAGAGGGGAGCCCTCACCACATCGTGAACACCGGCGGTGATGAGCCTCTTCAGGGTGGTCTCATCAGGCACGTCATACACGACGATCCTGGCCTGGGAACTTCCCTCCAGCGCCTCCTTGAGAAACTGATCGACCAGTTGATCATCGAGGTCGTCATCTTCTCCGGTGAGCATCGCGAAATCGGTCACCACGATCCCGAATGATATCTGGCCGGTGATCTGATGGTAGATATCCCAGCCGGGCGCGTGGGAGAGATACCCCACACTGGCATCGAGCTGGGCGGTCAGAGTCTCCATCATCTCGATGCCGGGAGTGAAGAGGAGCGTTGGACAGGAGAGGATCATTCTCTTCCTCCCGGGTAGACCATGAAGATCGCTTCAAGCATCGCCGCGCCCAGCAGGAGGGGAACGGTGGCCCGCAGGAAGAAGGCCCGTGCCCATACAACATCGGAAAGGATGTCGAACCAGTCGAGCCCAAGGGTGGCGGCTGAGGCCTGCAGCGCTACCGCTGACGAAGCGATGATGATCGGCAGTTCGATCCAGGAGTGGGGCATCAGTAACACGAGCCAGATCCGCTTCCCTCCTGCGCGCCAGGCCATGACACCGGTGTTGAATCCGGTGAACATGATGAGGATCACGCTCAACGGAGGCGCCCAGGCGGCCATGATGACGATCAGGATGGTGGCAGCATTGATCAGGGTGATCATCAACGTCAGATAGACCAGCCCTCCTGGTCTCTCTTCCAGCCATTGCTCCAGTTTGCGCAGGATCCAGCGTCCCCAGGCGGTTGCCCACGTGACCTCCTTCTTCTCAGCCACGATACCCAGCCAGAGACCGCCGAAGAAAAGGACCGCCGCCACGGCAACTGCCTGCCAGACGAGTGGACCCCATATGAAAGACCAGGGTCTTGCGAACCACCATAAAACCGTTGACACCGGCACGAACCTCCCATTCACTGAAAGTGTCGGTCATGAGGGCAATAGCCTGACCGGTGAGGTACACGGCTTTCCCTGGAGAGGGGGAGCCGTTTTACATTGTTCACCTGACAGGGCTCAAGGCATGGTAAAGCCAACATACCTTAGCAGCAAAGCGATTGAAGAACTCGGGGCAGAACTGCACGAACTGAAATTCGTGCGGCAGCCGGCGATAAGCCGGGAGATCGGGACGGCCCGGGAGCATGGAGACATCTCCGAGAACGCGGAATACGACGCGGCGAAGGAGGAGCAGAGCCACCTTCAGCGCCGGATAGCGCAGCTTGAGGATATCCTGGCTACTGCGCGCCCGGTCGAAGAACTCGAGATGCCGGAAGGAACCTGCTACATCGGATGCACAGTAACGCTGGAGGATCTTGAAGACGGCAGTGAGGAGATCTATACACTCGTGGCGCCTCCGGAAGCCGATCCCCGCAAGGGAACACTCAGTGTCGAGAGTCCGATCGGCAGCGGGTTGCTGGGTAAAGAAGTAGAGGATACCGTGTCGATCCAGATTCCTGCCGGCGAGGTCAGATACCGGATCATTTCTGTGGAGCGAAATATCGGGAATTGACCTATCTTCAGGGATGCCGATCACGGCATCGTATGCGATAAGTATCCCGGGCTTCCGGGAAGGAAAGAGAATCCGGTTCCAGGTCCTATCCGGGGTGTGAAGGGACGCTGCGGGGACTACGAACAGGCAATCAGGCGGACAACAGCAACCAGAAGGCAGGAGGGTAGCTCCGTGGCAGCTCCCAGACGTGTTGTCATAATGGGCGCGGCAGGCAGGGATTTTCACAATTTCAACTGCAGGTACCGGAATAACAATGCCTTTGAGGTAGTCGCGTTCACCGCGACCCAGATACCGGATATCGACGGGCGGTCGTATCCCGCTGAACTGGCCGGCGAGCTCTACCCCGATGGTATCCCCATCGTGGGAGAAGAGGATCTCTCCACGCTCATCACCGAGCGGGAAGTGGACGAGGTCGTTTTTTCCTACAGCGATGTCGATTACACCCATGTCGGGAACTGCTCATCGATCGTGAATGCCGCCGGAGCCGACTTTGTGCTGATGAGCGCGGCTTCGACGATGCTGGAATCCACCGTTCCGGTGGTTGCGATCTGCGCGGTGAGAACGGGCTGCGGAAAGAGCCAGACCACTCGAGCCGTTGCGAAGGTGCTGAAAGAGGCCGGCAAGCGGGTAGTTGCCATTCGGCACCCGATGCCTTATGGCGATCTGGTAAAACAGGCCGTCCAGAGATTCGAGACGATCGAGGATCTCGCGAAACACGATTGCACGATCGAAGAGATGGAAGAGTATGAACCGCATATCGTGAGCGGCGTCATCGTCTACGCCGGTGTGGATTACCACGCGATCCTCAAGGCCGCGGAGCAGGAAGCAGACGTGATACTGTGGGATGGCGGCAACAATGACACGCCTTTCTACAAGCCTGACGTATTCATCACGGTCGCCGATCCCCATCGCCCCGGACACAGTTCCCTCTATTACCCGGGCGAGACGAATATCAGGATGTCCGATGTGGTGCTGATCAACAAGGAGGACACCGCGAAGGTCGAGGACATCGAAGCAGTACGGGATGCCATCACTGCCCTCAATCCGGACGCAGTCATCATGGATGCCAATTCTCCGGTCACGGTGGAGGACCCATCGGTGATCGAGGGGAAGAGGGTTCTGGTGGTCGAGGATGGCCCCACGCTGACCCATGGAGGGATGAAGTACGGCGCGGGTGTGGTGGCGGCCCGACAGCATGGCGCCGCCGACATGATCGATCCGAGGCCATTCGCCGTGGGGAGCATCGCGGAGACATTCGAGAAGTACCCCGGGATCGGCGTTCTCCTGCCGGCCATGGGGTATGGGGCGGAACAGGTGAAGGATCTGGAGGAGACGATCGCCGCCTCAGATGCCGAGGGGGTCGTGATCGGCACACCGATCGACCTGCGCCGGATCATCACGATCAATCAGCCCAGCACGCGGGTTCGGTACGACCTCGAGGTGATCGGTACCCCCGATCTCGCAGAGATACTCAAGCCGGTATTATAGGAGTGGTCCGGATGCGATCCCGATCACGGGAAGAGGTGATGGCGTGAGTCAGAGTGACGGTCTGCTGGTAGTCGCGCTCGGCGGGAATGCCATAACGCGCCAGAACGACACCGGTGCCATCCCGGAGCAGTTTGTCAACACTCGGGAGAGTCTCGATCCGATCGCCGATGAGATCGCCAGTGGACGGCAGGTCGTCATCACTCATGGAAACGGGCCACAGGTCGGCAATTACCTGATCCGGGTGGAGCGGGCTCAGGGAGAGGTACCCTACCTGCCCCTGCCGATCATCGTGGCCGATCTGCAGGGTGGCATGGGATACATGATTTCACAGGTGATGCAGCGACTTCTTCAGGAGAAGAACTCCCATCACCCGGTGACCACCGTGCTTACCCAGGTGCTGATCGATACTGATGACCCGTCGCTGACAGATCCGACGAAATTTGTCGGTCCGTTCTACGCCGAAGAGGAAGCCCTTGAACTCGCTTCGCAGCGGGGATGGACGGTCAAACCTGACAGTAATCGCGGTTGGAGACGGGTCGTGCCCTCTCCGTTGCCTGTCGAGATCATTGAAGCGGGGATCATCCGACAGTTGATCGACAGCGGGACGGTTGTTGTGGCGGCAGGTGGGGGAGGGATCCCTGTTCGACGCACCGGGGACGGGTTCCTGGATGGTGTCGACGGCGTGATCGACAAGGACCGGGCGTCAGCGGTCCTCGCCCTCGATATCGGGGCCTCGGAACTGCTGATCTTGACCAGTGTCCCGTGTGTCTCACTCGATTTCGGTACGCCACAGCAGCGTGATCTTGATCATCTCACCCTGGAAGAAGCCAGGGGATACACAGAAGAAGGACATTTTCCTCCCGGGAATATGGGGCCGAAGATCGAATCGGCTCTCTGGTTTCTCGATAGGGGAGGAGAACGAGTGTTTATCGGTGCCGTCGATCAGGCAGGAGCTATCCTGGCGGGTCAGAGCGGCACGGTAATTACACAGACGTAGAATCGCCCCGACAGAAGGAGAGGCCACGGATTCCGGTCCTCCCGGTGGTTCTGTGTCGCATCAGGGAGCTTTCAGCTCCTCTACAGTACAAGGAAGGATGATAAGAATGGCTCTGAAAACAGGGCTCTATGTTGATGCAGCAAATCTGTATCGCAAGGATGGACCCTCGATCAACTATCGCGTTCTGAAGCAGTTCATCTCCAGCGAGAGGGAACTCCTCAGGTGCAACGCGTATGTGACCGTCGATCCGGAGAATCCCAAGCCGGTGAAAGGCTTCATCAGTGCGTTGCGTGACATCGGTTTCAAGGTGATCGAAAAGGAATGGTCCCGTTCCGCAGATGGCCGGGTAAAGGCCAATATGGACATGGAACTTGCTGTTGACATGCTCACCCAGGCTGAGAACCTGGATGTTGTGGTTCTCGCCTCGGGGGACTCTGATTTCGTGCGGCTGGTACGCGCGGTGCAGAATCTCGGGAAACGGGTAGAGGTGATTGCGTTCCAGGACCGGGTCGGATTTGATCTGATCAAAGAGGCGGATGCGTTCAATGCTCTCGAGTCTCTCGAAGACATTTTCATGGCGACGCCTGATCCGCCGCAGCCGATGACGAATGATACACCGACCCTCCAGGGTGGAAACTCAAAGGGGCAGGAGGATCGGGTAACCCGGTTTTTCCGTCGGTAGTCTCAACCGGAAAGAGCTGTTACGCCCACCGATCGCTCTTTACCGGGTGGAGGCATGATTCACCCGTCCCGGATAACCGGGCGGGATATGGATCCACTCGAAAAAGGACAGGGGAATGAAGGTCCACGAATTCCAGGCGAAGGAAGTCCTGAGCCGGTACGGTGTGACTGTACCTGACAACCGTGTCGCTTCCACTCCTGAGGAAGCTGAAGCCGCCGCGATCGAACTCGGAGGTGGCACGGTAGTGGTGAAGGCGCAGATACACGCGGGTGGCCGGGGCAAGGGCGGCGGAGTGAAGGTCGTCAGCAATCCAGCAGAGGCAAAGGCCGCTGCTGAAGAGATGTTGGGCAAACCGCTCATCACCCACCAGACCGGTCCTGAAGGGCAACTTGTCAGGATCGTCATCGTTGAGGCGGGCATGTCCATTGCCAGCGAACTCTACGCCGGGATCGTACTCGACCGGGCAGCCGAAAAACCGGCTTTCATGGCCTCCTCGGAGGGTGGCATGGAAATCGAGGTGGTCGCGGAGAATTCTCCGGAGAAGATCATCAAGCACTGGTTCGACACCGGGTCCGGGCTCCAGCCATACCAGGCAAGGGATCTGGCCTACGCGATCGGTCTTGAGGGAAAACAGGCCTCAAGTGCCGCGAAGTTCTTCATTCAACTGGCAAAGGCGTATGTGGAGACCGACGCGAGTCTTGCGGAGATCAATCCGCTGGTGGTAACGACCGACGGCGAAGTGATGGCGCTCGACGCGAAGATCAACTTCGACGACAACGCCCTCTATCGACATCCCGATATCGCCGAGTACCACGATCCGCACGAAGAGGATCCGCTCGAAGTCGAAGCGCAGAAGTTCGATCTGAACTACATCAAGCTCGACGGCAACATCGCCTGTATGGTCAATGGTGCCGGTCTTGCGATGGCCACGATGGATCTCATCAAGTATGCGGGCGGAGAACCGGCCAACTTCCTCGATGTCGGGGGAGCGGCTGATGTGGAGACCGTTTCGAACGGATTCCGCATCCTGATGAGCGATGAGAACGTCAAGGTGGTACTCATCAATATCTTCGGAGGGATCGTACGTTGCGATCGGGTTGCGCTCGGGGTGGTCGAGGCCATGAGCAATGTCCAGGTCGATGTGCCTGTGGTCGTGCGGCTGGAGGGAACCAACGCCGAACAGGCTTCGCAGATCCTGAACGATTCAGATTTCGAATTCCTGGTGGCTGCGGACTTCAAAGATGCGGCAGAGAAGGCAGTTGCCGCCCTGGGTATCACACCGGACGGGGAAGGAGCCTGAGCATGAGCATTCTCGTCAATAAAGACACCCGGCTCCTCGTACAGGGGATCACCGGTGGAGAAGGTACGTTCCACACCGAGCAGATGCTTGACTATGGAACCAATGTGGTCGCAGGCGTGACTCCCGGAAAAGGTGGGCAGGCGCACCTCGGGGTTCCGGTCTTCAATACTGTCTCGGAAGCGGTCCGCGAGACCGGGGCGAACACCAGCATCATCTTCGTGCCGCCTCCCTTCGCCGCCGATGCGGTGATGGAATCGGCCGCTGCCGGGGTGGCGCTGATCGTGTGTATCACCGAGGGTATTCCAACCCGCGACATGGTGCAGGCGAAGCGGAAGGTTATCCACACCGGCAGTCGATTGATCGGTCCGAACTGCCCCGGGGTCATCACGCCAGGAGAAGCGAAGGTCGGGATCATGCCCGGGTTCGTACATCGGCCCGGACGGGTGGGGATCATCAGCAGGAGTGGTACGCTCACCTATGAGGCGGTCGGACAGCTTGTCGCGGCGGGGTTAGGCCAGTCGACGGCGATCGGTATCGGTGGAGATCCGATCATCGGTTCCACCTTCACCGATCTGCTCGAACTCTTCGCGGCTGACGATGACACCGATGCCGTGATCCTGATCGGGGAGATCGGAGGATCGGCTGAACAGGAAGCAGCGGCCTTCATTGCCGAGCACTTCCCGAAACCGGTCATTTCCTTCATCGCCGGCCAGACGGCGCCTCCCGGTCGCAGGATGGGACACGCCGGCGCCATCATCAGCGGTGGTGGTGGTTCGGCCGCCGAGAAGATGGACGCCCTGCGTGAAGCGGGAGTTACAGTGTGTGAGAGTCCCGCGATCATCGGTGAGATGGTTGTGAAGGCGCTCCAGTAATCTGAAGGATTTCTGACTCGGGACACCTGGAAAGGAACAGATGGAACTGACGTGTCTGCTTGTGAAGCCTGATGGTGTTGCCGACGCACACATCGGGGAGATAGTGGCGAAGGTGGAGCGTGAGGGATTCACCGTGAGAGGTCTGAGGCTGCTGGTCCTGACCCGGTCTCATGCCGAGGCGTTCTATGCGATCCATCACGGGAGGCCGTTCTTTGAGGACCTCGTGGAGTACATGACCGGTGGTCCGATCGTTGCCCTGGCTCTCGAACGTGAAGATGCCGTGAGCCACCTTCGAACGGTGATCGGTGCCACCAATCCGGCCGAGGCAGCCGAAGGAACGATCAGGGCGCTCTATGGCAGGGATATCGGGACCAATACCGTTCATGGATCCGACTCGGTTGAGAACGGCATCCGTGAAGCACTCTTCTTTTTCTCCGAGCGAGAACTGGCGGAATCGGGCACGGTCATATAAATTTTTAGGTTCCGGGTCAGAGGGCCATTGCAGAATCGAGGGAGACATCAGTGTGGCTGACCGTCTTTTCTTTGTAAGTCTCCAGGGGCTGGCCAGTGGTCGTCATCACTATGAGATCACCGAAGCCGGAGCATCCCTCGAGTTGCCGGCTGATGACCTGGTGATCGATTCTGATGTCCGTCTCGATCTTGAGCTCGATCGGACGGGCACCATTCTGATGGCCAGGGGGAACATCACCGCCGAGTCGGTAATGACCTGTTCCCGTTGTCTCGAACCATTCACGACCGGGATGTCCCCGCGGTTCGAGATCGTTATCAGGATGAGTGATGAGAAACATGAGCTCGAGGATGAAGAGGACCCCCCCGTCGATTTCATGGATAACGGGGTGTCATTTGCAGCTTCGGTGCGAGAGTCGCTCATTCTCGTTGTCCCGATTAAGCCGCTCTGCGATGACGGTTGCAGTGGGCTCTGCCAGAGATGCGGAGCGAACCTGAACCTCTCATCGTGTGATTGTCCGCAGGAACCTGCCGATCCGAGATGGGACGGCTTGAAGATCCTGTCGGAAGAAACCTGAGGAGAACAGGCCAATGGCTGTTCCAAAAAGAAGACATTCAACCTCCCGCCGGGGGAAGAGACGGAGCCATATGGGGCTGACACAGCCGGCTCTCGGTGTCTGCGATCATTGCAATCATCCGAAACTGTCCCACAGAGCCTGCCCGAACTGTGGTTACTACCGGGGTCGTCAGGTTATTTTCCCGCGCGAGGTATAGTGTCCCGAGTCAGCAATCCGCTTGAATTCGTCCTCCGCGGTACTCGCGCCTGCGGCGTTACTCGTCGTTACAATAGGCACCGCTATTGTTCCTTCTCGCGCCTTGCCGGAGCGGCCTCACTATTATGAGGATCGCCCTCGATGCAATGGGGGGGGATTTCGCCCCTGATCGGATCGTGGCCGGAGCTGTGGAAGCCGCGGCATCTGCCAGGGGCGCCTATGAGGTCGTCCTGGTGGGTGACGAACCTGTACTGAGAGAACGGTTTGGTAAACTGATCCACGGCCTTCCCATCGAGATTGTCCATGCCGATGAGGTGATCGCCATGGATGAGGCTCCAGCGGCCGCGCTCAGACGCAAGAGGACAAGCTCCATCAATGTGGCCATGGGACTTCATCGTTCGGGGGATGTGGACGCGGTAGTCTCGGCCGGGAATACGGGAGCCGCGATGGGTTCCGCGCTCCTTACCCTCGGACGCCTGAAGGGAGTGTCACGACCGGCTATAGCCTCACTCTTTCCCTCAACGCGCGGCGCAACCCTGGTCCTGGATGTGGGGGCCAATACCGAAGTCACCGTGCGCAATCTCATGGAATTTGCGGTAATGGGAAGCCTTTCGGCCGAACGGGTATTCGGCATCTCCAATCCCATGGTTGGATTGCTCTCGATCGGGGAGGAGAGCAGTAAAGGGACTGAGATGGTCGTCGAAACCCACCGGAAACTGATCGATTCCGAGCTGAATTTCATCGGGAACGTAGAGGGGCAGGACATCCTGACCGGCGCAGCCGATGTGATCGTCTGCGACGGTTTTACCGGGAACATCGTGCTGAAATTCACTGAAGGGATCACCTCGTTCTTGACAGCAGGGGTCAAGCGAGGCTTGTCTAAGAGCCCATTTGCCTATATTGGTGCGTTGTTGATGACTCCGGTTCTCGACGAGATAAAGAAAGACCTTGATTATGAAGAATACGGCGGCGCGCCACTGTTGGGAATCGACGGGGTGGTCATCATCTGCCATGGCGGTTCATCGGTACGGGCGATCAGGAACGCCGTGGCCATTGCCAGCCGCATGGCTGATGAGCAATTGAACGATCACATCAAAGCGCGATTGGAAGAGATCGATGTCGCCGACCTTCAGCGATAAAGCCCGCGGGGCAAGCCGTATTCTTGGAACAGGCCGCTGTGTTCCTGAAGAAGTGATCACGAACGAAGATCTGGAAAAGATCATCGACACCACTGATGAGTGGATCACGACGCGGACCGGTATGAAACGCCGCCACAAGGTCGCCGAAGGAGAGGCAACAAGTGATCTGGCAGCCGTTGCGCTTCGCCGCGCTGGTGAAGACGCGGGAATCGAGCTCACCGACCTCGACGCGATAATCGTGGGAACCGCCTCTCCCGACATGCCGTTTCCCAGCACCGCGTGCTTCGTGCAGCAGCATCTCAACCTTCCAGGGATCCCCGTTTTCGATATCTCAGCAGCATGTTCCGGATTCATCTATGGATCGACACTGGCCAACAGTCTGATCGCTGCCGGTCAGTTCGAGATGGTCGCTGTCATCGGAGCAGAGACGCTGACCCGGATAACCAATTACCAGGATCGCAGCACGTGCGTGCTCTTCGGTGATGCCGCCGGTGCCGCGATCTTCGGGCCGAGCGATGGAGAACGGGGTGTGATCGCCGCATATATTGGGGCTGACGGGAATCTCAGCCACTTGCTGAATATGCCGGGAGGTGGATCGAGGGAACCTGCTACGCACGAGACGGTAGATGCCAGGCGACATTTCATCCACATGGAAGGTTCCGAGGTGTTTAAATCCGCGGTGCGGGCGATGGAATCATCCGCGAAAAGAGCGATCGAGATCGCCGGGATCAGGTTGGAAGAAGTCGATCTGCTCATTCCCCATCAGGCGAATGTCCGGATCATCAAGGCGTTGACCTCGAGGATCAATATCCCACCCGAGAAGGTATACATAAATGTGCAGGAATACGGTAACACCTCTGCTGCCTCGATCCCGATCGCGTTCGATGAAGCCAGGGAACTGGGTATTGTCAGTGAGGGGAGTGTGATAGTGATGGTCGCGTTCGGAGGTGGCTTCACGTGGGGTTCACTGGTCGTGAGGCTCTGAGAAATGAGTGAGAGACGGATCGCGTTCCTCTTTCCCGGTCAGGGGGCCCAGTTTGTCGGTATGGGCGAAACGCTTTTCCGGAATGGACCTCCTGTCGTCAGGGAACTCTACCAGGAGGCCTCAGATACTCTGGGCTATGATATCGCGAAGATCTCGTTCAAGGGTCCCGAGGAGGTACTGCTCCAGACCAGGCACACGCAACCTGCCATCATGGTGCACAGTGTGGCAGTCGCGAAGCTTCTGGCTGAAGAAGGTATCCGGCCCGATTTTACCGCTGGACACAGTCTGGGGGAATTCTCGGCGCTGGTGATCGCCGGGGCGCTCAGCTTCACCGACGCGCTTATGGTGGTCAAGGTCAGAGCTGAATCGATGCAGGCGGCCGGAGAATTAAATCCGGGTGGAATGTCCGCGGTCATCGGGCTTGAGGCTGAAAAGGTGCGGCAGGCGTGTGAAAAAGCCTCTGCGACCGGTATCGTTCAGCCTGCCAATTACAATACACCGGCACAGACCGTTATCTCGGGTGAGAAGAAGGCGGTCGAGAAGGCGGGCCAGGAGTGCACCGCGCTGGGTGCGAAGAAGGTCGTATCACTCAAAGTGCACGGCGCGTTCCACTCTCCACTCATGGAGGGCGCCGTTGAACCGCTGCGGCACATCCTGAGACAGGTAGAAGTCGGACAGGCGGATGTTCCGGTCGTGAGCAACGTCACATCCCGTCCGGCTGTCAGACCGGAGGAGATCAGGGAGCTTCTGGTGCTCCAGGTGGTCTATCCCATCCGCTGGGTCGAATCGATGGAAGAACTCGATCGGATGGGATCGTCCATATACGTTGAATGTGGCCCAGGCCAGGTTCTACAGGGACTTCTGAAACGTTGTGTAAAGGGAGCGCGGGCAGTCGGCGCTTCCGATCCCGATGGTATCCAGAATGTCATCGGAGATCTCGGGTCATAGAAGGCTTGACCTGGAGGCTGTTACATCACTATCTCAAAAGGCTGGACAGAAGCCCCTGCGGGGGCACAATCGTCTAACATGCGCGTGAACCGGACGCGGGAGGAAAACCGATGGCAACGGTAGAAGAACGAGTCAAGAACATCATAGTGGAGCAGCTGGGTGTTGACGCCGCTCAGGTCGCACCTGACACTTCGTTTGTTGAGGATCTGGGAGCCGACTCCCTCGATACCGTCGAGCTGGTCATGGCTTTCGAGGAAGAGTTCGATATCGAGATTCCCGATGAAGAAGCAGAGAAGATGTCGACGGTCGGTGACGCGATCTCGCACCTCAATTCTGTTTTGAACCAGTAATGTGAATCTGGACGGTCCCATGCGACGCCGTGTCGTGGTCACCGGCCTTGGTTCTGTAGTACCCACCGGTCTTACCGTACCTGAAGTGTGGCGATCCGCACTTCAGGGCAGGTCGGGTCTCGGTCCCATCAGCCGGTTCGACCCCTCTGATCTACCGACACGTATTGCCGGTGAGGTCAAGGACTTCGATCCCTCGATGGCGATGGATCAGAAAGAGATCCGCCGGTCGGATCTCTTTCTGCAATTTGCCAATGTGGCCTGCTGTGAAGCTCTGGAGGACTCCGGTCTCGATATGGCAACTGAGGATCCCTATCGTGTCGGGGTCGTGGTGGCCTCAGGTATCGGAGGGATCCGGATGCTCGAGGATCAGGCGAAGCATGCGCAGGAGAAAGGCCTGAACAGAGTGAGCCCTTTCTTCGTGCCGATGATGATCATCGATATGGCAGCTGGTGATCTCAGCATCCGTCATGGCATGAAGGGGCCGAACTACGCAACGGTGTCAGCGTGCGCCTCGGCAGGACACGCACTCCTGGATTCATTCAATCTGATCCAGCTCGGTTACGCTGATGTCATGGTGGCCGGAGGTACCGAGGCTCCCATCACTCCACTGGCAACGGCCGGATTCGCCAGAATGAAGGCGATGAGCACCCGCAATGATGAACCGGAACGTGCCAGCCGGCCCTTTGATTCCGAGCGTGACGGTTTCGTGATGGGGGAAGGTGCATCCATCATCATTCTGGAAACGCTGGAACACGCCCAGGCCAGGGGAGCTAAGATCTATGCGGAATTCCTTGGTGGGGGGATGACTGCTGACGCCTACCACATGACGGCCCCCGATGAGAATGGAGCGGGCGGTGAGATGAGCATGCGCATCGCCCTCGAGATGGCAGGTCTCGATCCCCCGGATATCGACTATATCAACGCTCACGGCACATCGACGCCGCTGAACGATGCGATCGAGAGTAAGGCGATCAGGCGCGTGTTCGGAGATCATGCCGATTCACTATCGATCAGCAGTACCAAATCGATGACCGGACACCTGTTGGGAGCAAGCGGCGCACTGGAATTCATGCTGCTCACCCTGACGTTACAGGAAGGGGAAATACCACCCACAATCAACTATGAGAATCCGGACCCCGATTGCACGTTGAACTACACCCCTAACGCCTCTGTGAAGCGGGCGCTGGAGGTGGGGTTGAGCAACAGTTTCGGTTTCGGGGGACACAATGTGACTCTCGCGGCGAGGAAATTTCACGAGGAAGCTTGATCCACGCCGTCTCTTTCGACGGCAATCTGCTGTCCCGGTTCCCTCCCGATCGATCGATGGAACGCTCGAGAGAGAACTGGGGTATCGATTTCATGATACCGAACTCCTCCGGGAGGCCCTCTCCCACCGTTCATTTGTAGGAGTAAGAGGTGAGGATCGCCTCGAATCGAACGAGCGGCTCGAATTCCTCGGAGACGCGATCCTCGATCTGGTGGTCGCTCATGAACTCTTCCGGCTTTTTCCCCGCAAGTCGGAAGGTGAACTCACAGAACTGAAATCCCTGCTTGTATCGAGACCGACCCTTGAACGTACTGCCTGTGAACTCGGTCTCGGGGAGGCGCTTCTCCTCTCGGAGAACGAGGAGGCAACCGGTGGGCGGACCCGGCCGAGTATCCTGGCCGACGCATTCGAGGCGTTGCTCGGCGCGCTCTATCTCGATGGTGGATATGAGGTGGTCAGGATGGTCGTGGTCGACCTGCTCATCCACGAACTCCCGGTGGTTTCGCGGAATCCGGCACTCGGCAACTACAAGAGTAAATTGCTCGAATACGTCCAGAAAAAGAAGAACGGGCGCCTGATCTATCGGACCACGGGTGAGAAAGGCCCCGATCACGACAAGACCTTCATCATCCAGGTCATGCTCGACCAGGAGGTTCTGGGAGAGGGAAGGGGAGAATCGAAGAAACAGGCCCAGCAGGAGGCAGCCCACGCCGCTCTCGAGAAGCTGGGTGTTGTGGACGATAACGGCCAGGCCGTGGACCTTGATGAAGGAGCAGGTCAGCCGTGAATGGCACATGGCGTCTCATCAACCATGGTGCCGGGCCTCCCGACTGGAACATGGCTGTCGATCGGGCCCTGCTTGACACGGCCGTTGCAACAGAGGGGATACCGACATTGCGACTCTTCTGGTGGGATCCCCACGCGCTCTCCCTCGGTGCGAACCAGAAGGCTGACGATTCGATCGACTGGGCGACCCTCGCGGCCGATGGCTATGGAGTCGTGCGTCGCCCGACCGGCGGACGGGCCATACTCCATGCCGATGAACTCACCTACAGTGTCATTGCGCCAGCTCCCTCGGGAGGTATTACCGCGGCGTACCGGTGGCTTGCGGAGGGTCTGATTGGTGGTCTGGCCGAGGCCGGTATCACGGTGGATCTCCAGCGGCAGCATGCCTCCAGCGAAGAGGGCGACCGGTCGGGACAACAGAGATCGGCCCTGGAGACGCGGCATCCCTGCTTCTCCTCAGCGGGCCGGTATGAACTGATGGCCGGGGGCCGCAAACTTGTTGGATCAGCCCAGTGTCGCAGCAGGGGGTGGCTCATGCAGCACGGTTCGATCCTGCTCGGCAGCGGGCATGTGAGCCTGCCCCGCTATCTCATCGGTGCCGATATCGAGAAGGAGATGGCACAGTTGCAGGGGGCCACGGTAGACTGTGCAACCCTCCTCGGGTACGATCTCTCCGCCGGTGACCTTGCCCCGACTTTCGCTGCCGGCTTTGCCCGGGAACTCGGAATCTCACTGGAGGATGGCCGGATGAGCGAGGAGGAACTCGAGCGGGCAGATCGTTTACGCACTGACCAGTTCAACACTGAAGAGTGGACCCGATTCGGACGACGAAGCAGCGTGACCGATGAGGATACCGTCGACTGATCGTCGAAATGGACAGGCATACCGGGCATAAGCGACCGCGTACCTTCGCGGTGACCGTTCCGCTCATCGCGGCCGCTATCGCTCTGTCCGGATACGGGCTCCGCGGCCCGGTCCAGCCGGCCGGGACCAGCGATTCCGCCGGGCATCTCGGAGAGAGTATCTTCACCACTGAACGCCAGGGTCCCGGGAGCACACTCCATATCGGGATCGTGTCGACGATGGATTTCATCGCGATGCCGCCGGCGCTGCTTCCCGACGGTCCGGAACGCTGGATCATGGAACAGGTGTACGGCCCGGGGCTGATCCTTCCTCCCCTGAAGGGTGTAGTGGAACCGGCACTGATCATTCCACAGGGTGGATTCATCGAGGGTGAGGCGGCCAACGAGTTCCATTTCAAGCTTGAAAGTGGCATTACCTTTCACGACGGCGAGGAATTGACCGTCGATCACTTCAAACGCACCTACGAGCTCTTCAAACGACTTGCCAGTACCAGTTACGGACACTCGGAGGTGGACCCCGCATTCGCCTATATCGATGAGATTGTGATCAACCGTGATGAGAACAGCATCATCATCCGAATGCCTGGCCGGATGAGGGATCAGCTTCTGCGGATCGCCGCGACGGCTCCTCTCCACAGCAGATTCCTCGATGCCGCCCCCGGATCACCGGATGATCCCTGGAACAGTATACTGAGCGAGGCAAACGATCTGGCACTGGGCCTTGGCGCCTACAATTTCGAATATGATCCAGCCAGAAAGATCATCCACCTTCTGGAGTACAGGAATTATTTCGACGGACGTCCGAACATCCGGCAGATATCGATCCATCTGTATCAGAAGGACCAGGATCTGATCCAGGCCTTCATCACCGGTGATGTCCAGATGGTGCGCCTTCCGACCTATAAAGCGTACGGGACCATCAGAAGCGAGTCGGAAGGAAGTGGCCTGACCGATATTTTCGGTATGGTGAACGAACGGTTCTATCCGCAACCGAACCACTTCTTCTACCTGGCGTTCAACACCACGAAGGAACCGCTGAACATTCCCAATATGCGGAGGGCGCTGGCATTCGCCATCAAACGCACCGACCTTGAATTTCGGGACGAACCACCAGGCTGGAGTGTTCTGGCCGATGTTCCCCTTCATCCCGACTCCCGCCTGGGTCAGAAGGCACAGAAGGCCCGGCCGTATTCTCCCCGGTCGGCCGCGCTGCGGATCATCCGGGATATAACTGCCATCCATCGCACCCGGACTGGTTACCCCCGTAATGCACAGAACGAACGGTATACTCTCGAGCTGATCTATCCCGATCACGTCAGCCACTATGAGACGCTCGCTCGCGGGATCCTGAACGACCTGGGAAACCTGGAACTCCAGATCGAGGTGACTCCTCTGTCGCCCCAGGAATTGCGCAAACGGATCGAGACAGGGGATTACGACCTGGCCATATCGGAGATGACCCTCCCTCCGACGGTCGATTACTTCCAGCGTCTCTTCATCTCCGTGAATGCTCGCAGCGGTCTGAATTTCACCCGGTACGTGAATGAAGATTTCGACACAGCGGTCCAGGGCGCGCTGGCCAGACTGCAGGGAGTCCGGCCTGAGTACAACAGGCGACCCTATATCAGAACCTTTATCGGTCTTCTCTTCCTTGAGGTGCCGATGCTCCCCCTCTTTTTTCAGGCCAACCAGTATTATTTCTTCAACAACCTCTTCCTCGATGTCGAACAGCTTGGCCCGATCGGGGGACGTCTCGCCCCGATGAGTGACTGGCGGTTGAAGTAATGGCCGCGACCTCCCTGCAGCCGCAGCCGGGCCAGCGCCTTCCCCTGGTGGGCGGGCTTTTTCAGCGGCTCTTTTTCCACCATCTCGTGCTGGTGACGGTGCCGATCGTTGTCCTCGGACTCCTTCTGGTCAGCATCACTGACGGGTCGATCGAAGAAACGCTGAACAGGGAGAGCACGGAGATCACCACCCAGGTCAGTGGACAGATACAACGCTTCATCACCGATGTGGAGGACCGGCTCGGCGGAATAGCGTTCGCGCTCGGTCAGGCCTGGACAGACCCGGAAACAGGGGCGCTAAGACCTGAGATGAGCGAGAACTGGCTCAATCAGGCCATGGCGAAAAAAGCGTATAGCCTTTTCAGCCGTCTCGGCGTTGTCGATACACTGCGGACGCTCGTTGCCACTACCGACTTCTCGGCCGAACCACTCTCTCCACTGGAAGAGGGTCTGGCCGGTTCGATCCTCGACTCCACTCAGATGATCGCCGCGCGTGAACTGAGGCAGGAGGTGGGCGGGACCTTCAGCATGGTCATGGCCGTGCCGATCACAAGCAGCTTTGATGAGCTCGTTGGTGCCGTGGTCGCGGTTGTGGATGCCAATGAGATCCGGGAACTGGTTGCCAACATCACTATTGGGGAGCGTGGACGCGCTTTTCTCACCGACGCCCAGGGACTCCTGATCGCCCATGCCAGTACCGCCCTGGTGTATGCGAAGACCAACTATGCCGATCTCACATCTGTACAGAATGCCCTCGAGACTCCACTGGTTGAAATAGCCCCTGCGCCGGTGACTGATCTGATCTCGGAGGGTGACAGGCCGGATGTGGTGATGACGGCTCACTGGGCCAACATCGCTTCCGCTTCAGGACTGCACTGGGTCCTGGTGATCCATCGTCCGACAACGGAAGTGAGTGATACATCCGATCGGATGCGTATCCAGGTACTGATCGTGATCCTTGTCGGGATCGCGCTCGCGCTGATTTCGACCCTTGTCTACACACGACGGCTTGTAACCCCGATCGGGGCGCTCGTTGAAGGAGCCAACCGGCTGAGTCAGGGGGATCTTTCCTACAAGATCCCGGTCGCCGGACACGATGAACTGGGAACTCTTGCCACTGAGTTCAACCTGATGGCGGACCAGCTCTCCCAGATCCAGCTGCGGCTCCGACGGGTCGAACATCTCGATACCCTGGCGAAGTTCTCTTCTGTCGTCGCGCATGAGATCCGGAACCCGCTCAACGCAATGCAGATCAACCTCCATCTTCTCCGGGAACGGATCGGCCAGGAGGATCAGGAATACCTCGATGTGATCTCCGGAGAGATCCTTCGGCTCGAGAACCTGGTGCGGGAATTCCAGACGATCTCCCGACCGCCTGCCCTGAGTCCGGTCCGTACAGACATGAACATTCTGCTTGATGATCTCGTCCATCTTCAGAAGGGTACTGCCTCAGCCCAGGGTGTCGAACTGGTCACCGATCTTGAATCGGGACTGCCGATGGTGGAGGTCGACAGGAACCGGATCACTCAGGCGGTCCTGAATGTTGTCTTGAACGCGCTTCAGGCAATGCCCACCGGCGGTACCCTCCTGGTGAGGACCAGGAAGAATGAAGAGCGGGGGAGCGGCTGGATCCTGATCGAGGTGACCGACACCGGTGAGGGGATCCCCGAAGATGATCTGCCGAATGTATTCGATTTCTACTTCACGTCACGTGATTCCGGTTCCGGGCTGGGGCTCTCGATAGCGTACCGTATCGTATTCGAACACGGTGGGCAGATAAGTCTTAACAGCAGGCCCGGAGAGGGCACGACGGTTTTGATTTCCCTGTCACCGGGACCACCTCTGACACCGGTCGTAAATGAACCTGCCCCGGAGGGGGAGTGAGATGGCGAAGATCCTTATCGCGGAAGACGACCTCAATACTCTGCAGGGGCTCGAGACGATCATCGCCCGGGAAGATCATGAGGTCCTGATAGCCGCCGACGGCCGGGAGGCGTATGAACTGATGGTCTCCCACGGGGATGTCGATGTGCTGCTTACCGACCTGAAGATGCCTCATCTCACCGGGCTCGAATTGAGCAGAAAGGTCCGGGAGGGGTTTCCGGAGACCCAGATCATCGTCATGACGGCGTTTGGAACAGTTGATACAGCGGTAAATGCTATGAAGGACGGTGTATTCGACTACCTCACCAAGCCGGTGGATATAGAGGAACTGCTCGTTGTACTCGGCAAGGCGCTCCGCTCACGGGAACTGCTCCTTGAGAACCTCGAATTGCGGGGTATGGTATCAGAGCGGTACGCGTTCGAGAACATCATCTCCGTTTCGGGTGTGATGCAGAACATCTTCCGCAAGATCCGTAAAGTCGCGCCAACCAGCGCAACCGTACTGATCGAAGGGGAATCAGGGACCGGCAAGGAACTGATCGCCCGGGCCATCCACTATAACAGCCCCCGGGAGAAGGAGTCGATGGTGGAGGTGAACTGTGCCTCCATTCCGGCGACGCTCATCGAATCGGAACTCTTCGGTCACGAGAAAGGCGCTTTCACTGGAGCCTACCGGACCCAGAAAGGAAAATTTGAGGTCGCAGACGGCGGGACGATCTTCCTTGACGAGATCAGTCTTCTCAGCCCCGACCTGCAGGGCAAACTATTGAGGGTTCTGCAGGAGCGCTCGTTCCAGCGTGTGGGCGGTAATCGGAATGTCGAAGTGGATGTGCGGGTGGTCGCTGCCACGAATCAGGATCTGAAAGCGATGGTGGACAGGGGTGAGTTCCGGGAGGACCTCTATTACCGGCTGAATGTGATACCCATACACATCCCCCCCCTTCGCGAACGACCAGAGGATATCACCGCGCTGGTGACTCATTTCATGAAGGCATTCTCCACCGATCATCCCGGCGCTCCCCGAAGTATCACCCAGGGCGCACTCGATGAACTCGTGGAGTATGACTGGCCGGGTAATGTGAGAGAACTTGAGAATGCCATCGAGAGCGCTATCATCACTGCTGACGGGGATGTTATTTCGGAGGATCATCTGAATATCCTGGAGACCTCGGCCTGGGAGCGGACAGAAACGGCTGATGAGGCCGGGACGTCCCTCTCCATGAAGGAACAGCTCGATCGCGCTGAAAAGAAGATATTAAGGCGGACCCTTGAACAGGTGGATGGGAATCGTACCCGGGCCGCGGAAGTCCTTGGATTGAGTACGAGAGCTATCAGGTACAAGATCAAGCAGTACGAACTCTGAGGTAATAATTCATGGATCGGATGCGAAAAGGGAACAGCTCAGGGAAGTCGTCATCTCTCCTCCTCTTCCTGCTGACGGCGACGCTCCTCTCTTCGGGAACTGTCCACGCCCAGAATTCCTTTCCACTGGCTGACCTGGTGCCCTTTCCCCGGGGTGGAGCGCTCGGCGGACAGGTGTTCAGCGGTGATCTGCTGGCGGCGGGTATCGATCCGACGGTCGCGATTGGAGAGGGACCCGCTCTGGAACTCGCCGGTGGTTCACATATCCTCGATCTGTCATGGGCCTCGGTGGGAGGACGATTCCGTGTGGGCGGCAGACCGATTGTGTTTGTGCTCTCTACGCTTTCGTACGGGTCACAGTTCCGTACCGGTATGGATGATCGTCTCGGACTTTTCGGAGGATCATTCACGCCGTCAGATCTGAATCTTTCCGGTTCGAGGGTCCTGCTCCAGGATGGAGGCACCACGATCGGCGCCGGCATCACCCTCCTCTACGGCCAGCTCGATGATCTGAGAGCCTTCGGGCTCTCCGCCTCCCTCGGTGTACGTCAGGAGATAGGTGTGTTGCAGGTGCGTGGCGGGATATCGAACCTCGGCTCCGTGATCTCCGCCTATGGAGTGAAATCGGGAACCCGAATCCCCCCCCGACTCAGGGCAGGGCTGGGCGTTCCTTTCGGTGGGGATCGCTGGGAGGCCTCGACCGAGATCCTCTACAGGGCGGGTGACCGCACTGTGGGCTGGAGTTCCGGTGTAGAATGGCTGCCGACAGAGAACGCGGCTCTCAGGATAGGTTTCATTCAGGGAGATGTGGGTGGTGTGGTCTCTGACAACACTCTCTCGGACGCGGGTCTGACGGCAGGACTGGCATTGTGGTTCTCCGAGTGGCGCGTTTCCTGGGTCTACCGGTCTGGAGGACTGCTCGGTTCCAGTCACCTGCTGGCCCTGGGCTGGAGTCTCGGACCTCTTCGCTGATCGAAGAGCAGGCAATCTCCATGAAACCGTGTCGGAAAAATATCGTATCAACTCAGTGCAGGCTCGCACCTGCTCCACTCAGAGAGGGGTGGAGGAGCAACATCATGTACAGCATCCACTCGACTGGTTCACATACCATCTGGAACGCCCTTCCGGTTATCGCTTTCCTCGTACTGCTGGTGCCATCCTCGACTGACGCACAGGCAGTACCTGAGGCATCGATCGCTTTCACGCTCGGTTTTCCCAGCGGTGAATTCAGCGATCATGTGCCCGGTACCGGATTCGGGATCGATCTTGTCGGTGGCATCCAGCTGCCGCGGAGCCCTCTCTTCCTGGGAGCTGAGCTTGGGTTCCTGATACATGGTCGGGAGAGCAGGAGAGAGGCCTTCTCAACCACCATCCAGGAGGTGGAAGTAAGGGTGATCACCACGAACAATATCCTGAATGGTCACCTCTTCCTGCGTCTTCAGCCGGGTGTCGGGAGTGTCCGGCCGTACTTCGACGCGCTCATCGGTTTCAAATACCTCTTCACCCTGACCGAGATCAGGAATGTCTGGCATTCCGATGATGACCCGATCGCCCATTCGACCAACCTGGGGGACATCGCCTTCTCACGCGGAGTCGGTTTCGGCATCGCCATCAATCTCTGGGAGGACCGTTGGGATTCCGATAAGGGCCGGGAGCGGCCGGTGGCGCTTCAGCTCGATATCGGGCTTCGCTACCTGCTCGGCTCCGAGGCCGACTATCTGAAGAAGGGTTCGATCGAGCGGGTGGATGGGAACATTCAGTTCACCGATGTCATCCATCCGATGATCGGATTGAGGGCGACCTTCCGGTGAACAGGGGGGTATGGAGACAGGCGGGAGCTGCCGTTCTTTTCTACCTCTGCTTGACCTCCGGCGCGGTGTCGGGACAGACCACCCTCGAGTTTTCTGTCGATCCGGCGTTCGCCATCCCGGTCGGGGCGTTCCGTGATAATGTGCCGGAGAACGGGATCGGAGCCGCGGTATCCCTCGCGACCTGGATCAGGGATCTTCCGGTCATGGTCGGCGGGGAACTCGGGTTCCTCGTCTATGGGTACGAGAACAGTCAGGAGCCGTACAACACCGCTACACCCGACTTCACGGTCCGGCATACCATCTGGAACAACATCATGCAGGCCCACCTCTTCGTGCGCTGGCTGACGACTCGCGATGATCTGCGGTTCTTTGTGGAGGGGCTGGTAGGATTCAAATACTTCTACACCGACAGCCACATTGTGAATGTGGGATATGCCGAGGGGTATCCGATCCCGAAGTCGACCAACCTTTCAGATCACGCCTTCAGTTATGGTGTGGGAGCCGGTGCTTCAATCCGGATCAGGAAGCACCGGGAGGAGACAGATGAGGGAGGGAAACACCGGAAGGAGCGGTCGGGACTCATCCTTGAATGCGGGGCCCGGTACCTGGCGGGATCCCATGCCGACTATCTCAGGAAAGGATCGGTCCAGCGGGTTGATGGTGATGTCACCTATGATGTGTACAGTTCCCGCACCTCGGTCGTGGTCCCCTTCATCGGCATCCGCTGGGAGTTCTGAGGGTTACATCGACGCGTCCTGCACTATCTGCCACTCCCCGGCGATCCTCCGGAATACGATCAGTGTGAGGCCGGTAGACGGTTCCTGATCCGGGTAGGTGAGGGTCCAGCGCGCCACGATCGACATCCCCCCGATCCCCTCAGACTCGATCACGCCGAAGAGCTGTTTCATGGTCACGTAGGCCGGCCGTATCTCCAGGATGTCGAGGTCCCTGCCCTGCACCAGGCCGGCAGTGGCCGAGATATAGGTGCAGTCCTGGGAGTAGACACTGGTGAAGGCCTCCACATCTCCCCGACTCCAGTCATCACTCTGCATGTTCAGGATCGCCTCGATCTCACTGATCGCGTCGAGTTCGGCCTGTTCGACCATCTTCTGGTCTGAGGTGCCGCAACCAGATAGAAGGAGGGGAATAAGGAGGGGAATGACAAGGAGGAGAGGGAGGGACAGGAGCAGTCGCGGGTAGAGTTTCGCGGGAACATGTCGATTGTCGTGTCGGGTTCTCATCGGTCACCTCCAAATGCCCCGGCCAGGTAGAAGAGGTTGATTACACCATTCGTGATCCGTGAAAGATTGGCGCCATGGTTCGCCACGACCGCGATCGCGAACCTCTGGTCGGGGAACCGGATGAAGAGGGTGTTTGCTCCGACACTCCCTCCTGAATGCTGAACCGTCCGCGCGCTCCTGCCGCCGGGAAGCCGCGCCTGGCCAACCCGCCAGCTCAAGCCATACTGGCCGGGTGTGCCGTCGGCCATCGGCTGGTTGGTGTACATCTGTTCGATGGTCCGGGGCTGCAGGAGCCGGCCCGCGGCGTACGCGATATGGAGGCGACAGAGATCCTCAACGGTGGAGGTGATGCCGCCGCCCGCGTACTTGTTGCTGAGATCGACGTACGGTTCGTTGATCCACTCTCCTCCTCTGGTCGAGTACCACTTCGCGCGGCCCTGCTGGATCGCGGTCAGGTCCTCCAGACCGGTACTGTTCATCCACGCCGGCTCGTAGACGTGGGTCCGCATGTATTCCCCGATCGGCATACCGCTTACGTTCTCCACCACATTGGCGACCAGGTTGAACCCGTAGGTGCTGTAGCTGAACCGGGTGCCCGGTTCAAAGAGCAAGGTGTCGGCCGAGAAAATCTTCATCGGTTCGACGAGATCGTCGTAGTGGTGCAGGCTAAGGAATTCATCTCCCCGGTAATGTCTGATACCGGAGGTGTGGGTCATCAGATGCCGGATGGTGACTGTCCAGCGTTTGCGCGGGAATTCAGGGATATATGTCCGGATATCGGCATCGAGGTCGACACGCCCCTCTTCGACCAGCTGCATGAGGGCCGTCCCGACCACCGGCTTGCTCACGCTCCCGATCCGGTAGATCGTCGATCCGGTCGCCCGGTCTCCCGCCTCGAGGTCGGCGTATCCGAACCCTTCAGACCAGATGAGCTGATCGTTCACTACGACTGCTACCGAGAGCCCGGGAATATGCTGCTCTTCGAGTTCACCCTGCACGAATGAGCGGACCGTATCAAGTACGGCGCCGGTCTGGGCTTGTGTGGAGGTCGGACTGAATCCGGTCATCATGATCGCGGTCACCGCGATGGAGATGGCTGATCGGGATGCGTGGGGAAGGATTGCACTTGGCAAGGATTCTCTCCTTTAACTGGTAGTGGCCTCAGGCAGGAAACAGAGTATACGATACAGAGGAATCGGTGAAAGTTCCTCTGATCGATAAGGAGAATGAAAGATGTTCCAGATCATCCGCGTGCGCCCGGGCATCCTGTTCCGGGGATTCCCGGTCCTGCTTCTGCTCCTCCTTCAGCCCCTGCGGGTAGTGGCATGGCAGGCACCGGCAGAATTCGCCGGACACTGGGAAGGCACTATCGATCTCCAGGGTACCGAGATGACCTTCATGATCGATCTGACCCTGACGGAGGATGCCTGGTCGGGGACGATGGACATCCCTGCCCAGAACGCTCACGATCTGCCACTTTCCGGCATCCGGATCGAGGGCGTGTCCATCGAATTCGCACTGGAGGGAGTGCCGGGCGATCCGGTCTGGGCAGGATCGCTGTCGGATGGAAGGATCGAGGGGAATCTTTCACAGAGCGGATTCACTTTCCCCTTCTGGCTCGGTCGCGAGGAGATTGGCCCCCCGTCCAGGCCGCAGGAACCGCTGCCGCCCTTCCCCTATCGTGAGGAAGAGGTCAGCTATCAGAACGGAGAGATCACGCTGGCAGGTACCCTGACACTGCCGCCAGGGGATGGTCCCTTCCCGGCAGCCCTTCTGATCACCGGCAGTGGAGCCCAGGACCGAAACGAGGAGATCTTCAACCATAAACCGTTCCTGCTGATCGCCGATGTGCTCACCAGAGCCGGTATAGCCGTGCTCAGAGTCGATGACCGGGGAGTGGGGGGATCGAGCGCCGGTTCCCGTTCGGCGACATCGGCGGATTTCATGCGAGATGTTCTGAGCGGAGTGGATTTCCTTATCTCACACCCCGGGATCAATCCCCTGAAGGTTGGTCTGATCGGGCACAGTGAGGGGGGGATGATCGCGCCGATGGCGGCCGCTGAATCACACGATGTGGCGTTCATCGTCCTGCTGGCCGGTACAGGGGTAACGGGAGAGGAAATCCTGCTCGAACAGACCCGACTCATCACGAAGGCTTCCGGTGCGACATCGGATCAGCTCGAGGCCCAGTTCACTGCTCAGCAGAAGGCTCTCGGACTGGCCAGAACAGGTGCCGACAGTCTCACCGTTCGGGAGGCGGTCACCGATCTGATAGACGTGCAGTTCGCCCGACTTTCCGATCTGGAACAGCAGGCGATCACCCCCGAGATCAGGGAGCAGCAGATCACGCAGGCGACCATCCAGGTGCTCCTTCCCTGGTTCCGCTATTTCCTCGGATTCGATCCCCGCACCGTCCTGCGACAGGTCACCGTCCCCGTGCTGGCCATCAATGGTGGACTCGACCTGCAGGTTCCGCCCTCCCAGAACCTGCCCGAGATAGCGATTGCACTCGGCGAGGCCGGCAATACCGATATCACCATCAGGGAATTTCCCGGACTCAACCACCTCTTCCAGACCGCCGGGTCGGGGAGTCCGGCCGAGTACGCCCTGATCGAAGAGACGATGTCTCCTCTAGTTCTGGAGACGATCCGTGACTGGATTCTCGAACGGTTCGGTAACGGGCTCCATCAACAGGAACAGGAAGCGGGGATACCGGTTCGAGAAGAGGGATGAAAGAGAGATGGTGAGCAGAGGAGCGAAGAAAGAACGCGGGAGAGTGGCTGTTGCCATGAGCGGAGGGGTTGACTCGAGCCTCACGGCGCTGCTGCTGGCGGAACAGGGTTACGAAGTGACCGGGTTCACGCTTCTCCTGCATGATGAAGGGGAACGGGGAAGCAGTGAGGCGGTCTCGAAGAATCGTTGCTGCGGATCGGCTGATATGGTCGCGCGGGCCCGTCAGGCGGCCTTGAAGGCCGGGGGGCGTCATCACGTCATCGACGGACGCTGTGAGTTCGAAGCGATGGTGATAAGGGACTTCGAAATGGAATATGCCGCCGGGCGTACTCCGAATCCGTGTGTGAGATGCAATACCTGGCTGAAGTGGGGGTTCCTCCGTGAGAAGGCAGAGGAGTTCGGCGCCGATTATTTCGCGACCGGGCACTATGCGCGCGTGATCAGGACCGGGGAGGAAACCTGGGGTCTGGCCGCAGGTATCGATCCGCTCAAAGACCAGTCATACGCGCTCTGGGGAATCCCCGGGCGCTTGCTTCAGACCACCCTTCTACCGATCGGGGAAATGACGAAAGCAGAGGTGCGGGTACTCGCAGCGCGCCTGGGCCTGAAGGCTGCCGGCGTTCCCGACAGTCAGGATATCTGTTTTATCATCGGCGATGATTACCGGGTCTTTCTCGAACAGAGAGCGGACCGGGAAGGACGCCGGGATCTTGCCCGTGCCCTGGAACCGGGAGACATCATCGACCATGAGGGGAACGTTCTCGGCAGGCATGGCGGAGTGGCACGTTATACTATAGGCCAGCGGCATGGGCTGGGGATCGCAGGCGGACAGCCGCTCTATGTGGAGAGGCTGGAACCGGAGAAGCGAATGGTCGTCATGGGTGATGGAAGCGGACTTCTGTCGAATGAACTGCGGGTGACAGACGTAAACTGGGTATCGATCACCTCTCTCCGGGAACCGATCCGGGCTGAAGTCAGGATCAGGTATGGTGGTGATTCTGCGCCTGCTCTCATCTCTCCGGAGGGGGAGGGTGCATTCCGGGTGGTCTTCGATGAGCCGCAGAGATCGATTACACCCGGCCAGTCGGCAGTAGTGTATGATGGTGAGATCGTTCTGGGCGGCGGGGTGATCGCCGGACAGGTTCGAACCGATGGATGAAACCAGATCATGGCATAAGCTGACGCAGTTCCTCACCTACCTCTTCATCAGATTGCTGGGGGTAGTGGTGGCGATCCTGCCCCGTCCAGTGGCGGCCCTTCTCATGAAGATGGCCGGTACCATCGCCTTTGGTGTTCTGCGCATCGGCCGTTCTCTGACGCTGAAAAATCTGGAAGACGCCTTTCCTGAAAAAACGCTGGCTGAACGCAGGCAGATCGGCCGGGCGGCCATGGCAAACCTGATGGTGGTTGTCATGGACCTGCTCCGGGTGCGATTCCAGAAGAGGGAGAAGGCTCTCGCACGAATCCAGTTCGACCCGGATAGCGAGGCACTCTGCCGACAGGCCATGCAGGAGGGCAGGGGCGTGGTGTATGTCGCCGGTCACTACGGAAACTGGGAACTCCTCGGCGGCAGATTG
>JALGVQ010000153.1 GCA_025774615.1 bacterium
TCGATCTGGATGCGGTAGAGCATGAAGCAATATGGAATGAGCAGGAGAACCAGGTTGAGTTGTACGCCCGGTTCACCGCTCCGCAGGAGATCCGGGTGGATCCTGCCGGCGAGTCCTTCTCCTTCGATACCGGTGACCGGGTGCTGCTTGAGATCAGTCGCAAGTTTATCCTCCCCGACCTGGAACGTTCTCTCGAACGCTTCGGCCTCCAGAGTCAGGCGGTTTACACCGACGAGAGGGATTGGTTCGCGCTCCTGCTGCTCCGGAAGGTGAGACCGGGTGACTGAACAGGATGGGCCGAGCGAGGTGAAGCGCGAGACCCGGGATGGGCTGTGCGGGATCTGTCCCGCCGGCTGCTGGGTCCGGATCACCCTCGAGAATGGTCGGCTGGTTGATATCGAACCGCAGCCTGACCACCCACTGGGGATGATCTGCACCATCGGCCAGCACGCTCCTCAGATCGTCCATGATCCCGACCGTATACAGACCCCGTTGAGACGAGCGGGTCCGAAAGGTTCTCTCGAGTTCGAACCGATAAGCTGGGATGAGGCGTATGAGACCATCAGCGAACGGTTCACCAGCCTCAAGGCGGAATACGGCCCGGAGGTAATCGCCATCTACACCGGTCGCGGCAGTTTCGACATGGCCATGTGCGACCTGCTGCAGCCGGCGGAGGCGGCAGTCTCGAGCGCCTCGAACATCCTCTTCCCCTTCGGTTCACCCAATACCCTCGGAGTGGGCGCCCTCTGTTACGTCTCCTTCGCCATGATCGCCCCCCACGTGACCATGGGGGAGATGCTCATTACCATGGACACTGATGTCGATCAGTCGGAACTGATTGTGCTGTGGGGAGCCAATCCCGCTACCGACTCACCTCCATCGCTCCACCATCGCGTCCTGAGGGCACGGGAGCGGGGAGCGGATGTGGTGGCCATCGATCCCCGACGTACAGCGACTGCCAGACAGACTGACGCCGAATGGATCGGGATACGGCCGGGCACCGACGGCGCCCTTGCCCTGGGCATGATCAACGTCCTCATCGAGGAAGAGCTGTACGACGAGGGCTTTGTGCGCGACTGGACGGTCGGGTTCGGGGAACTGAGCCAGATGACACAGCACTACCGGCCGGAGGTTGTGGAATCGATAACCGGTGTGCCGGCGGCGACGGTCGTGGATCTGGCCCGGCGCCTCGCCGCGGCGCGCGGCGCCTCTCCGGTCATGTACACAGGACTCGAGTACTCCGACAGCGGTGTCCAGGCGATCCGGGCCGTGTTCGTCCTCTGGGCGCTGGCGGGACAGCTCGATGTTCCCGGTGGGCTCGTCTTTCAGATGAAGGAGAACCAGTTCCCGCAGAACCGGAGCCACCTGATCCCCAATCCCGATCCACGCAAGGCTCCTGGACGTGACCGGTTCCCGATCTACAGCGAGTATCGAGGGGAATCACACGCCATAGCGTTACCCGACGCAGTATTGCGGGGGGTTCCCTATCAGATCAGGGCCCTCATCATCCTGGGGGGCTCGATCATCACTTCATGGCCACGGCCCGAAGTGTGGCGCGAAACACTCGGGGCGCTCGACTTTCTGGTGACCGTCGACAGGTATCTCACCGCCGATGCCGCTTATGCCGACATCGTGCTCCCGGCGACGACGATGTTCGAGATCACTTCCTTCATGCGGTACGGTCCACTCTTCAAGATCAGGGAGAAACTGATCGAACCGGTGAGTGAGGCCAGGAACGATTTCCTGATCCTGACCGAGCTGGCCGATCGTCTGGGCTATGGTCATCTCTACCCACGGAATGAAGAGGAGATCCTCGAGCGGGCGCTCGAAGACTCTCCCTGGACAGTGGCTGAAGTCCGCGAGGCAGGAGGTTCGGTCCAGGTCCCGACGGTCATGATGGAATACAGGAAGTGGGAGAAAGGACGGCTCCGGCGGGACGGGAAGCCGGGATTCGATACCCCGAGCGGGAAATTCGAGATCGCATCCTCGATCCTGGCCGAACACGGGTATGATCCGTTGCCGGTCTACACCGAACCGGCCGAGGGGCCGCTGGCCAACCGGGAGCTTGCGGAGCGGTTTCCACTGGTGCTCAACACCGGCGGACGCACCCCCTTCGACTTCCGCAGCCAGCATCACGGTGTATCAGGTCTCAGGGAGAAGCATCCGGATCCTACCGTGAGCATGAACCACCTTGATGCCGCCGATCGCGGGATCGGGGAGGGGGATCTGGTGGAGGTCGTCTCGCCGCGGGGACGGGTCCGGTATCGGGCCATGGTGACAGAGAACATGGTTCGCGGGGCAGTGGACGCCAGCCAGGGGGGTGGAGGACCGCTCGGCTCGAAGGCCTGGCAGGAGTGCAACGTCAACGACCTGACCGATCTTCAGCGCCACGATCCCATCAGCGGCTTCCCGGTCTACAAGTCCCTGCTCTGTGAGATCGATAAGGTAGGAGCAGGCTCCGCGTCGTCGATCATCCAGGGTGGTGAACATGATGATCTGGAAGCAGAGGATGAGAGTCTCAAACCCTCCGAACCACCACGGATGATCTATCTCGACCACAACGCTACTACCGCGATCCACCCAGAAGTGCTGGAAGCCATGCTTCCCGCGCTCGCGGAGGACAGTTGGGGTAATCCCTCGAGCATCTACCAGAAGGGCAGTCACGTGAAGGCCGCTGTGGAAAGGGCCAGGCGCACGGTCGCGCAGTTGGTGGGCTGCACCGCTCGCAGGATCACTTTCACCGGAAGTGGTTCTGAAGCGAACAACATGGCGATCAAGGGTATGGCGCTTGCCGTGCCCCGTGGACGGCACATCATCACCTCCACGATCGAACATCCGGCGGTATTGCAGACCTGCCTCGCACTCGAGTCGGCAGGATACGAGATCACCCGTCTGCCGGTGGGTCGGGACGGTTTGATCGATCCTGAAGCCTTCAGTGACGCCCTGCGTTCTGATACCACCCTGGCCACGATCATGTTCGCCAACAACGAAGTCGGTTCGGTGCAGCCGATCTCGCGGATGTCAGCGATCGCACGGGAGAAGGGTGTGCCATTCCATACAGACGCTGTCCAGGCGCTGGGGAAGGTCCCGCTCGACATGGATGGGCTGGGTGTCGATATGGCATCGTTCTCTGCCCACAAGATCCAGGGGCCGAAAGGTGTTGGAGCACTGTACATCCGGGCCGGTGTGGAACTCTCTCCACTGGTGCATGGGGGAGGACAGGAGCGGGGCATGCGCGCCGGCACCGAGAATGTGGCCGGGATCATCGGTTTCGGGAAAGCCGGTGAACTTGCGCAGCGGCGTCTCTACGCTGATGCGATGAATGAAGTCGAACGACTGCGGGATCGGCTGGAAGAGGGAGTTCTCGATCTGGTGCCGGAGGCGAAACGGAATGGTTCTGCGACCTCATGCCTGCCGAACACGCTGAATATGACCCTGCCCGGCATCAGAGGTGAATCACTCGTCCTGGCCCTGGATCCGCTTGGAGTTTTCTTCTCCTCCGGATCAGCCTGCAAGTCGGGTGATCCCGATCCCTCCCACGTATTGCTCGCCATCGGTCTGAGTGTGGATGATGCCCACTGCTCGGTACGATTCTCCCTCGGTCCTGATCTCTCCGAGGAAGATATCGACATCACTCTGGAGCGTCTTGAACAGACACTGAACGATACCATGAGCGCGGTGCGTTTCGTTGGCTGCCGCTGATCTGGTCGATTGATTTATCAGTCGGACCGAACCAGTACCTGATTCATTCCGTACACAGTATATCGGTCCGATTTCAATCAGAACGCAGACCAACAGGATGAACATGCACGATCTATTCCAGGATCTCAGGTTCGCGCTGAGAACACTTCGCAAGCGGCCTGATTTCACCGCCGTGGCTCTCATCACTCTGGCTCTCGGTATCGGAGCCAACTCAGCCATCTTCAGCGTGGTACACACCGTCCTGCTGCAGCCGCTTCCCTTCGAGGAACCCGACCGCCTGGTGCAGGTATGGGAATCAAGGGTCGATCGCGGCTGGGATCGCGCCTCGGTCGCCCCGGGGAACTTCTGGGATCTCAAGGAGATGAATCGGACCTTCGAGGATCTCGGACTGTTCTCAGGAGCGAGCATGAACCTCACCGGCAGTGAGTTCCCCGAACGGATAAGTGCCGGACGGGTATCGGCCGGTTTCTTCACGATCCTTGGAGTACAGCCGGTGATGGGGCGCACTCTTCTGGCTGGTGAGGATGATCCTGGCCAGGACACCCAGGTGGCCATGCTTGGGCACAGTTTCTGGCAGTCCCATTACGGTGGTGACATCAGGGTCCTCGATCAGGCACTGATGCTGGATGGAAGAAGTTATACGATCGTCGGTGTGCTCCCCCGGGGTGAACCGTGGTTGGACTTTGGTGATGTCTTCATCCCCTACGTCCGGAACCCTGACGCGACCAGGAGTAGTTTCGAAGTAGCCGTGATCGGTCGCCTCTCACCCGGAGTGGCATTTGATACAGCTCTTGCCGATCTGAACTCGATCGCCGGACAGCTTGCCGAGACCTATCCCGAGCAACTGGAAGGTATCGGGATAGCCATGGGATCGTCGAGTGAATGGGTGGCCGATGACAATCTGCGGCTGGCGCTTACGGTCCTCTTTGCTGCCGTCGGACTGCTTCTGCTGATCGCCTGTGTGAACATCGCCAACCTGCTCATGGCCCGGGCGACGGCTCGCCACCGGGAGATGGCGCTGCGCGCCGCTCTTGGTGCCGGTCGTTCCCGGATCATCCGACAGGTGATCACCGAGAGTCTGCTCCTGGGCATCATCGGATCAGGCCTCGGGCTCCTGCTCGCCAGTGGTGCAGTGAGGCTTATCCAGGTCCTTGAACCTGCCGGTATACCGAGGATCGCCGATATCGGACTCAACGGAACAGTGCTCGGTTTCACGGCCCTGATCGGACTTCTTGCAGGAGTGATCTCAGGACTCATACCAGCTCTGCAGATCCCCTACGCCAGTTCCGCCACAGCACTGCGTTCAGGTGACCGTTCATCTACCGGATCACGTTCGGCCAAACGTCTCAGAAACATTCTGGTCGGTGCTGAGGTCGCTCTCTCCCTGATCCTGCTGATCGGGGCAGGGCTGCTGGTGCGCAGTTTCAGCGAATTGCTGGGAGTGGATCAGGGATTCGCTACTGAGAACCGCCTCGTCTTCTCGGTAACCATCCCAGATGACATGGACGGCGACCGACACAGCACGATACGGAATGACTATCTAGACCGGATCAAAGCGATTCCGCAGGTACTCTCTGCCGCCGCGGTGAATGTCCGGCCGCTCATCGACGGCAGTACCGGTATGGGGATTCTGCCGCAGGGACATCCCCCGGAAGCAGAAGCTGATATACCGTGGGCCAGCTGGCGGATGATAACGCCCGATTATTTCGAATCGATCGGAATCCCGCTGATCCGGGGTCGGACATTCAACGAGGACGAGCGGATCGCTGAGCCGTGGCGGGTGATCATCAGTGAACGACTGGCTGACGAGATGTGGCCGGGAGAGGATCCGATCGGCCGTACAGCACTCCTCTGGAAGGGGCAGGGTGACCGGCCGGCGGAGGTGATCGGTGTGGTCGGCAACATGACCGAACGCGGACTCGCTGATGGTCCCACATTGGCTACGTATGTTCCTTATCTTGCTGCAGCCTGGTCGCCGATGCACCTCGTCATCCACACCACCGCCGCGCCTGAGGCGATCGTGCCAGATCTGCGTGCGATCCTTGCCGATATCCATCCCGACCTGCCGATCTCGAACATCACCAACATGGATGAGATGGTGGGTCTCTCTGTGGCCGCGCGCCGGTTCAACATGCTGCTGTTGACGATCTTCTCGGGAGTAGCGCTCCTTCTGGCCCTGGCCGGGATCTTCGGGGTGCAGTCTTACTCTGTTACGAGCCAGACGGCTGAGATCGGTATCCGTGTGGCACTCGGCGCGAACAGGAGACAGGTGCTCGGACACATCATCCGCGGTGGAATGAGACCGACACTCATCGGAGTAGTGATGGGGATCATCGGTGCTCTACTCCTCTCACGCCTGATGGCCAGCCTGCTGTTCGGCATAAGGGCAGGTGATCCATTGACCTACCTGGCAGTGGCACTGGTCCTGACCTTTGCTGCGTACATTTCATGTTATCTACCAGCACGGAGGGCTCTGAAGATCGATCCGGTGGTCGCTCTCAGGCAGGAGTAGACGCGAACATTCAAACCATTTCTGCATGGGGGCCTTCTAATCAGTTGAAAAGGGGACGATTTCCATGTCACGGCAATCAGAGGCAACTGAAGGATCAAAATCCAATACTCTTGCGATATTTTTCGATTCACTTCTGCATGATCTGCGCTTTGCCCTGAGACAACTGAAACGTTCCTCAGGCTTTACCACCATTATCGTACTGACACTGGCAGTCGGGATCGGCGCCAATATCGCCATCTTCAGCGTGATGAAGGGTTTGATCCTCAACCCCTTAATCTATCCCGACCCGGATGAGGTGGTTGCAATCTGGGGCTATGAGGCCGGGAGTCTGGGTTACCAGCCCTTCTCAGGACCTGATTTTCTGGATGTGCGGGAGCAGAACTCCACGTTCGAAGAAATAGGTGTGTATACCTGGCGCTGGTTGAATCTGAGTGGCGATAACGAACCGGAACGTGTTTTCACTGCTGTCTGTACTCCAGGACTTCTGGAGGCACTGGCGGTTCAGCCTGCCATGGGTCGGCTTTTCACAGAACGCGACGAGCGAGAGGGATCTGAGAAAGTCGTGATTCTGAGTAATGCGCTCTGGAAGGACCGGTACGCAGGAGATCCGGACGTCATTGGAAAAATGATCACGATCAACCGTGAGGATTACGCGATAGTTGGAATAATG
>JALGVQ010000154.1 GCA_025774615.1 bacterium
TGTCTCTGACTCGGCCCTCGGTCGGGTAGAGAAGTTCGTGCATGTGAGTTCGATTGCCGCCTATGGCGGACCGGGTGAATATGACGAGACCGATCCCCCCCGCAGGGGCAGGCACCCGTACACGATCACGAAAGCGGTTGCCGAAGAGGTCGTGGATGAGGCGATAGCCAAGGGCTTGAACGCGGTCCATGCCCGGGTCGGAAACGTCTACGGTCCTGATGATCCCAACTTCATGCCCAGAATGATCGAGCAGGCGAAGACGGGCAGGTTCCCGGTGATCGGGGATGGTTCACCGCCCTCCAACCTCATCCATGTCGACGATGTCGCAGACGGGCTCGTCGCCATGCTGAAAGCCGAGACAGACCCCGGGGAACGATTCCTGATCGTGGACCCCGATACACCTTCGATGCGCGAAGCCGTGGAGATTGCGATCGAGGCCATCGGACTCGACACTACCATCATGCGCATTCCGAAGAGAGTGGCCCTGATAGCAGCCGGTGTGAGTGAGCTGTTCGGAAAGATGACCGGTCGCCGCCCGGCGATCACCCTCTATGCGGTGAGGGGAATGGGTGGGGTAAGGATATTCCACAACGAGCGGACCATGGAACGGCTCTCATGGAGACCACGGTACACACTGCGGGAGGGGATCGCCGCTACGGCCGCCAGCTACCAGGAGTGATCAGGGCCTTCATCGAGTTGAATCCGGCGACGAGTTCCAACCCTTCGTTCGCTTCATCCAGTTCGAACGTGTGCGTCACCATCTCTCGCCAGGGGAAGCGTTCCCTGGTAGCGGCAATCATCCGGATCCCCCGATAGACATGCGTGAATGCGGTTCCCCAGCACCCGCGTACATCAAGATGTTTAGCGTTGATCTGAGTATGGGGATTCACCGAGATCTCACCGGCGTCGGTGTACTGTCCGACGATCACATACGTTCCGCCATCCCGCGCGAGGTCGAGCCCCTCCCGGACAGCTGCAGGATTACCACTCGCCTCGATCACCACATCCGCGCCGCGGCCATCTGTTGTTTCGAGTACCATCTGAAGACGCTCATCCGGTGAGAGCTCATCGACATCAAGGGTCTCGTCTGCTTCGAACCTGAGCGCGAAGGCGAGTCTGTCACGGGGCGCGCCGATGACGATTACTCTGCCGGCGCCCGAGAGTCTCGCAAAAGCCGCCGCGGAGAGTCCCACCGGCCCGGCACCCTGAACCACCACGATGTCATCCATTCTGATCCCGGCGCGTTCAACAGCGTGGAAACCGGTCGAAAGGCCGCAGCCCGCGCCCATGTAATCGTGCGGTTCCATCCCCTCGGGCAGGGGGATGATCTTCATCCCCGCCTGCAGGACGATCTGTTCCGACCAGCCGCCGAAGAGACCTTCGTCAGCGCCGTAGGTGATACCGTACACTTTTCGGCTCGGGCACTTCGTGGTCTCCTGCGCCACGAGACAGTGCCAGCAGTGGCCGCAGGTCTCGTGCACGTCAAGAAAGGTCACGACCTGGTCACGTGTGACCGGTCGACCATCGACATCGATGACCTCGCCGCCGGTTTCCAGCACTTTACCGACTGATACGTGACCGGGAATGAGCGGGTAGGGGACACCGGCCAGTTTTCCATGGTGGAGATGTACGTCGGTGCCGCAGATCTCGCTGCAGAGTGTCTCAAGGAGCACTTCACCGGGCTGGATCTCCGGATCGGGGTATTCACGTATCTCGAGCGGATCCATCGGATTCGGCATGACGACGGCTCGTACCATGGGATGTTATTCCTCTAGAAAAGGCTCCGCCAGCGACGCACCAGGGAGCTGAATCGGGTTGAACGGCGGAAATGTCGCATCATGAGGAGTCGGCGCATACGATTCAGTTTGCGGATCGCCCCCCGCTGATGGATGGCGCCCAGGGCAGTGCGCAGGAAGTCCCGGAGTTCATGCGAGTAAGGGAACCACCAGGCAGCCGATGAAGCGCGGTACTCGTAACTGACGTGTTTGATGCGGCAGAGAGCTGCCAGACCGTGACGGCCGTGGCTGCGGCCGACGCCGCTGAAGCCCTCACCTCCGAAGCAGGCCGACGGTTCCACATATCCCGAGGCGTGGTCGTTGATGCCCACCATGCCGGCCTGCAGACGGTCGGCGAGCCACTCCGCCTTCTCGGCATCTTCAGTCCATGCGCTTGCTGCGAGACTGTTTCGCGATTCGTTGGTCAGCTCAACTGCCTCCTCCAGCGAATCGACCGCCATCACCGGGAGAACCGGCCCGAATGTGATGTCGCGCATCACGTGCATCTCGTGAGTGGCGCCAGAGAGGAGGGTGGGGGGATAGAAAAGACCGGGGCCTTCGGGCATGGCGCCGCCCGAGAGGATCTCTGCTCCACGAGCCACGGCATCGACCACGTGCTCATGGACCTTTTCACGATCCTCGGACAGTGTCATCGGGCCGATATCGGTCTGGGGCCTCCGTGGATCACCGAGACGGAGTGAGCCGCAGACTGCAGCGAGACGCTCGAGAAACGCTGCTTCGATCTCCCGCTCCACGTATACCCTCTCCACACCGAGTCGTATCTGTCCGACGTTCGAAAATCCCCACCACGCGATTCCGACCGCAGTGCGCTCGAGGTTGCAGTCAGCGGCTACGATCGCGGCGTTGTTTCCCCGCATCTCCAGGTTGACTGACTTCATCGCTTCGGCTGAAGAGCGGAGTATTTTCCTGCCGCTGTGCTCCCCGCCAGTGTAGCCGATCCGCGCGATATCGGGATGCTGGACGATCGAAGCGGCCGCTTCATCATTGATGAATACGGTATTCACGACCCCGGGCGGCACGCCGGCCTCTTCAGCCATCCACTGGATCGCGAGTGAGGTGAACGGGGTGACGAGACTCGGTTTGAGGATCACGCTGTTGCCGACCGCGAGCGCCTGGGCCACCTGTATCGCGGGAGTGAGGAGGGGGTAGTTCCAAGGCGTTATGAACATGGTTGGCCCGGCGGGCTCGAACCGGATCTCACCCTTGCGGCCCGCGAGCATCGGATTGCGGAAGATCGTTTTCTCCGCCTCCATGATCCGACGGGAATGCCGGGAGAGGTGACGCCAGAAGTCGGCTGAGACCATCAGTTCGATGGCATATGATTCGGCGACCGGCTTGCCCTGTTCCCTGGCGATCAGGTCGACCAGCTTCTCCTGGTAGGCAACGATGAGCTGGGCAAATTTCTCCAGACACCGTCCCCGCAGGTAGAAGGAGAGGTCCCTCCAGATCGGAAAGGCGCGAACGGCCGCTTCGACCGCGAGCTCACCGACTTCGGTGCCCCCGACCAGTATCTGTCCGAGGGGTGTGTCATCGCAGGGATTCATGACCTCGGTCGATCGTCCCTGGGGGATCTCCTCACCCATGATCCAGGAGCCATACTCCTGGTCGGGATCAGGTAGCAGTTTCAGGAGGTGATCATTCTTCGTCAGCATGAGCACGATGCCTGTCGCGGGTCCGTCGGTGGTCCACCGGACGATCTGTACGGAGACCGGTGGTGAGTATAGAGAATAATGGAGCGGGTGCAAAGTGAACGCCCGCTGTATGTGTGAAAAATCCGAAAGAACCAGCCATTCTCCAGCAACAGATAACCTCCCTTGAACGGCATTAATATTCATTAACATGCTTATATGATTTATAAAATATGAATAGTATACAATAATACATGTATACAGTTATAAAAACCTTATAACATCTGTTATAGGTACTAATAACGTGTAAAACAGTTTGTAATGATAGTAATACTGTTTAATTATTCTGTAACAAGCTTCAATATGGCATCGCACGCAATGGTGTCCGTCAACACCTGATCTGCAGGGACGTCGGCGAGTTCCGCTCCGGGGACGCTGGTATTGTTGTAGCGCACTATCCTGCCGGATTCCGGCTCGACCTGGATGATGACCCCCGATCCCTGTTCCTCCATCAATGGCGCGACATATTTCTCACAATGAAAGAAGCTGACCTGATTTGACTCTATACTCGCGTAGGTGATGAGAAGGTCGATCCGTCCGAATTGCTGCACTGTTCGACTGAGAGCGGCCGAGAGCTGTCCCTCTACCGTGATATCTGCCGTTATGGTCAGGATATTCCGTCCACTCTCCTCGCCGATCTTCGTGGCGATGTGCATCATGCTCTTCCGGTCCCGATCGATGATTGCCAGATCGAATCCCTCTCGGGTCAACCGCTGAGCGATCGACGTGGCCAGATCCCGGATACCGCCGGCAATGACCGCTATTCTCTGATGATTATCTGTCATGGTGTCTCCTCACCCGAACCGAAGCGGATCAATCCCGCTCATCATCTTCTGCATGCTCCACGAACGGACAGGTCCCGTCAAGAACAGTGCGGAAACCCGTTTGAATAGCAGCAGTCGTCGCACTTGAACCGGAAGTGATATCGGCGGAAGCCGGCCGTAGAAGGATTCACATACCCCTGAACCAAACTTTATAGCCGGCTGTTCCGTATAGTATCCCAAACAGAGGCGTCCCGAGACAGCCGCTCGAGGGAACTGCTCAGTCCGACATCACCATCTTTGGGGGTATCATGAGACGACGTTTCGCCGCTGCTGCCGGGATACCGGCACTCCTTCTCTTTCTCTCTTCCGCCTCAGCACAGACCACCGAACAGCAGCCATTCCGACCACTGAAGACCGATACACCACCGGTGATCGACGGGGTGCTCGACGACGAGGTCTGGCAACTGGCACCGAGTGAGACAGGTTTCAAGACTTTTTACCCCGACTATGGTATCGATATGGTGGAGAATACGATCGTCTATTACGCCTACGATCGGGAAAACCTCTACTTCGCCTATCGCTGTCTGGACAGCAGGCCCGACCTGATAAAGACCTCGATAACGGCTCGTGACCGAATCAGACCCGACGACTGGATCTGTATCAACCTGGACACCTTTAACGACCACCAGTCACTCTTTGCTTTTTACACGAATCCTCTCGGGATCCAGATGGACAGCCGCGCAACGGCGACCTCGGAGGATGCGAGCGCTGATTTCGTCTGGTACAGCGCCGGTCAGATCACCGATGAGGGGTACACGATCGAGGTGCAGATCCCCTTCAAGAGTATCCGGTTCTCCTACAGGGAACCGGTGATCATGGGAGTCATCTTCGAGCGGTATATCAGCAGGCTGTCACGGGGCGGAACGTATCCTGCTCTGGATCCCCGGCATGGTCCGAACTTCCTGACCCAGACGAGACCGCTTATCTATGAGGACATCAAGCATTACCGGCTGGTCGAGGTTCTGCCCGCTGTTACATATGGGGCGACCAGTACGATCAACGAAGGAAGTCTGGATTCCGACGATTCCGAGAGTTCCTTCAGTCTGACCGGGAAAGTGGGTATCACTTCACATCTCGTCCTGGACGGTACCATCAATCCCGATTTCAGCCAGGTGGAGACCGATGCCGGGCAGGTCGATATCAACCGGCGCTCTCCACTCTTCTTCCAGGAGAAACGCCCCTTCTTCCTGGAAGGGCGCGAGTACTTCGATTTCGGCGCGAGGGCCGACGGTGGATTCCTGGGATCGGTGGTGCACACACGGACCATCGTCGATCCATCAGTCGGGGTGAAGCTCACCGGGAAGATAGGAGACCGGAACACGATCGCGACGATCTATGCTTCCGATGAGTATCCTCAAACTTTCGATGCCGGGCACCCGGCGTACTCCCCCGATCCGGCGAACTCAATGATCTTCCGCTACAAGCGAAGTCTGAGTGGGGACAGCTTCATCGGCGGATTATTCACTCAGCGGGATGAAGGGGATGCTTTCAACCGGGTGGTCGGAGTCGACGGACTTATCAGACTCAATCCCGAGAGCCGGCTGAGTTTCCACGCCTTTGGCTCGCAGGATGAAGACCCGGCTACACTCCTTGATACCTCCGGGCGGGCACTGGGCCTTGACTACACCTACTACACCCGCGACTGGATGGTGAATGTTCTCCTGCAGGATGTGACCGACCAGTTCAACACCGAGACCGGATATCTGCGCAGGAATGGCGCGACCAGGTACCAGTTCGGGGTGCTGAAGATGCTCTACCCGGAATCGGACTTCATCCTCCGGACCGATCTCCTGGTGCACACCATCCATACAAGAGATCATCCCAGTGCGCTGTGGGAGCGCTACAACGCGCTCGATGGAAGATTGATGCTCGGGCGGAGTTCGATGGTGCAGCTTGGGTACGTCATGTCGAACGAGATCTTCCGGGGATTCCGGTTCGAGACTCAGGGGCTCCGGGTGAGGGCCAGCAGCCAGTTCACCAAGCGGCTCGCTCTCAACCTCTCGTATCGGAACGGCAAGAAGATCCGGTATACCTACTCGACCGATCCCTACCAGGGAAACGGTACCGACCTCTCCGGTTCGGTCGTCTACCAGTTCACCGACCACCTCAGTTCCAGCCTCAGCGCCACCTACAGTGAATTCATCAATGATGCGACATCTGTGAAGGAATATGACTACCAGATATACCGGAGCCGGAACACTTATCAGATAAACAAGTACCTCTTCATCCGGGCAGTTGTTCAGTACAACACCTTCTACGAGGAATTGACCACTGACCTGCTTGCTTCATTTACCTACATCCCCGGCACAGTAGTGCACATCGGGTACGGCTCGCTCTATAACCGACTCAAATGGGATGGAGCGCTGATGGACTACGTGGGTGCTGACCGCTTCCTCGAGATGCAGAGAGGCTTTTTCTTCAAGGCTTCATATCTCTGGAGGCTGTAGGACGCCGGGGAATGGCCACGGCAATGCTGGATCCCGCGGATCCCGACTGGTCGATTTACAGCGAGAGGATCGCCTCGATCCTCAA
>JALGVQ010000155.1 GCA_025774615.1 bacterium
GACCACCTCGTCACCCGGTTGGATCAGCTCGAGCGTAGCCAGAAAGTTGGCCTCGGCTCCGCCGTGGGTGACCAGGATGTTCTCGATGGTGGCACCGGGGTAGATGAGTGAGATCCGTTCCCGGAGTGGTTCCACTCCGTTCCCTTGTGCGTACCCGAGCTCGGTTGCGAGCAGTTCATCAAGGGTAAGCGCGGGACCGTCACCGGGTATCTCCAGCAGTTCACTGAGAGTGAGCGGGTGGACGCCGCTCTCAGAGAGGTTGTAATCGACCTTGTGTTCAAAGGTAGACTGCCAGCGCTCCATCTCGAACGGTTCGATCTTCATCGTGGTGCCTCCTCGTATGTTGAACCTGACTCAGAACTCTAACGGGTACGGGACGTGAGGTCAGGTGAAAAGGTGAGGCGGGGAGTACCCGTATTGACCCTCTCAGGAGCCTGCGGTAAGGTGGGGCTTCCTGCTTTCAACCCCTTTAATGGGAGTTTCTATCAGATGCAGATCCTCCGTTCCCTCCTGGTGGTGTTCACCTTGATCACGATATCCGGGATTCCACTCGATGCGGTAGCGCAGTCGGGTAGTGACCCGATAACGCCGCGTGACCTGTGGGCCATGGGCAGGGTAGGGGCACCGGCGATCAGTCCCGACGGGACCCGGATCGCCTACCCTGTGACGTGGTACGATGTCGATGCTGACCGGGGGAACAGTGATATCTGGATGGTCGGGATCGAGGGAGGGGACTCGGTACAGCTGACCAGCTCTCCCGGGACCGACACATCACCAGCCTGGTCTCCTGATGGAAAGTGGCTGGCCTTTGTCACAACCCGCGGTGGAGATGGTCCGCAGATCTATCTCCTCCCTGCTTCAGGCGGGGAGGCCCGGAGACTCACTTCAGCCGAGGGGGGAGCCACCGGCCCGGTGTGGTCCCGGGACAGGAAGCAGATCCTGTTCATCAGCGAGGTCTGGCCGGAAGGTGATGAACAGGCCGATCGTCTGCGAACCCTCAGTGAGGGAACTACAGACGCGAAGATCTACGATGAACTGATGTACCGGCACTGGGACACCTGGGAAGACGGCATGCGGAGTCATGTGTTCATGGTGGACGTGGCCAGTGGTGTCGCACGCGATCTCACACCGGGCCCATATGACACACCTCCCATCTCGCTCGGAGGATTCCAGGATTACGATCTCAGTCCCGACGGGACCGAACTTGCGTTCGTTCGCAACACAGATGTGCCGACAGCGGTGGGGACCGATAATGACATCTGGGTTGTATCGACCGGCGGGGGTGAACCGGTTCTGCTTACCAGTAATGAAGCCAATGACACCGCCCCCCAGTACAGCCCCGATGGCCGGTATATGGCCTACCTGGCGATGGAACGGCCCGGCTTCGAAGCCGATCGAACACGAATGATCCTCTATGACCGGGGGAGTGGAGAGCACCGGCCGCTGACCGAGGCCCTCGACCGGTCGATCGCGGACTTCGTCTGGGCGTCCGATTCCCGGAGTATCACCTTCACCTGTCAGGATCGGATCTACCGGAGCATCTACCGGGTGACGGTCGATGGGAGCACTCTCGAGCAGCTGACAACCGGTCATTATTTCGCAGGTCCTGCCCTCACACCGGATGGCAGACATATCGTCGCACTCTCGCAGGCGAACGACATGCCCTCCGAGCTGTTCATCATGGCCACTGATGGTTCAGGTATCCGTCAGCTCACCAGCACCAATGAAGGACTCCTGCCACGGCTCTCACTCGACTCAGCGGAAGTCTTCACCTTCAAGGGTGCCGGTGGGGATGATGTCGAAGGATTTCTGATCAGGCCACCCGGATTCGATCCGTCGAAAAAGTATCCGCTCGTCTACCTGGTGCACGGCGGTCCCCAGGGTGCCTGGAGTGATGTGTTCCACTACCGGTGGAACGCGAACATGTTCGCCGCTCCCGGGTACGTGGTTCTTTCGGTGAATCCGCGCGGCAGTACCGGGTACGGACAGCAGTTCACCGACGAGATCACCCGCGACTGGGGTGGCAAGGTATACGAGGATCTCATGAACGGGCTCGACGCCGCTCTGGAGCGGTTCCCGTTCATTGATTCCACCCGCATGGCCGCCACGGGGGCATCCTACGGCGGCTACATGATGAACTGGTTCGAGGGGCATACCACGAGGTTCCGGACGCTCATCAACCATGATGGTGTGACGAACCTCTTCAGTATGTATGGCGCTACCGAGGAACTCTGGTTCCCCGAGTGGGAGTTCGGTGGACTGCCATGGGAGAATCCACGCTACTACGAGCGCTGGAATCCGATGGCGTTCGTGAAAAATTTCCAGACGCCGATGCTGATCATCCATGGCGGGCTCGATTACCGGGTTCCGCTGGGACAGGGGCTCGAGATGTTCACCGCCCTGCGCCGGACAGGTGTGAGGGCCCGTCTCCTCTATTTCCCTGACGAAGGGCACTGGGTCTTGCGCCCGCAAAACGCCATGGTATGGTGGGAGACGATCTATGAGTGGCTGGCCGAATACCTGAAGGAGTAGGGGTCCTCGGCCATAGTGAAAGAGAACGACCGCAGTCAAGCCCGGACCGCAGTCGTGATTCGACCGTTATCCGATCATCAGGAGGAAAAACAATGCGAACAGGGTCACAGAGGAAGATCGAAGTCCTGGCGCGCCCGGTTCTGGTCCTTTTTGCCGCGTCCCTCGTCATGGTTCTGACGACGGGCACTCTTACGGCACAGGGGACAAACCAGGACCCTCATGGCAGGTCAGTCAGAACAGCGAACTACACACTGGCAGCCCAGTGGACTTCAGCGAAGTTGAGCCAGAGGACGTACAGCACGTCGGTGAACCCCGGCTGGCTGGAACACAGCGATCGGTTCTGGTACAGCTACCAGACACCGGCGGGAACCAACTGGTTCCTGGTCGATCCGGCGAGGAAGACCAGGGCGCCATTGTTCAATTCGGTTAAGATGGCAGCGGATCTTTCGCGACTGACACGGGATCCCTACGACCATCAGCACCTGCCGTTCAGCCGGTTCGAATTCATCGATGAGGACCAGGCTATCCGCTTCTCGGTGCAGAGCACCCGTCCGGCGGCGGAGGACACCGCCAAAGCAGCGGAATCAGACACCACCGAGGGTGAGAGCAGCAGCAACAAGGTGTACCGGCCGACCGAGAAGACCCTCTGGTTCCGGTACGATTTCTCCTCCCAGCGCCTGACACAGCTGGAAGATTACGAGGAGGAGGAGAGTGAGCTGAGATGGGCGACCTTTTCTCCTGACTCGACCGTTGTGCTCTTTGCCCGCGATCACAATCTGTGGATGATGGAGCGGGGCGAGTACGACCGGCTCAAGGCTCATGAAAATGAGAAGGAAGAGAGTGGTGGAGCACGCGGATCGCGTGGTGGCCGCGACCGGATGGAGCAGCGTACACAGCAGGCCGAAGAGGCCGAAGAGGAAGAGCAGGAAGAAGAAGAACTCGAGGTCACAGAGGTCAAGCTCACCACCGATGGTGAGGAGTATTACAGTTACGCCGGCAGCAGCTACGAGCGGATGAATACTGCCGAGTTCGACTCCACCGAACGCGTCCGTTGCGGCCGGGTCATCTGGGCTCCCGACAGCAACAGGTTCTCGCTCCAGCGCAGTGATGACCGTGAGGTCAAGGATCTCTGGGTGATCAACTCGCTGGCCAATCCGCGTCCGACACTCGAGACCTACCGCTACGCCATGCCGGGTGAAGAAGAGATGCCGCAGACCGAGGTCTGGGTCTTCGATATCGCTGAGCTCACTCAGACCCGGATCGATGTCGAGCTGTACAAGGACCAGACTGTCTCGGTGTACAGCAAGCGCAGGGATCCGACCATCCGGACCCCACAGCCGAGCACCTGGATGTCAGAGAACTCGACCGAGCTGTGGTTCTCCCGGCAGAGTCGGGACCTGCACAAGGTCGATATCTGTGTCGCCAACGTCGAGACCGGTGAGGTGCGGGTCGTTATCGAAGAACGCCTGAACACCTACATCGAGATGCAGGGCCTTGTGATGCTCAAGGACCGGAACGAACTGATCTGGTGGTCGGAGCGTGACGGCTGGGGCCATTACTACCTCTACGGCACCGACGGCACCCTGAAGCGGCAGCTCACCTCAGGACCGTGGGCGTGTCGCGGCATCACCGGGATCGACAAGGATGAAGGGGTGATCTTCTTCACCGCTAACGGTCGTGAAGCCGGCGAAGACCCCTATTTCAACCACTTCTACCGGGTTGGTCTCGACGGCCGTGGTATGAAACTGCTCAACCCCGGTGATTTCGATCACCGATCCTCGATCGATCCGAACAACCGTTACTTCGTGGACACCTTCTCCCAGGTGAACACCGCGCCGAAATCGATTCTCTTCAACGCCGACGGAGAGCAGTTGATGGATCTGGAGACGGCCGATCTTTCTCAGCTGTTCGAGGCCGGCTACCAGTACCCGGAGCCGTTCGTGGCCAAGGCCGATGACGGCGTGACCGACATCTACGGGGTCATGTACAAGCCGTTCGATTTCGACCCTGCCAGGCAGTACCCGATCATTGCCTATGTCTACCCCGGTCCTCAGACCGAGAGTGTGGCCAAGGCGTTCTCTACCAACTCGACCACCACCTCGCTGGCGCAGTTCGGCTTCGTTGTGATCACCCTGGGGAACCGGGGTGGACACCCGAATCGGTCGAAGTGGTACCACAACTACAGTTACGGCGATCTGCGTGACTACGGACTGGCCGACAAGAAGGCCGTGATCGAGCAGCTGGCAGTACGTCATTCCTATGTAGATATCGACAGGGTAGGGATCTTCGGCCACTCGGGGGGTGGGTTCATGTCAACCGCCGCCCTGCTGGTATATCCCGACTTCTTCAAGGTCGCGGTCTCTTCCTCCGGTAACCACGAGAACAACATCTACAACAAGTGGTGGAGCGAGAAGCACCACGGTGTCACCGAGATCATCAATGCCGATGGAACGGTCTCCTTCGAGTACGATATCGACAAGAACTCGGAACTGGCCGGGAACCTGAAGGGGCACCTGCTCCTGACGACCGGGGATATCGACAACAACGTGCATCCCGGGGGCACGATCCGGATGGCAAACGCCCTCATCCAGGCGGGGAAGCGGTTCGACCTCTTCATCTTCCCCGGCGCCCGTCATGGTTACGGGGGGATGAGCAACTACTTCTCCTGGCTGCGGGCCGATTACTTCTGCAAGCACCTACTGGGAGATTATTCCACGAGTGTGGACATGATTGAACTGCTCCGTGAGCAGGATCAGAGCCCTGATGCCGGACGCCGATCAGGCGGAACCGTCAACCGGGGCGGCGGCAGAGGAGGTAATTAGCAGTCGATCGTTGATCGGATGATCCCTGTTCAGTGAACAGGGGACGGTTGAGACAGAAAGGGCACCCGGTATCCTCTGCCGGGTGCCCTCTTCTATATCTATCCCATCTATAATGTATCGGTTGTATCAATCGATTCTAACAAGCTGAATGATCGGTGGTTTATTATAAGGACTACTAAGTAGTTTATTCCTCTCGCACCTTCCGTTATCATTGCTCACGATGGTTGAACCCACCCACCCGTGATGGGATGTGATGAGATGAAGACGAGAATATTCCCTGCACTCCTGCTGTTTTCCTGCACTCTGATTATCGGAACCGTTCAGTCCGCGCAGGCTCAGCAGGGCGCGATGCTGTACGAGACGAAATGCAGCCGCTGTCATGCTGCCTTTGCTCCTTCAGACTACACCGCTGAAGAATGGCCGGGGATCGTCCGTTCGATGCGGGCCCAATCGGCCCTGACCGCTGAAGAAGAGCGAGTCATTACCGACTACCTGATATCCGAGAGTGAACAGTTCGAGGAGAGGTCAGGGAGGATCAGTTACAAACCGGTACTCGGGGGATACCTCTACACCGAGTATTTCGAGACACCCCAGGCAAAGAAGAACTTCGACATCCACTACCTTGCCCTGTACGCATCGGGTTGGGTGAGTGAGAACATATATTACTTCGGTGAGTTCGAACTGGAGCACGGAGGTACGGGCGGCAGCAATACGTTCGTGGAACAGGCCTATCTCGATTACTGGATCAGGCCGAATATCGCCATACGGATAGGGGCCATGCTCGCGCCCTTCAACCGGTTCGACGAGTTCCACGATCCGATCTCGAATTTCATCATCACGAGACCACAGGTTTCACGTGAACTCGGTGTAAGCGCCTGGAAGGATGTCGGCGTCGATATTCACGGGTATTTCAATCTGAATACAGAGGCCTCCTTCGGATTCGATCTGTACACCATCAACGGTCTCGGAGGGGGCAGTAACCTCAGGGGAAGCCGGCAATACCGCGATAACAACGAGGATATGGCCCTGGGTGCGCGGGTGAACCTGATGTATTCAGATTTCCTCGAGGTAGGAGGGTCCCTCTACCAGGGAAAGTGGGACGACGCCGGTCTCTATAATCTCCAGATGCTCGGGGTACACGGCATGGTACGTACTCCCCTTGCGGATCTGTATGGAGAGTACATCAGTTCGACCTCTGAGAATGAAGCGCCTGCGGATGACGGGAAAATGTCCGGTTACTTCATCCAGGGATCGCGACTGTTCGACTTGAAATATCGGGCGACCATCCGTTACGGCGCACTCGACTATCTCGATCCGGGGGATCAGTTCGGCCGTGATCCCGCCAAGGGAGACAAGGATCTGAATGAGTTGGTGTTCGGTTTCACCTACTACCCGGTACCCCGGGCGGCGTTCAAAATCGAGTACAATCTCTTCGGG
>JALGVQ010000323.1 GCA_025774615.1 bacterium
GGGCCGGGTTCACCCGGTCTTCAAGGCCCCATCAGGATCGATCATCCTGCAGAGTTGCATCGCCCTGATCATGGTGCTCTCAGGCACATTCGACCAGATACTGACGTACATGGGATTCGCTCTCGGCATCTTTCCGCTCTTTGCAATATTCGGATTGTTCAAACTGCGCCGGGAGGGCCTGAGCCGGGCACCGATACCGTTCTTCCCACTCATCCCGATTATCTATCTGTGTATTTCATCTGCCATCCTCGTGCTGGCTTACTTCGAGCGCCCTGTCGAATCTTCGATCGCGCTGGGTACCATCCTGACGGGCATCCCGGTCTACCATGCTTTTGCCAGAGCCCGGCGGGGGAAACAGTCAGAGATGGCAGGAACATGATGAACACGAAACAGTCATGTCGGAAGAACCACCGGCATGAGAAGGAGTGAGACCATGAAGAGCCTGATACTGGACTCAACCATCACTCTTCTTATGATCCTCGCCATAACCTGTACGATCGGACCGGCACCTCTCGCAGCTCAGGAGCAGGAAACCGCTCTCGACCGCCAGGTCCGGGAGTTCCTCGACAGCCATCAGCGGGTCTGGCGTGACATGAATGTGCCCGCGGTCGACGGACAGAAACTGTACGACATCATCGTCGAGCACGGCTACACCCGGGCGGTGGAGATCGGTACTTCCACCGGGCACTCCGGGATCTGGATCGCCTGGGCCCTCAGTAAAACGGGGGGCAGACTGATCACGATCGATATCGATGAAAGACGTCATAATCAGGCTGTCGCCTTCTTCGAGGAGGCGGGTCTGAGTGAATATATCGATGCCCGTCTGGCTGACGCCCATGAACTCGTACCCCGGCTCGAGGGCCCGTTCGATTTCGTCTTCAGTGATGCTGACAAGGACTGGTACACGCGATATTTTGAATGGATGTTGCCGAAACTCGAGGTTGGCGGCTGCTTCACTGCTCACAACGTGCGACAGAGCAGCGGTCGATACGGGGGACGTGGCAGAGGAGGCCGGAGGGGTACTGGCGCCTTCGTACAGGCCCTGCTGGCCACCGAGGGACTCGATACGACATTCCATACCAGCGGTGGCGGACTCTCGGTGAGTTTCAAACTGCCGCCCGGGGTATTCTGAGGAGTCACCTGCACTGAAAGACCGGATGTCCCGCGTAGGCGGAGAGGAACCCGTATCCGTCAATCAGGTGACCACCCCATACTGCACGTATGAACCTGACAGTCGGACCCGAGCCTCGAAACGAAGGGCATCAGGACCATGGTAACTTCCTCTCCCCGATCGCGATGGCAGACCATCATCCTGATCTTTCTCATGTTTACTATCACCGACTGCGGATCGATGCTCAGAAATGAAGATGTCCCCATGTACCGCCACGAATACCGTCACGGCACCGTCAATGGACGATCACTCGACTGGACGATCGGAATCCCCTACTCATATGAAGAAGGGACACCAGCGCCCCTCATCCTCTCCCTCCATTTCGGAGGAACCCCCACAGAATACTACGGTGCAACCTTCACCAGCACGCTCGTCCTGCCCGCCCTCCACGAGCTGGACGCGATCATCCTCTCCCCGACCTGTCCGGTGGATCGCGATCATCCTCTCCCCGACCTGTCCGGTGGATCTCGACTGGAGGGGCGATGTCATGGAGGGAGCCGTACTGGCTCTGATCGATAGTATCCGGTCGCAGTACACTATCGATGATGACCGGATACTTGTTACGGGGTTCAGTTTCGGGGGAATCGGTACCTGGTACTTCGCGGGCATGCACCCGGAGATCTTCAGCGCGGCGATACCGATCGCGAGCCGGGTCACGGAAGATTTCCTGGTGAACATCGACGATATCCCGATCTACGTCATCCACAGTACGGCGGACGAAGTTCTTCCTTCAGCCGAGATCGTAGATCGGGTCAATGCCCTCAAGGTGCGCGGAATTGATGTCACCCTCAAACTCATCAACGGGATAAGCCATTACGAAACAGGCGCCTTTATCAATCCGCTCAGAAACGCCATCCCCTGGCTAAGGGAACACTGGTAACGCAACATCTGGATGAGGAAAAACGGGACAATCTCAGGTGCCGTCGAAGGAAAGGCGACTTTTCCGGATGATTCCTGCAGGACAATATAATCCCAGTCGTACAACTTGATCCTGTCGAGCGTATGGGGATGGAAAGCATGGAATTGAATAGATGAACCACCCACGGTTGATTCACGGACATATACATTTTTGCCCGGGAACTCCTCTGCCTGGTCTTGTATTCCTGTCAGATATGCCTGTCGGACTCGATCCGTTCAGCTGAGTCCCTGTTGATGCAGCTGTGAGGTCCTGCACGTTGAAACCAATCTGTGGATTGTCCCGTACCTCTCAGTTGTACCTCTCTGCCGCCAGGGCAGCACGCAGAACACTGTCATACTGTTGGAGATGGAAATGATCCGCAGACAGTACGCACTTCTGATAACCATACTCGCAATCACTCTACTGACCAGTTGCGGCACGGCCAGCACGCCTGCAACCGGGACACTGACCACCACTCTTCAGTTCCAGATGGAGATCGAGGGTGGCGCTCGATTCGGTGGCCCGGTTCACCTTCGACCTGGAAGGCAATCTTCTCGATCAGGATGATTTCGCGGCCGAAGTGGTCTGTGG
>JALGVQ010000156.1 GCA_025774615.1 bacterium
CGATACCACCGGCGGAGAAGCCACCTACGATTACCGCGTCCCCATCAATGGAATACTCATTTCCGACTTGTTGGTACGCCTCGGTGATCTCTCTTCTCGAGACCTCGATATCCTGAGTCCAGCTGTACCCGGTCATCGACACGACCAACGACGACTGCACGTAGGCAACGATGAACTCCGCTGTCAGCAGATCCGATGTCCAGATTCCACTGAAGTCCTCCATGTTCCCACCGCCTCCGTGGAGAGCAATACACAGAGGGTATTCCCGATCGGCCGAATATCCCTCCGGCAACACTACCTTCAAGTCGGGAGTCGATGTCGCCTGGGCCACCAGACGGAGGGAGTCGCTCCTTGCCACAACCGCATTGAACTCAGCCAACTCGCGATACGGATTGAACGCTGGTGAGTCGAATTCCCAGTAGATGTTGAACCAAACACTCTGATCCAAAGCGTAATTCAGCGCTTCCAATCCCCTGGCAATCTCACCCAGTTGACCATCAACGAGCGCCAGATTGAACGCATTGGTTTCCAGGTGCTCCGGGAACCGGGGCAAAGCGGCCTCCAACAGGTCGGCTGCCGCCTGAAGGTTGTCTTGCTGATACAGTTCACCAAAGCGCGCTCGCATGCTCTGGTAGTCTTTGAATGGATAATCGTCACCTTGCCCACTGCAGGCGGCAAGACAGGCGGAAAGCAGCACAGTCGCTGCAAACATTTTACTCATTACAACTTTTCCTTTTATTATCATGTCACCCGTATAGTCCGGGGGACAAGTGGAGGGCTCAAAAATATACAAAACGCTTTCAGACATAGAGGGATATGTCATCCTCCTGGTGAGTAAGGATATTGCGTAGAGCAGCGCGAGCATTGTACAGCCGACTGGCGATCGTGCCGGGGGCGATTTTCAGGATCGTGGCGATCTCGCGGTAACTGAGTTCCTCGATGTCCTTCAGAATGAGGATCTCGCGGTGAAGCCTCCCGAGACGGTTCAGGGCCTCCCGGAGATGCTCACGGGTTTCACCCTCGATCGCGGCCTGGTCGGGCGCCGGGCCGGGATCGGGGAGCATGGACAACGGTTGGGAAGTCCGAGTACTTTCACGGTCACGACCGTTCCGGGAGCGGAGCCGGTCCACATGCAGATTCCGGGCGATCATGAAGAGCCAGGGCACCAGGGGGCGGTCAGTGCAGTAGAGGTGGAGGCGGTAGTAAGCCCTGATGAAGGTATCCTGGGTCAGATCCCGGGCCTCGTCGGTATCCCTGATGAGCCCGTAGAAATACCTGAAGAGGCGTCCTTCAAGGGCTCGCACGATAGGTTCATAGGCCTCACTTTCCCCCGCCTGGCACCGCTCGAGTAGGCTCCGTTCTTCATCCCGGTTCATCAGTCGGTGCCTTCCTCTCCGCCATGAAAGGTCTGAAGAAGTTTCAAGGTGCCCTAAAGGAGAAGAAACGGCGTTCGAAATTCCAGCCAATCAAGAGCACGAAAAACATATATGCCATCGCATACCATCGAAGCTCGACACCCGAAAACTGCCTTATCGCTATCAACAGGACCACCGAGATAGCTACACCGACTCCCCGGAACACAAGATTTCCGGATACCAACCCAATCGCGGCGGGAACCGCGATAGCGAATATAACGAGTGCGATGGTTGTGAAGCCTGCAGTCCAGAGGCCTGAGTCCGAAGCCATCAACGTGCCAAGAACCAGTATGGTCACTGCGACACCCCAACGAATTTTACCCATCTGTATCTCCTTTTCAAGACTGCGAGCGAGTAGAGGTGGAACAGACTCGGCCACCTGCCACCAGAACCAACAAAGAGCAGCCCTTCGGCCTCTTCGAGGCAACACAACTGTGTCGACCTCTTCGATCAGGTCGCCGACGAACTCCTCTCGACGATTCTCAGGGAAGAGACATCTCAAAAGAAGTCGTGACACCGGGCCGGGAAAGTGAGGACCAAGTGCCTCGTGCTTGAAAATTTCAGCCTTCTTCATAAACCCATCTCCATTAGCTGTGCAAACTGCATGAGACCATCCCGCATGCGGTCCAGTGAATTCAGGGTGCTCCTCAGTGCACGTTCTCCCTCGGATTCAACCATGAAGAATCTCTTGGCTCGAACACGGTGCACCCCATCAGACTGTCCGAGATGGGAACTTATGAGACCCTTGCTTTCGAGGCGATCAAGAGTCGCATATATGGCCCCGAGCGATACTCTGCGATCAGCCCTCTCCTCGATTTCACGTCGTACCGTCATCCCGTACGCACCTTCACCAAGCCGAAGCAAGGCAAGAATGACAAGCTGTTCGAATTCACCTAAGTTATTTCCCTTGGGCATGTGCGACATCCTTTATACTATTATGTAGGAATTACTACAATGTAGAAATACATGCATTGAAGTTTCCTGTCAACAGCATTCTGCCCGTAAGAAAAATCTGTGGGCATCGAGAAATGAGTTCTGACGATGTACAGGAGAACACTCATGGGATATCGATCCCGATATATCTTCACGCTGGCCCTCATGATAGCTGTGGTTGGTTCGACGACAGGTTCTTCACAGCTGAGGGATGGGAAGATCATCGTGGTCCCGGACGATGCTCTGATCATCACCGGCGGCACAGTTCTGGACGGCACCGGAAGGATCCCGATTCCGGAGGGTGTAGTTGTGGTGGAGGGGAACCGTATCGTGGCGATTGGCAGTGAGGCTGACTTGCGCATTCCCTCATCAGCCAGGGTGCTCGACGCCCGGGGTGGTACCATCATGCCGGGAATAATCAACAGCCATGTCCATCACGGGGCGCCGGCCGCACTGCGTCATCAGTTCCTCATGGAAGGGTGCACGACCATCTGCGATCTGGGCTCTGAACTCGGTGAGATGTCACAGTTCACCGAAACGAGCTGCAGCGAAGGCCCGGCTGCGCGCGGCCTGCGGGCGGGGCCAATCATTACTGCACCGGGCGGCTATCCCGACGGTCTGTACGGAACCCGCATTAACTATGAAGTGGCGACTCCGGACGAGGGGAGGACAGCTGTACGCGACCTGGCCGGACGCGGTACTGACGTGATTAAAATCGCGCTCGATCCGAGCTGGAACTTCGATAATCCTCTCCCGGTGCTGGATCTGTTAACGGTCCAGGCGATCGTGGCCGAGGCTCACGATCACGACCTGATTGTCCGCGCCCACCTAATTCAACCTCCGCAACTAGCGCTGGCAATCGCTGGCGGCGTGGATGTGGTTGAGCATCTGGCCATGCCGCGATGGCCCGCTCGGGAGGAAGTGGAACGCGTGATGGCCAGCGAAAACCCAATCAGTCTATTCTTCGACCGCTGGGCTCCTGAATACCAACCTCAGCTCGAACACATGGCCGAACTAGGCATGGCCATGGTACCAACAGTCAGCTCTCTCCTGCGCGAGGAATACACCAAGGCTGATCCAACTCCGCGGGAGTCCTGGGTTGTCGATGTGGTCCTGGACATCGTTCGCCGGTTCCATGAGGCGGGGGGTACGGTAGCGGTAGGCAATGATTTCAATGATCGCTCTACGAAAGAACGCCTGCCCCTCCTGGAAATGGAGATGCTTCTGCAGGCAGGTCTGTCATCGATGGATGTCATCATCGCCGCTACCCGTAACGCCGCCCGGGTCTGCGGAGTTGCAGCTGAACTCGGGACCCTCGAGCCCGGTATGCTGGCCGATATCGTCGTTGTGGAAGGTGATCCTCTGACCGATCTGATCGGAGCTCTGGGACGGGTGAGGATCATCATCAAGGACGGGGTGATCGTCCACGATTCAGATGCGGATCTCTCCGGTGACCGGGGATCCCGATAGCGATTTAGGTATTTTCAGCTTGTCCCCCCGAATAATCCCGTCTGCATTGAACCGTAACAAGATACACGTATTCTGTCGCTTCTGTTTCATGCTCCAATTAACGGGTCGTTCACCAAAACTCTTCTCAGGTAGTTTTGACGGTATAGAACGTTGTGGATCCCCGCTACCAATCTAACCTGCGACGCCGGCCAGGTTGTTTCCCGGCCGGCGTTACTGTGTGATTGAGCTGCTCCCCCGCTGCGTACCTGCGATAACCCTCCTGTAAATATCCAGAGACCATTTCCCGAAATATTATTGAGACTCTCGATAGTATTTCGGAGGCCTTCCGTTTACTTGGACATCCAGTAACCGCATGCGATAGACTCCTGCTCACCGCCCTCCAGGCACTTCGCGATCAAGGGAAAGTCATGCCGGTCATCGACAGAACGTACCCGTTGAGCGAGACAGCTGAGGCTATCGGTTATATCGGAGAGGGACACGCCCGAGGTAAAGTCGTCATCACTGCATGAAGAGTTGCACCATCGCGCAGGTGCAGGAAAGGTATTCACCAACGGATACAGGTGATCTGAATAACAGGAGGAGACGAGATGGCAGAAGCACATGTCGATCAATCGACGATGAAAGCAAGGCGCACATTTCTGAAAGTCGGTACGTGATCGGAAGCCATGATCAACGTGCTTGATCGAGCCTTCGAACATCCGTTGGAAACCGAGGAACATGCCACCATGCTTCTGGCGGGCGGGATTGTGCAGCATGGCTACCAGTGTGGTCTGGTCTGGGGCGCGGCGCTTGCCGCAGGGGCACAGGCATATCAACTGTACGGTTCCGGCCCACAGGCTGAGACCGGGGCGATCGTCGCAACACAGCGGTTTGTAGATTCTTTCCGCGCTCGCAACGGCGATGTTGATTGCCTTGTCCTTTCCGGTACCGACTGGAAGAAACCAACGCAATTTGTATGGAACCTGGTGACAGGCGGACCGATTCGCTGCCTGAACCTGACGGCAAGAAATGCCCCGCCAGCATTCGATGTGATAGACGCCGCTCTCTCTGAAGAACAGATCGAAGCACCTGCTCCTCCGGTGAGTTGCGCGGCAATAGTGGCAGAGAAGATGGGGGCGTCCGACCTGCAGACAGTAATGGCGGCGGGACTGGCGGGCGGTATCGGTCTCTGCGGGGGTGCCTGTGGCGCATTGGGAGCCGCAATATGGCTCAAAACCATGAACACTCTCGAAGAAGGCATAAAGATCAAATACAAGGACCCTAAAACCAAAGCTGTGATAGACAGATTTCTGGAAAGCACTGATCAGAAATTCGAGTGCTCCGAGATAGTCGGACGGAAGTTTGAGAACGTCGATGACCATGCCGGCTATCTGCGCGACGGAGGCTGCTCGGAATTGATCGAAGTATTGGCTGCTTCAGTATCTGCAGAATAAGCATTCTTGGGCGGAGAAAGGTATCGGGTGATCTGTTGTCTGCCCGAGTCGAGCTTTCGCTGCAGGTGACGGATTGCGATCAAGGAGACGTGATGAGCAAAGGGAACGGCGGAATATCATCGATAGGAACAGCGCGTACCTTCATCAAAGTTGGTACATGATCGGAAGCCATGATCAACGTGCTTGATCACGCCTTCAAACATCCGCTGAAACTCGAGGAGAACGCCGCCATGCCCTTCAACGGCGGCATCAATCGGCAGGGCTATCAGTGCGGCCTGGTCTGGGGGGCGGCGCTTGCCGCCGGGGCACAGGCATATCACGTGCATGGCTCGGGCCCGCAGGCAGAGGCTGCGGCTATCATTGCCACTCAGAGGCTTGTTGATTCCTTTCGTGCTCAATTCGACAATGTCAATTGCCTCGAAATCACCGAATGCGAAATGCAGTCAATGATGCAGATATTCAAGTTCCTGATTAAATCGGGGGCAGGTGTAGGCTGCGTCCGCATGGCCACCAAATATGCCCCGGTTGCCTACCGTGAGATAGATGCCACCCTTTCCGAAGAATCGATCGAAGCGCCTGCACCCCCGGTGAGTTGCGCTGCACTGCTGGCACAGAAGATGGGCGCATCCGACCTGCATTCGGTGATGGCGGCGGGCTTTGCGGGCGGTATCGGCTTATGCGGCGGTGCCTGCGGGGCATTGGGAGCCGCGATATGGATCCATGGGATGAACCGCCTCGAGGAAGGAATCAGTAACAAAGAACTTCTTTCAAGTGTCAGTGATATGATGGATAGATTCGCCGCAATCGCCGACTATGAGTTCGAGTGCTCTGAAATAGTCGGACGGAAATTTGAGGATATCGAAGACCATGCCGGTTTTTTACGCGATGGAGGCTGCTCGAAAATTATCGAAGCATTAGCTGCTGATTGACCTGCGGAATACGCCTTCCCTGGATTGCTCGGTTGTCGCAGGTTTAATAGTCTCAGGAACCAGCAGTCTTCTTTCGGACCAGAATGAAGATCCCGACACCACTACCGAGTACCGCCAGCACCAGCAGGATGATCAACAAGGTAATGGTACCATTCTTGGCCGAGATGGTATCCTCCAGATCAAGTTCCAGGTCGCTCTTTTCAGCCACCAGATTCATGATCTGATTTTGCTGTGAGGAGATGGTACCATTCAAGGTCTGCACCTGCTCCTGGAACGTCCCTATCTGCTCTTCAAGTTCGTTGATCCTGCTTTGCCGGGCGGAAAGCAGCCGGCGCAGGCCGGTGATGTCACTTCCCAGTTCGGCCGCTGTCGTTTCGCCCGCGGCAGCACTCTCCTGAACAGCTGTCAGTTCGACGACCAGCCGCTCCTGCTCC
>JALGVQ010000157.1 GCA_025774615.1 bacterium
CCTTCCTCCCACGATCACACCCAGGGCAAGGAGACCGAGCAGTTCACCCACCTGATCCACGTTCACCGGAAGTCGACCGGTTTTCGCCAGGCGACGCAGGATGAGGAATCCGATCGCAAAGCCAACGAGGTACATCATCCCGTACCAACGGATCGCGAATGGTCCCGGCAGTTCGAGGAGGATGGGATTGATGTTCGGATAGAGCCAGCCGATCGATTCCACTACTCCACTCCTTCTGAGCCTGATTTTTCTTCCTGATTCTTCTTCATTATCTCATCCCGGCGACTGCGGAGCCAGTCCAGCCGCTCGGATATCTTTGCCTCGAGTCCCCGCGTATCCGGACGATAGAGCTGCAGATCTGAAAGTTCTTCGGGCAGATAACTCTGCGGCGCGAGGGCATCGGGAAAGTCGTGATCGTAGAGATACTCCTTCCCGTATCCAAGATCCTTCATCAGTGAAGTCGGGGCATTGCGCATGTGCAGAGGCACCTGCCAGGAAGGATGCTCCCTGGCTGCCTTGCGGGATTCCTTTTCAGCACGATAGATGGCGTTGCTCTTCGGTGCCACCGCCAGATAAACCACCGCTTCGAAAAGGGCTATCTCACCCTCCGGACTGCCGAGGAAGTGATACGTGTCCCGGGCAGAGAGAGCAATCGAGAGGGCCCGTGGATCTGCCAGACCCACATCCTCAGCCGCCATACGAACGATCCGTCGTACCACGAAGAGCGGGTCTTCTCCCCCCTCGAGGATCCTGGCCAGCCAGTAGAGGGCACCATCCACATCTGAACCGCGAACAGCCTTGTGCAGCGCGGAGATGAGATTGAAGTGGGATTCACCAGCCCGGTCGTGCCGGCTGGTCTTCTTCGACAGGAGATCGCCTACGAGACCGGCCGTGATCTCTCCGGTGGCAGCGGCAGCGCTCATCTCCAGAACGCCCAGCAGAGTGCGTGCGTCTCCATCGGCCAGCCCGACCAGTACCTCCTCTACCCCCTCTTCCAGCGCCAGAGGGTTGCCATCGGCACCGGTCACGCCGCGTTCGGCATCGTTCATGGCGCGTCCCAGAAGAACATGCAGGTTCTCTTCAGACAGCGGCTGAAAGGGAAAGACGGTTGTTCGGGAGAGAAGCGGAGCATTCACCTCGAAAGACGGATTCTCGGTCGTGGAGCCGATCAGAACGATGACGCCCTCTTCCACATGCGGCAGGAAGGCATCCTGTTGAGCCTTGTTGAAACGGTGGATCTCATCCACGAAGAGGAAGGTGGGGATCCCCTCCACCCACTGGCCCCGCCGTGCCTGCTCCACTACTTCCCGTACTTCCTTCACTCCGGAGAGGACCGCCGAAAAACTTTTAAAGGGCGCGCCTACATAGCCGGCCATCAGTCGACCGAGGCTCGTCTTTCCCGTTCCGGGAGGACCCCACAGGATCATGCTGGGGATCTTCCCCTCCTCGATCAGTCGGCGCAGCGGCATCCCCTCCCCGAGGAGGTGCTCCTGTCCCACGAATTCATCCAGGGATCGGGGCCGCATCCGGTCGGCAAGGGGTGGATTCATCGGTCGAGCAACTCCGGCAGAGAAAGCAGCAGGAAATCGTTCAATGGAAGAGCATCATCACTTACGAGGATGGCGCGGCTTTCAGGATATCGCGATAAAAACGTCTTCATCCCTGATATTCCCGATTCTCTCACCCTCCCGCTTTTCACCTCGATCGCCGTGATACTCTCATTACTTCTGATCACGAAGTCCACTTCCCGATTGTTCTCACGCCAGTAATGGATCTCACAGTCGTGTATCATGGCTTCATTGATAAGGTGCGCTCCAACCGCGGATTCCACCAGACGCCACCTGTATTCCCGGTCCGAGATCGACTCACTGAAGGTTTTCGCCGTAGACGCCGTCATCAGGGCAGTGTTCCACACCTGGAGTTTCGGGCTCGAGGCTCTCTTCCTCACGATACGTCCGGAGTACTTCTCGAGTCCGGCCAGAAAGCCGGCGCTGTTCAGCAGATTGAGATAGTGGGCCAATGTAGTTGTATTGCCTGCATCATGCAGCTGACCGAGCATCTTTGTGTAGGACATGACCTGACCCGAATATGCACAGCCAAGATCATACAGGCGTCGCAACATGACCGGCTTGTTTATCTGTGTGAGGAGCAGAACATCGCGGGAGATCGTTGTTTCGATGATCGAATCGCGAAGGTATTGCCGCCATCGATCCTCATCCTCGATCAATGACGCTGCCCCCGGATACCCTCCAAAGTGAAGAAACCGGTCAAGATCCCATCCGAAAGCATCCCGTATCTCTCTGAATGACCAGTGCGGGACTCTGATCATTTCGAAACGACCAGCCAGAGTCTCGGCGATTCCTTTTTGCACCAGGAGTGGTGAAGATCCCAGGAGGATCACTCTCATATCCCGTTTGTGATACGTATCGGCATCCCAGAGTGCCTTAACCGCAGAGCTCCAGTCAGGGATTTTATGGATTTCATCCAGGATGAGAAGCACCGGTATGTTCTCCCGCCCACCGGCAAGCTTCAATCGTGCTGTTTCCCATTGCTGTTCAATCCAGGCTGTGTCCTCTATGGCCGGGGCATCCGCCGAGGCATAATGCGTCGGATGGGTAATCCGGTCCATGAGCTGTTGTACCAGGGTGGTCTTACCGACCTGTCGTGGACCGAACAGCACCTGCATGAACCGCCGTGGTTCATCGATTCGCCGATGCAGTGTTTCCAGATGAGGTCGTGAATACACGTGCTACCTCGTGGCAGGGAGCCTGGCGATTATTCAGACAGATTCCTATTTTACTCAATACTTTGAGTAATAATACTCAATACATTGAGTATGTCAAGTCATGGAAAGAAAAAACCCCACCGGTTTCAACCGACGAGGTATGCGGTTACCACGTACTGGATGCGGGTAGTGACCTTACTTCTTTATGCCCAGCGCCTGGTCTGTCCGGTCATCGTGATAATACCAATACGGATTGATCTCGCGCCCGTCCTCGATCACGGCATAGTGGAGGTGGTATCCGCTCGATTTACCCGTTTTGCCCACATAGCCGATCACATCTCCCCGCTTCACCCGGGCACGTGTTCCTGTCACTCGCGGGTGCAGACCATCAAGATGGCCGTAGAAGGTCTGTAGGCCACTCGCGTGTTCGATCCGAACAAAGTTCCCGAACCCGTATCGACTGGTTGTTGTCACATCACCACGTCTGTCGATGACTATCCCGTCAGCAGTAGCCCGGACCGGCGTCCCCTGCGCGGCTGCCCAGTCGTTGCCGTAGTGGAACGCGCGCCTGCTCGGATCGAGAGGGTCATCCCTCATGGAGAACGCCGAACTCATGCGTGTCCGGTAGAGGGTACGGTCGATAGGCACGATGCTCGGGAATCCGAGGAGGTACTCCTCCGATTCCGCGAATCTGGCGTCGATCTCCAGCAGTGACTCGATCTCCAGCTTCATCTCGCGGCTGAGTTGATTGAGCCGTGACTGCGTATCCCTGGCTAGAGCCCCCATGTTGCCGGTGATAAAGAGCAGTTCACCGTCGAAGTCACGGTAATTTCCACCGACACCTGCTTTCCGGATCTCATCGGCGAGCGGTTCCATCTCGGCCATCAGCCGGAGTACTTCGTCCCGCTCGGCGATCACGTCCATCTGTGCCGAGATGTTGGTGACTGCCTGGTTCATATCTTCGAGTTGAGTACGGAGGACCTGGTTCTCCCGCTGAAGCCGCAGATAACCGACCTGGTCGATGAGAGAGGAACCGTAGGTCACCGCCATGGCGACGAAGAGGACAGCAAGGAAGAGCGTTCCGGCCAGTGAACTGATGATCCCGGTACCCGAAAGCCGGATTTCCCTCACACCACGGGCTTCGTTCCCGCGAGGGACAACCAGCAGTGAGAATCCCTTCCGTTTCATCAACACATTGCTCCAGGCAGCAGCTTGACCAACTTCAGAGGGCAGACGCCCCCAACAATGTCATTTTTCAACATGTGGAGAATAGGTGTACGGTGTCCGGAGGTCAAGACTCAGATGGGAGTTTCAACACCGGCTGAAATCCACGTGAAACAACTATGATCGGGTATGTCGTTTACTGGGTATAGGGCGAAAGCGCCCTCGACCTCGAACTATGCCTGAGCCGGCGGATCGCTTTCTCCTTGATCTGCCTGACCCGCTCCCTGGTAAGACCGAACCTGGTGCCGATCTGCTCCAGCGTCATCGGCTTCTCGCGTCCTATTCCGAAATAGAGCCGGATGACTTCAGCCTCACGATCCGTGAGGGTGGAGAGAGCCTTCACGACTTCCTTCTGGAGAGCTTCGTCGAAGAGATCCTCATCGGGAGGAGCCTGGACCTCATCCTCGAGAACGTCGAGCAGGCGGTTGTCCTCACCCTCCTGGAAAGGAGCGTCGAGGCTCAGATGCCGGCTTGAGATCTTGAGGGTGTCGGTCACCTCGTTCGAACTCATGTCGAGCCGCTCGGCGATCTCATCGGCCGAGGGTTCGCGGCCGTAGTTCTGTTCCAGATCGGAAGAGACCTTACCGATCTTGTGCAGAGCGCCGACCCGGTTCAGCGGGAGACGAACGATACGGGACTGTTCAGCCAGTGCCTGGAGGATGGCCTGTCGGATCCACCACACGGCGTATGAGATGAATTTGAATCCCTTGGTCTCATCGAAACGCTTGGCAGCCTTGATGAGCCCGAGATTTCCTTCGTTGATGAGATCACCCAGGGAGAGTCCCTGATTCTGGTACTGCTTGGCCACGCTGACGACAAACCGGAGGTTCGCCTGAACGAGTTTGTTCAGAGCGTCCTGGTCATCCTGCTTGACCAGCTTGGCAAGACGTACCTCTTCCTTGGCATCGATGAGGTCGACTTCACCGATCTCCTGGAGGTACTTGTCGAGAGACTGATCTTCTCGTGTGTACGGTTTCTTCGTCAACTTCGCCAAAGCGTTCTATACTCCTGATGGTTCATATATTTGACACCGAGGGAGAACCCGTCCTCGCGTCGTTGTAGGGAATCCCAACTCAACAGAACTGGTACCCAAGGAGGGCAGAGAAGGATTCAAGCCCGGTAGTATCAGCTTAAAAGGAGATACTGTCAACAAGAAGTGAAGCAATTCCAATTTCTTCAGCCCGACCCTATCACATCCCTCTGTACCATGTAAATGGAAAGCTGCACCCGACTCCAGCCGGGTGCAGTTTCCACGCTTGCTGCTTGCTGCGGGAGCAGCATCGATCTTGCTACTCCCTACAACTGTAAGACGCCATTTCTTCGTGAAAGTTTACAGAGGAAGTGTCTGTTTCGTGGCAGGGCACCAGGAGCCTGTCGGTGAAACTGTTAAAACGAAAGCTATTCAGACAGGTTCCTACGGTGGCAACAATCTCAAATAACCACCCGTATCGACCTGCACTCCCGGATGACCGGCTGCTGCGGAATCGACGAGCGCAGCCAGGACAGAACTCTCCAGCATGGACCAGCGGGATGGATCGAGGAGACCGGGTCTGAATTCTCGCCGCAGGTTGTTCACATCGATCGGATGGAGTTCGGCCTCTATCGGCCTGCCTTCGACGAATCGCACCAGCAATACGGCGCCTTTCGCGGTCGAGGTGAAGGAACCGAACACAAAATTGCCGAGGCTGTAGGCGATAAGCCGCCCGCGATACCACTCCAGCGGCTGGAGGGTATGGGGGTGATGACCGATTATGAGATCGGCACCGTTGTCGATCGCGATGTGGGCCAGGATCTTCTGGTAGTCTCGGGGCTCCTCCAGCAGTTCTCCGCCCCAGTGGAACATCACCACCACCAGGTCTGCGTCCTCATCCGCCCTTTTCACCTCACGGGCCAGGCCCTCATCACTTGCGTGGGCGGTCCCGGGACGGTCTGCCGTCGCCCAGAATTCCTCCGGAAAGGTATGACTGTAGGCAAGAAACGCCACCCGACTGCCCTGCCGCTCTATCGTGGTGTGCCGGTGAGCTTCCCCCTTCGTCCGCCCCGTGCCGGTATGGGCGATCCCCGCCGAATCGAGCACGCTCCACGTCTCGAAAAGGCCCGCCAGACCGAAATCGAGGATGTGGTTGTTGGCCAAGCAGACAAGGTCGAATCCCCCTGCAGTCAGTGTTTCCACGATCCCCGGCGGCACAGCGAATGTATATGTCTTCTCAGCCCTTACGACCCCGGTCGTGTCACCGAGGAAGGGTGATTCCAGGTTGCCGACCAGCAGGTCGGTCGACTGCAGGAGGGGCAGGACTTCTCCGAACGGGTAGTCGGCCCCCTGCTCGTTCAGCACCTCAATCAGCCATGAACCGAGCATGATATCACCCGTCGCGCCGAGGATAAGGGTGTCGTGTGCCGTCGAGGTCAGGGAGGCAATCGACGAATCAGCCGGCGGTGGGGGTACCGCGAATAATTCCGTCGTGATGCCGCCAATGAAAAGAAGGGTGAACACAGATGCTCCGACTGCCAATTGACGGAGCGGTTGAGATGGAGAGACGCCCGGCGGTCTCATGAGACCGTGAGGACCACCTTTCCGCACTCTCCGGCCTCCATCAGGCGTATTCCTTCTTCGAAGGCTTCCAGCTCGAGGGTGTGGGTGAGAACCGGCGATA
>JALGVQ010000158.1 GCA_025774615.1 bacterium
CCTGAAGGGTACGTGCTGCGCACCAACTTCACGATGAATGGCGGAGGAGAGGGCGGTATCGAGCGGTACCACAGGACCACGACGCTCATTCCCGAACTGCATGCCGATGGCGGCATCAGTCACATCGATATACTGCGAACCCAGATGCGCGACTTCTCCGACAGTGAGAGTGAACCAGTCAGCGTGCCATTCGAGGAGAGCATATCCGACGCTCCCGGGGGCTACATCCCGACCAGGGTGAGCATCTGCCGGTCGTCATCGGTCTCGGCCGCCGTTTTCCACGGAGTCCGTCCGGGGGAACCGGCGATCTCGACGACCATGTGGACGCTTCTCGGCCAGCCGGCGACGACGATCACCGTTCCCTACTGGGCAGTGGGGGATGTGCCGCCTGAAGCAAACGGACCTCGTACGGCTCCTCTCTGCGATGAAGCGAACCGGATCAGGGCAATCCTCTTCGGTGAAGGGGAGTACAGCGGTTACATCGACACCCGCGCGCTGAGAGACGGTCGGGGGGGCGGACTGTGGAGCGTGACCTTTGCGGCCGAGGATTCGATCTTCGCGGCAACCGATGTCCTTCTTGATGGCTGGCGGCGCGGTACGATCTCCCGGAGCGAGGTGCTCGTGAAGGAGCACGCCATGGCGCACTATGCCTGGACGGTCCTGAAAGCCTGGCAGCCTGACTGAGAATTGCGTATCTGGGGGAGGTGTCAGGGGAGGATCAAACCATCCCTGATCAGTTGTTCCCTGAAGGCGACCATCCTTGCCTTGACGCGTGGAGCCGAGGGAAAAACGGGATTGAGCGCTATCTGGAGACCCTGGAATCCGAGGATCGCCGGGCGACCCTCCCTCTGATTCGATCGGGCAAAAGCGGATATATCGAGAGATGCCAGCATCTGGCCTTTACCGGCAGCCGTCATGCTCACGGTATCCCTGATCCTGGTGGCCTGACGGGGCAGGAGCCATGTTCCATTGATGAGGATATCGATCTGCGGGTACCACTCGGGCATTTCCTCCGACACTCCCCACTGAACATTCGCGATCACCATCTGCAGATCGGCCGGATCATCTCCGTTTGTCGATGTTTCGAGCTCACGGGTGAGAATCTCTTCCCAGCGTGAGACGATCCTCTCGCCGTCGTTGCCCAGTGTCTGCGGTTCCACCACGCTGAATACGTCCATGGTGAGTTCACCCAGTTCGAGCCGGATCCTCGGAACAGTCTCGAATCCGAGGTCGGCGTCCTCCGCCCGATTGGTCAGCAATGGCGGGTGTTCCAGGTCAGGAAGGTATTCGGAGAGGAACTCCGGCGAAAAGGTCAGGTCCCGGTACCCGAGGGCAACGAAGCTGTATCCCATCCGTTCCATCTCATCAGAGATGAAGCGCGCCTGCCTGTGGCCCAGTTCGGTCATCGGGCCGCCCTGCGGCGTCTCGAATATATTCCCCAGGTCGAAAAGGATGGTCGGCAGTATCTCATCCCGCTGTTCTTCAACTGCGTACGAACGTTTGTCGAGACCCCCCAGGAGACCGGCGGAACACTCACAGGGATCGATGTACCCGAGAGTGTTGCCGGTGAACAGCAGGCGGGCGCGAAGCCGGTTCTGCTGAGCCGGAATGTCTGTCGACCAGCCGGAGAGGGCGATCACACCTGCGATGACGGCCACGATAAGGGCTGGACGGTGGTACACCCGTTTCATCTCTCGAACCGATCTGACACTGCGGGTCCCCTGTTGATGTAGACTCTCACTGAATCCATTCATGACTCCTCCACCCCTTCCCCTGTGTCCCCATCACTACTATACGCTGATTCTACTGCGGTGGTTCGACAGGCTCAAGGGTGAGCACGGTTTGCATCATTGGTGAATACTGATATCCTCCGACAGCATCATCTCTCACTTCCCGGGACCGGTCCGGTGACCGGAGAGGATATGACCGCAGTGATCGAAGTGATTCAAAAAAAGAACAGAAGGTTCTGGGGCTGGTTCACCATCGTGGCCTTTGCGATGTTCGTCCTCTTCAGCGTCTTCTCCTATAGGGATACCGCGGCCCATCCCGGTCTGCGGCCGGGCCGTCCGCTCCCTGAATTGACCACAACCACTGTTGCTGGTGAGGAACTGGCGCTGGTCGAGGCGGCTGCCGGACGCGCGGTAATCATGATCGTCAGCCCCACCTGCGATATCTGCTCATCCGACATGATGGAGATAGTCGAGGTATTCGAATCCTCTGCGATGGATGAGTATGAGAGGCCGGAGGATATCCTCTGGCTGATACTGCAGTCGGAGGGTATGCCCAGGTCGGTGTTCATGGAGGCGTATCGACGGGGCATGGAACTCGGGATAGGAATCGCCATGGTCGCTGTCGAGGAGGGGCGGAACCTCGGCATCACACGGGTTCCGGTCACAGTCGCCCTGAGACCGGATGGAACGATCGCCTCTGTCAGTTATCCCCGGGAGACATCGGAGCGGCGGTAGCATCATCCAGAGCGAGCAGGCGCCAGAGTGAGAAGAGGAAGAGCGCCGCAGCGACGTTCTGTCCGGCTGCCAGCCAGCTGATGTCCCGCGGCAGGAAGGGGAGGCATCCGCAGTCTCCGCCACCTCCACTGAGTGTCTCAAGCGCCAGCAACACGCCCGTGGCGGCCAGAAACCCTGACACCGATGGCAGGCCCCACGTGCGCCAGGTGGCGTTCATGATCAGTGTGATGGCTATGAAGGTCTCCATGACAAGGCTCCCCATGGCAGGCAGGGCAGGGGGGAGCCAGCTGATGATCGTGTAGACGGTCATCGCCTCGCGGGTAGTCTCCCAGTCGAAGACCTTGGAGACGACTCCCGCGGCGAAGAGAAGTCCGAGGAGGAGAGCGACCACCCGGGCCGCTCTCTCCTGGAGTTGAGGTTTCCCAGCTTTCATCCGTTTCTCCCTGTCAGCCTGTAGGGCAGACCACGGGGGGCAGGTCTTTCATCGTCACGAATCCGGGGGGGGCTTCCACTACGCGCCGGGCGGCGTTGACCGTCACTGCGGCGGTCCCGATATCACCATGCATGCCGCCCTTGAGGACGACTTCCATGTTGGGTGTGCCGGTGACATAGACAGCATCATAAGGGTCGGGCGCGCCGATATATGCCTGAAACTCCAGATTGATCAGTTCCCGGCCGTCTTTGAGACCCCGACCGATCTGCTTTACTCCGGCGGCCTGGCCCGCTGCCACCTTCAGAAGCGGACTCGAGACTTCCTCTTCGGCCATGACCGGTTCGATCGACTCCTGGATCTCATCGAGCTCCCAACCGAGGCCTGCCGCGATCATGGCGACCGATTCGGGAAGACCGACGTGCCGCAGCGTGCCCTCGTCAACGAGCTGCTGGAACTCCTCAGGGGTCCTCGCCGCGCCGATCTTCTTCTGGAAGGGAAGCCTCCGCGGGGAAGCGTCCTGGATGCGGACACTCCGTACATGCTGGATGTCCTGGCACGGCGCGGTCATCGCGAGCGGCCAGAGATCCATGAGGAACCCGGGGTTGATCCCGGTTCCCAGGACTGTGACTCCACCCTCCTTCGCCAGCTTGTCGAGTTTTCCGGCGAGTTCCGGTTCGGTCCGATACGGGAAAGAAAGCTCTTCACAGGTGGAGACGATGTTCACGCCCGCTCCGATGATATTCTCCAGCTGGCCGAAGATGCCGGGGAAAGATGAGCCGGTGGTGTGGAATACCACATCGGGACTGGTCTCAGCGAAGAGCGCTTTCGCATCATCACTCACGACGACACCCAGTTCCTCACCGCCCTCACGGAGCGAGCCGAAGTCTTTGCCGATCTTCTCGGGATCCACATCGAGAGCTCCGACGAGTTCCATGTCGCTGCGTCGTGCAGCGAGTGAACCGACGGCAACTCCGATCGGGCCGCAGCCGAATTGTACCGCGCGGATGATGTCGGACATTGATGTTCCTCCTTGCAACCCTTGCCATATGTCGGAGGCGTTCTCCGCCTGCCTCCCATGGGACTTCAATCTAGTACCGGAGTCGCTCGGCACAAGCCGGCAGACGATTCAACCCTGCCGGAACATGAAACGTGAACCGGGTACCGTCGGAGCAGCGTGAACAGCATCCCCGAATCGTTCGATCTCCTCGAGTCGATCCGGTGGAAGGGGACCCTCCCGGATCCCGCGAACATCCTCCTCCAGTTCAGACCATGTGCGCGCTCCGCAGAGCGCGGCGTCCACTGCCGGGTGGGTCAGCGCGAAACGGTAGCATTCCGGCGCGGTCATCCCTTCCGGGAATCCGGCCTCCGGTTTCGCCTCGAGCAATTCACCCCAGCGGGTGGTCGTGTAGGCCAGGACACCCGGTTTCTCATCGGGAAGGTGGTCGAAGATGTCTGTTTCAGCGCCCCGGTGAGCGGCGTTGTACCGGATCATCAGAATATCGGGAGAGGGATCGAGTTCCCGGACCAGACGGGCGGCAAGCTGCCGGTCATGGATGGAGAAACCGATCGCGCGTACTTTTCCGCTCTCCTTGAGAAGATTCATGGCATGCCAGACGGAGTGGCGCAGGTACCAGCGCTGCTGGACCCAGCCCATGAGGAAGATATCGATCTTCTCGATATTGAAACTGCGGGCACAACGGTTCCAGTAGGCGAGCACCCGCCCGGCGGTCGGGAGGCCGGCTACCGAGGCGAGTACCATCTCATCGCGGTGCCCGGCCCTGATGAGGTTGCGCACTCCCTTTGCCTGCTCTCTCATTTTCGGGGTCGCGAAGAGGGCGTTTGTGTCGAGTTCGTGGAAAGCCCGCTCCACATCACGCGCGGGGAGTTGTCCTCCGAATGGTCCCTTGCGTCCGGCGAACGACCATGTCGAGAGGATGAGAGGATGCACATCGATGCCGGTTCTTCCGAGTGTCACTCTCAGCGGATTATCTGAAGTCATACTGCCGCTCCTTTGAGTCAGCCCGGTCCACACGACATGCTACCGGTACACCTGACGAGTCTCAAGCAGTCTGTGTGGAGTCCCGGTTACTCTTCATGGATTCTGCTGTGATCAATGCCTACCTTGTCAGACAGACGACTACACACGATGAAGGGGTGAACAATGGAACTCACGCCGGGAACAAAGATCCTCGACCTCATCAAAACCCATGACTTCATGCTCGATTACCTGGCTGACTATGCCGCGGAGTTCGAGAAACTGAAGAACCCGATCCTGCAGAAGACCATGGGCCGATTCGCGACGATGCAGATGGCGGCCTCGATGGCAGGCGTCCCGCTGGAAACACTGCTGGCCGATATCGCCAGTGAGATCACGGAGCGGACAGGGGAGGAAGTCATGGTCGAAGGGGAGTCAGGTCCGCTGCTCGACCCGGAGCGGATCGAGACGCTCAAAGATATCATCAGGGACCTGCACGACGGCACCCCGGTGGAAGATCTGAAGTCACGATTTGCCGAACTGCTGACCGATGTGAACCCGACCGAGATCGCGCGGATGGAGCAGCAGTTGATCGCCGAGGGCCTGCCGTCTGACGACGTGAAGAATCTCTGCGACGTGCATGTGCAGGTCTTCAGGGAATCGCTCGAGAAGCAGGAGCGGGTGGAAACGCCTCCGGGACACCCGATCCACACCTTCCAGGCCGAGAACGAGGCCTTCCGGGAGATCGCGACAGGGCTGGGTGAACAGCTTGACCGGCTCGGGGACCCGCCGTCACCAGAGGTCCTGGACGGCGCCAGGGACGCGCTCTCCGGCATCCTGGAGGTCCTCTCACAGATCGACATCCACTATGTGAGGAAAGAGAACCAGCTCTTCCCCTTCCTCGAGAAGCACGGTGTCGCCGGCCCGACACAGGTGATGTGGGCGATCCACGACGACGTGCGCGCGCTTCTGAAGGAAACACGCGTCGCGCTCGACGAGGGTAACGTGGTCACGCTGGTGGCATCGGGCCGCAAGCTGGTGCAGACGATCGTGGACATGATCTACAAGGAGGAGAATATCCTCTTCCCCATGTCGCTCGATACTCTGAAGCCTGGTGAATGGGGAGAGATCCATCGGGGCGAGGGAGAGATAGGCTTCGTGCTGGTCACCCCGGGGACCGAGTGGTCACCCCCCGACGCGGCTCTGCTGGCAGGCCTCGGTGAACAGGCGGCGGGAATGCCGAAGACACTCCCGCTCGACACGGGGCTTCTGAGCATCGATCAGGTCAACCTGATGCTCAAGAACCTTCCTCTGGACGTCTCGTTCGTGGATGAGAACGATGAGGTCAGGTACTACTCAGACGTGCCCGATCGGATCTTCCCGCGGAGTCCGGGCGTTATCGGACGCACGGTCCAGAACTGCCACCCGCCGAACAGTGTTCACATGGTCCAGCGGATTCTTGATGCGTTCCGGTCGGGGGAGAAGGATTCCGCCGAATTCTGGATTGAGATGAAGGACACCTTCATCCACATTCGCTACTTCGCGATGAGGGATCATGACGGCACCTACCAGGGGTGTCTCGAGGTGAGTCAGGATGTGACTGATATCCGCGCTCTCGAAGGGGAGCGGAGGCTTCTGGACTGGGGGGAGGGAGAGTGATGAGTGATCAGAACCACAGCGATCCGGGTAAGAAAGAGAAGCAGTCTGGTGGTATTCCGGTCGCGGAACC
>JALGVQ010000159.1 GCA_025774615.1 bacterium
TGGATCATGATCTGACCATCGTTCGGGCTGACCCAGATGTCGTGATTGTCACCATGCGGCGTGCGCATCGACCTCATGGTGACCCCGCCGTCGATCGATTTGAAAAATCCTTCGGCACCGGCATAGACAACATCCTGGTTGGTGGGATCGGCACCCAGGGTCGTGTAGTAGAAGGGGCGGGTGATCAGGGAACCCTGGTCATTTATCAATTGCCAGTTTGTACCGCCGTCATCGGACCGGTACAGTCCCCCGCCCGGCTTGGCCTCTATCAGGGCATAGATACGGTCGGGATTATCCGCGGTCACGGCGAGGTTGCCCTTCCCGATCAGTTCGTTCGGCAATCCGGTCGTGATATGGTCCCACGTCTCCCCGCCGTCGGTGCTCCGGTAGAATCCGCCGACCGTCGAACCGCTGATGATGGTCCACGGTTTGCGCTCAATTCGTGACATCCACGCGTATACCACATCGGGGTTATCAGGCCTGATTTCGACGTCCATGCAGCCGATACTGTCGGAGTGGGCCAGGACATGGTCCCACGTCTGACCACCATCGGTCGTCTTGTAGACACCCCGCTCATTATTCGGTTTGAAAATATCCCCTCCGGCCGCTACCCAGACGATGTCGGGATCGGTGGGATGGATCCGTACCGATCCGATCTGTCCGACGTTGTACAACCCGGCGAATGACCACGTTTCCCCGCCATCGTTGCTCCGGTACACCCCGCGCCCGGTAGAAACGTTACTGCGAACTCCATCAGATCCTGTACCGAGGTAGACTACATCGGGATCAGAATCTGCGACTGCGATCGAGCCGGTCGATCCGAGTGGAACCTGGCCATCGGTGACCGGGAACCAGCTCTCACCCCCATCAGTGGTCTTGAATAACCCTCCACTCGCTTCACCCATGTAGTACGTGTTGGGCTGGGAGGGAACACCGGTGACTGTAGTGCTCCGTCCGCCGCGGGAAGGCCCCACCAGACGAAAAGAGAGCCCGGTGAAGAATGCGGGGTCCACCGTGGCCGTCTGTTCGGCACGGGCCTGACGACGAGAAGCGCGCGACTGCGCTTCGACCGAAGTAATCGTGATAAGTGAAAGCGTGAACAGAACGAGCGAGAACGGAATCAGTTTTATTATATGGCGGCGCATGAGGTTTCCCCGGCAAGGATGAATTGACGTCTCGATGACTGCCTGCGAATGATTGTATAGATATCCACTCGGTTGCGCTACAGTTCAACGTGGAATCGACAGGTGATTCATTCTGATAATCATTTCTCCGAATCACAAAGTATTTGTGACTGAATAGTTTCTGCTCGAGCCGAATTACATCCAGGGGTGACATCACGAGGAGCATCATGGATCAGCATCGGAAACATCGCATAGCCATCATAGAGCAACTCATTGATGAATCGGAGTGGACCAGGCTGGCCGAGGGTGTCGCCCTCTCACCCGACTACAACGGAGGAATCGAGTCCCCCGGCAGCCTGGTGTTCGATGTCGACGGTGTTCTGATCGACACACATCACTCCTTCCGGGAGGTGATCCCTGAGGCAGCCAACTGCTACCTGGAGTCGATCCTCGGCCTCATCGGGAACGTCCGTCGGATGCAGATCGATGATGGGGAGACGATCAAGAAAGCCGGCGGGTTCAACAACGACTGGGATGTATCGGAAGCTGGCCTGATCATCGCTCTCTGGCACTACATGCAACCATGGACACTCCCTGCCCTTTCAACTCTGGTGGAAGAGATCGCCGCTGCCGGCGGTGGAATCGACATCCTGAAGGAACAGATGAGAATCCGGACCGGGGAGATTATCTACCGGGAGATACTCGACATGGTCGACCGGGACCTCCTTGAGCGGATCTGCCGGGAGTTCTACATGGGTGAGACCGTTTTCCATGAAATCTACGGGGTGGATCCTGAATATCATGGTGGCCACGGAGGCATGAGCCACGAACGGCCGACAGTTGATGGAGCGCCATGGGAAGCCGCAAGAAAGTATCCGTATGGGATATTCACCGGGCGGATCCCCGAGGAGATGAGACTGGCGGCCAGACTCCTGGGCCTCTCTGAAGGACCCGACTCCGATAATGTGGTCTCCGACGATGGACAATTCCCGATCAAGCCTGATCCCGCCGGTCTCGTACATCTCGCCAGTCAGATGCCGGAACGACCACTCTACTACTTCGGTGACAACCGGGACGACCTGACCGCCCTGCTCAGAGCCCGTCAGAATCTCCAGGATGATGATCTCCATTTCATCTGCTGTCTGACGGCCGCCTCCGATACTGAAACAGTCAATTGGTTCGCATCTACAGGAGCCACTATGCTGGCGGCAGAATTAGGAGACGCGTTATCGGTACTGATCCCCTCTTCATGAAATGGCGGGCCAGTTGAGGAGCACGACATGACATATCATTCCATCAGTTCCACAGATTCATTCCGGATTATCCCGAGACGGGCGATCCACTTCTCGCTGGTGGCTGCTTTGATGCTCTCAATAACAGGGTGCGCAGAGTCCCGTCCCGATCGGGATCATCTCCTCACACTCTCGAAGGAACTCATCGAGGTTTGGACAGCGAGCTGGAACTCCTACGACCTGGACATCGTTGACGAGCTCTTTCTGTCCGACCCGGGCCTCACCTATTTTTCATCTGAGAAGGAGGGTGTGATCAGGGGGATGGAAGCGGTCCGGGAGCACCATGTCGGGTTCGGATTCGTGCCCGGAGGCAAGGAGCAGGACAACAGGCTATGGCTTGAGGAGGTCGGGTATGACCTCCATGGCAGTTCGGTAGTGGTAACGGGGATATGGTTCTTTTCCCGGGTCGGCGAATCCGGTATACCCCAGAAGGGACCGGTTACATTCGTGCTGGTAGTGAAAGACGATCAGCTGAAAATCTCACACTGCAACTTCTCTACCTACCTCCCCGAACTGGACGCGGGGTAAGGCTGTCCGGTCAATGAAGTCATCTTACGCGATCATGAGGATGATATAGAAAATGGCGTTTCAAACCTTCCTGGCCAGTACGACAGCTATATTCGCCTCTCTTCCGGCTTCGTACCGCAGGTCATCGGGATCGCTGAACATCTCTGCAATCAGGCGAACCTCTGCCTTGTCGATAACCAGATCTGACAGGGCTTCGAGCATTGATGACAGGGGCAGGAAATCACCATCATCGAACCCCCATGCTTCCTGCATCGAGACATCCCATTCGACGACCAGAAGAGTGCCGCCCTCAGCCATGGCGGATTTCGCTGTCCTCAGTGCGGAAACTGCGTCCTCCCCTGTGGGCAGTGCATAGGTGCTGATCACCAGATCGAAGGTCTCAGTGGGTTTCCAGGAGGTTACATCATCCATGACGAAGCGCGCGTCCAGCTTACTCATAGCGGCTGCTTCATTTGCCAGTCGGACGGCCTCTTCCGACCAGTCGATCCCCATGACCGACCAGCCCTGCTCAGCCAGCATCAATGAGTTCGAACCCGAGCCGCATCCCAGGTCGAGGGCGCGACCCGGTTTCATATCCATGATCTCTTCCTTGATCACGAAGTCGAGTATGTGAACGCCTTCCGGATCCTCCCTGAAACAGTCGTTCCAGAAATCCCGGTTCATTTCATCGTCATGCACACTATCTGCCCCTGCTGAAGGCGCGACGGAAGAAAGGAAGCGGATCCATGCAGTGACGATCCAGTTCTCCGCGGTTCATGCTGTGCGTACTTGCCCGACCGTTGTCGTGAAGATCCTTCCTGATCTCGATGTGCAGATGAATGGCGGTCCCGAAATTCGAGCGTTCCAGCTCTTCCTCGGTGAAGAGTCGACCGAGGACGGTATTGTGATCGACCCGGTCTCCCCGCTCGACCTGGATATCCTCGATGTGGATATATATTGCGTATGACCAGGCTTGATCAGCCTGCTGATGTTCGACGATGACCGAGCGGTTCGGGAAGCGACCGGAGACATTGAGTACCGTACCCGTCCCGATGGCATGGACCGTCTCTTCGAAAGCACCCTTGAGATCAACTCCGGCATGCAGGTGCCCCGGCGAATAACTCGACCGCCAGTCACCATAGCGACCGACGACCCGTTCAGTCAGAACCTGATATTCCTGTCTGTCAGATTCCTGGAATGGTGAGTAAACCGCGATGTTCCTCTGAACGCCCGGTTCAGGCAGAACGGTCAGCACACAGAGGAGCCCCATGCCGGATAATCTGCTAATCATGATGGGTCTGATCAGTCGATCCGCATATGGATCTCGGTCCCACCGCCCTTGAACTCGACCTCATCCATCAGCTGGTTGATCAGATAAATTCCACGGCCATGGGTCTTGAAGATATTCTCACTGATCACAGGACTGGGGATCGAAGCAGGATCAAATCCCGGGCCGGGATTCCGGATTACGATCAGCATGCCCCTTTCTTCATCACAGCATACCGAACACTGGATTTCCTTGGTGGGATCGCTCCCGCAACCATGCTCAATGGCGTTGAGCAGCGCTTCTTCCATTGCCAGCCGAACCTGGAACTCCTTGCCCTCGGCACACCCCATTCCAGTAACAGCCTCCATGATCTCCCCTATCAGAGAGTCGATCGCACCCGTATCACACACCAGCGTGGTATCAAGACGCAGAATCAGATCCTTTGATTTGAATTCACACCTTATTTCAGGCTGAATGGACATGAGTTCCTCGAGCTCTGGATGTTCAGGTCGATTTCCGTCCTATTGTACGGGCAAAATATGTGTGAAGATACATTTCCCGGCGATTACATCACTTGTTCATAGAGGGTGTCCACTTTACCCTCACCTGTGCACCCTGCTACACTCGCGAAGAATCCTTATCAAAGCCAGCCTGGAGAGGCAGAATCATGATTGAAGAGATCCGCATTGAAGACCTGGGTCCGGCGACATTCATAGAGGATCAGGTCAAAAACATCGCAAGCACCGTAGGAGACGGCCTGGCGATCAACGCGCTGTCGGGAGGAGTCGACTCCTCGGCGGTCACCATGCTGGGAAACAGGGCGATCGGCGAGAACTGCAAGACTTACTTCATCGAAAACGGACTGATGCGGAAAGATGAACCTGAGCAGGTCGTCTCTCTTTTCGCCGGACTCGGTATCCACGTCGAACTCATCGATGCCAGAGAGGAATTCTTTGAAGCACTCAGGGGAGTGACAGATCCCGAGGAGAAACGGGAAGCGATCACCCGGACTTTCTACAAAGAGGTCTTTGGCCGGCTGGTAAGAGAGAGCGGCGCAAAGCATCTCCTGCAAGGCACGATCCTTACCGATGTGGATGAGACCGTCGCCGGAATCAAACGGCAGCACAATGTCTTCGAGCAGCTGGGGATTGACACACAGGAAGCATTCGGATATCAGATCATCGAGCCGCTGGTGCAGATCCGTAAGGATGGCGTCCGACTGGTTGCTGAGGCTCTTGGACTTCCTGAATCGACCTGGAACCGGATGCCCTTCCCCGGCCCTGCCCTGTCGGCACGGGTGATCGGTGCGGTGACTCCGGAGAAGATCGAACTGGTGCGGCACGCCACCGCGATCACCGAGGAAGAACTCGCAGGCGTCACTGCCTTCCTGAAACTCGCCATCCTGCACGAGGATCGGGTTACGGGGATGCGTGATGGAAACCGTGAGTTCGGTTTCCAGATCGAGGTCAGATGCTGGGACAGCATCGACGCCCGGGTCGGTACTCCCACCGAGGTGCCGTTCGAGGTACTGACGGGACTCTCTGAAAGGCTCGTCAACGAGGTACCAGGTGTCGTGAGCGTGACCTACAACATCTCAACCAAGCCGCCCTCCACCATGGAGCCGGTATAGGACGAGGTGCCCGGGGAAACAACACAGGCTCGACTATGAAGATCACCGAGCTCGCCGGGGATGTGAAAGCTTACGGTGACGGATCGCTGGGTGGCAAAGGCACCGGTCTGGCACGGATCAACGAGTGCCGGATCCCGAATACCGAGAAGATTCAGACCCGTATCCTGACCACGAGTTTCTTCGATACGTTCGTCGAGAATGATGGTGTTTTCGGGGAGGATGAACGGAGTGTGATCATCTCGATCCTGAGGGAGCTCGGAGATGGGCCGATCGGTGTCCGATCCTCGGCTACCAACGAATCGGGATTGTCCACTGACAAGGAAGACCTGGTCCATGCCGGGGAATATCAGTCCTACATGCTGCCGAATAATAATCCCGACCCGGTAATCCAGCTGAGGATGGTCCATCTGGCCATCTCGGGCATCTATCACGACTTCATCGGTAAACAGCTTCTGTCGAGCTCCGAGAAAATGGCGATTATCCTGAATCCCATACACGGAGTGTACGATCAAACCGACGCCGGGCCCTGCTATTACCCCTGCATTTCAGGGGTAGCGGAATCCTTCTTCACCCACGCCCTGAAGGAGCAGGATCCGCACGAAGGATTCGCCCGGATTGCGTTCGGCCACGGGTACGCCACTATTCTGGATGATTTCCCCGTGATATCGATGGCGACTATCAGGAATCCACTTCCCCTCAAACTGCTGCAGATCGGCAAAGGTCAGCGATACTTCTATGCCCTTGATATGACGAGG
>JALGVQ010000160.1 GCA_025774615.1 bacterium
TATATCCCGAAATCACCCTCCCGGTCGAACGGGCTGGATCCAGGCGCATTCCACATCCCCGGCAGCATACGGGTTCGGATGCGGTCTTGAGGAGATCACCTTCGCTCGGACATACAGTTCATCCCCCTGAAAGCGATAGATCGCCGGATTCCTGTTCGTTTCGAACAAAATCTCCCCCGCGTCTCCGGTCGTGTCCCCATCCTGCCTGGTACCGATGAACCGGGTGATGTATTCCACCCCTTCCTCAGCCTCGATATCGATCACCAATCGACGCTTCGAGGTTCTGATATCCCCCAGCGTCACACCGCTGCTTCCGTAGAAATCACCCCTCCGATAGGCATCTATGAGAGCTCGCTCGGTCAGTTCGTTGGCCCTCACCATCACCCAGGCGCGTCCGGGGTTCGCTTTCGAAGGTCCGAATTCAAGGAAATGGTGGGCGTCATCGGTAGCCACACCATAGAGAAGCCGTGACGCCAGATCGCCCGATCCCCCGGTGAGACGATGGGTCAAAGCCAGATCCCACATCTCCTCGGTTCCTGGATGTTCGTCATCCCCGTAGTTCCGTACTGAGGGGTGACCATTAAAGACCTCGAAGAACCCCGTACCCTGGATAGCCGCGAGATGTTCCCAGGTAAGCCCCCAGCCGAAGTTGGGATGGTTGAAATGGATCAGCCCCGGTTGTCCAGATCCGGCCTGTGTCTGCCGGGCGATCTCGAGATTCCTCTCGATTGTCTGCCTGAGACTGTTTCCCCCCTGAGCAGGAATGGTCTCACCCGGATTGATCACATTCATGTGCACCGGATGCCCGTCATAACTGTCAGTGAGTTCTTCACCTTCAATGAGAAGGAATACTCCGGCCATGTTAAATCGATCCTGCAGCTCTTCCAGGGTTTTCAGCCGTACGGGGGGATCACCCCTGAAGCGTTCCCCCACCTGCAGAGTGTTATGGTCCGAGATGACGAGGAATTGATATCCGTGTGATCGGTACCACTCGGCAACCACTTCAGGAGCGGCATCGCCATCACTCCAGAGCGAATGCGTGTGAGTGTTTCCCTGCCACCAGACAGCAGGCTGACCGGTCTGACTGCAGCCCACGATAGTTACCGCAAGTATAACTAGAGATATTCTCAGGATGTTACGTATTACCAAGATATTGCGCATTCAGTCAGCTCCCATCAATCGAATGAGAGAATCTCTCCTCCCACGACGCTCATGATAACAAGCGGATGCCCGGCGGCATAGGGGATCATCCGGTAGTCATCAGCGTCCCAGAGTACGAAATCGGAGGCCATTCCGGGAAAGAGTTTTCCGATCTGTTCGCCGAAACCGAGTGCGCGGGCCGCGTTGGCGGTCACCGCCTGCATGGCTTCAGCCGGGTGCATGTGGAGCAGGCTGCAGGCAAACGTGGTCATCAGGGGCAGGCTCAGGAATGTGGAGGATCCGGGATTGAAATCGGTTGCGATCGCTACCGTCGCGCCGGCTTCCAGAAGATCACGAGCCGGGGCATGCTTCTCCTTACCGAGGAATACCGTCGTGCCGGGCAGTACGACTCCCACTGTCTGTGAACCGGCCAGGGCCTCGATCCCCGATGGTGTCACTGCGGCCAGGTGATCAGCTGAAAGAGCCCCGATCGTGGTTGCCATCTCGGTGCCCCCGATGGCATCGAACTCATCACTGTGGATTTTTGCCTTCAGTCCATGTTCCTGTCCCGCGGTAAGAATCCGTTCCGCCTCTTCGGTGGTGTATACGCCGGTTTCGCAGAAGACATCGCAGTATCGGGCGATCCCCTGTGCCTGAACCACCGGCAGCATCTCATTGATGATCAGATCTATATAGGCATTTCGATCTGACCTGTACTCATCAGGTATCTCGTGCGCGCCCATGAATGTGGGAAGGATCCGGAGCGGAACCTCACCATCCAGCTCATCGATTATCGCCAGAGCCTTCAGTTCAGCCTCAAGAGAGAGACCGTAGCCACTCTTGATCTCAACGGTCGTGGTTCCCGACAGAGCCATTGCCTGAAGCCGCACGGTTGCCTGATCGGCAAGTTCGACCGAGCCGGCCTCCCGGAACCTGCGGACCGAGGACCGGATACCTCCCCCACCGGCAGCGATCTCCTGGTAACTCACACCAACGCTTCGCATGGCATACTCGTCCTGCCGGGAACCGGCAAAGAGGAGGTGTGTGTGGCAATCGATGAGCCCTGGTGTCACCAGTCCTCCTGCGGCATCCACTTCGATCGCGTCTGAATGCTCCACCGCGTCTTCGAGATCGGCTTCCGGACCGACAAAGATCAGCTCTCCGTCACGGGAGGCCAGTGCCGCATCGGGGATCAGTTCCGGATTGAAGGTGCTTCGCTCAAGACCGCGATCGTCATCTGCAGGGGAGGGAGAGGGACATGCCGTATACAGCTGTCCTATCCCGGTTGTGATGAGATCGGCTACAGGTTTCCCACTCACTGCTGCTTCCCTTCTCTGCTCACCGGCTACCGGGGTATTTTCACATTCTGTGCCTCAGCGACCTTTTCCGCCTCTTCATATCCGGCGTGCGCGTGACGTGCCACACCGATCGCGGGGTCGTTGGTAAGCACCCGTTCCAGCCTGGCTGCCGCTTCCGGTGTTCCATCAGCGACTATCACCTGTCCCGCGTGTGTTGAATAGCCTATACCCACACCGCCGCCGTTATGGATGCTCACCCAGGTAGCACCCGATGCGGTGTTGAGCATGGCGTTCAACAACGGCCAGTCGGCTATGGCGTCTGAACCATCCTTCATCCCCTCTGTCTCACGATAGGGACTGGCGACCGATCCTGTGTCGAGATGATCTCTGCCGATGACGATAGGGGCTTTCAGCTCGCCATTGGCCACCAGGTCGTTCATTGCCACTCCGAAACGGGCTCGCTCTCCAAGCCCGAGCCAGCAGATGCGTGCAGGCAATCCCTGCTGGGGAACCCTGTCCCTCGCCAGCGTGATCCAGCGCTTCAGTACCGTATCCTCCGGGAAGAGCTCCAGCACCAGATCGTCGGTCCTGAGGATATCATCCCGATCACCGGAAAGCGCTACCCAGCGGAACGGTCCCCGACCTTCACAGAACATGGGGCGGATGTACGCGGGTACGAATCCCGGAAAATCGAATGCATCGGCAACACCAGCCCGGCTTGCCTGGCCCCTGATGTTGTTGCCGTAGTCGAAGGTGATGGCCCCCCTCTTCTGCAGTTCGAGCATGGCCTCAACGTGACGTGCCATACCTGCATACGAACGCTCGATAAACCCATCCGGATCGCTTGAGCGCATTGCCTCGGCTTCCTTGAAGCTTATTCCCGGAGGGACATATCCGTTCAGTTCATCATGCGCTGACGTCTGGTCAGTGAGCATATCAGGTACAATATCCCGCTCGATCATCCGCTCCAGCAGTTCGACCGCATTGCCGAGCCACGCGATACTGACCGCCTCTCCGGCCTCCTTCGCCGATATACCGCGGTCGATCGCACTGTCAAGATCCAGCACCTTTTCGTCCAGGTAGCCGTGATCGAGTCGTCGATCGATACGGCTCTCATCCACTTCTGCGAAGAGAGCTGCTGCGCCACAGAAAACAGCCGCGAGAGGCTGGGCTCCCCCCATTCCGCCAAGGCCTGCTGATACGAGGAGACGCCCTTCCATGTCCCCCCCGAAATGCATCGTCGCCGCTGCTGAGAAGGTTTCGTATGTACCCTGCACGATTCCCTGGGTACCGATGTATATCCAGGAACCGGCGGTCATCTGACCGAACATCGTCAGTCCGAGTTTTTCATACTCCCTGAAATGATCCCAGTCCGACCATTGCGGCACGATGTTGGCATTTGCGATGAGGACGCGGGGCGCTTCGGCATGCGTCCTGAATACACCGACAGCTCGACCCGACTGCACCAGCAGTGTCTCATCCGGTTCGAGAGTCTTCAGTGCCCGTACGATGCGGTGGTAATCGTCCCACGATCTCGCAGCCCGTCCCGACCCACCATAAATGACCAGGTCCTCCGGCCGCTCCGCGACCTCAGGGTCGAGGTTGTTCATCAGCATGCGCATGGCCGCTTCCGCGCCCCATGTCATACAGGTCAGTTCGGTGGTCCGTGGTGCCCTTACCGGAGTGTACTCAGTCATCGCCGTAGATTCTCCATCTCAAGTCGTTGTCATTCAGAAGGGCGAGCCGTTCAGTGCTGTCAGGCGGGACAGGTCATCGAGCAGCAGCTGAGCGCTCCCGCCATGGCTGATACCCGGTTCGATGATGTCCAGTTGATCACCGCACTGGACGAAACTTCCCCGCACCCAGTAGGCCTTCGCAAGCACAAGGCGGAGATGGATATGGGTTATCGCACTGTTCCTGCTGAACACCCATTGCGTTGTCCCACTTATATCCGCCTGGGTTCCAAGAGCGATCTCTGCCCAGTATACCACCTCGTCCTGATTCCCGAGCGCGCTGAACACAAAGGCTCCTCCAGCCCAGATATCAGGATCATCGAAGCTGAGTTCCTTCGCGGTGACCAGTGCCGTCCGGGCGTCATTGAACTGACCGAGATACGCCAGCGACCAGCCACGGCCATGGAGTGCGTCGGGATGCTGTGAAAGTTCCAGAAGTGCGTCATCGAAACTGGCCAGAGCCTCTGTGTACTGCTCATTTGCGAAGAAGGCCCATCCCTCATTGATGAGTCTGTCGACTTCATCCAGGCGAGTGGGCCCTTTGTTCCCGCAGCTGGTGAGCATCCCGCCGGCAATGATCACCAGCGAGGCGAGTACGATGACCAGCGGCAGGGAGCGTGATCGACCGGAGATTCTTTCTCTATTCTGCATCATTTCCGTTCCTGTCATGATTCGGCCCTCAGCGGAGGAGGAGCATTTTACGAGTGATCACGGTTCTTCCCACTTCCAGCCTGTACAGATAGATACCAGTCGCGACCTGTCTGCCCGAGGAATCTGTTCCTTCCCAGGTGACCGTATGTGTGCCGACTCCCGATGCACCGTCTACCAGCGTACGCACGACCTGTCCCCGTACGTTCAGCACCGTGAGCCTGACGTGCTGACCCGCAGAGGATCCGGGTACGCGGTAACTGATGACCGTGCGCGGATTGAACGGATTAGGCGCGTTACCAAGTAGTTCCACGCCCGATTCGTTCGCTGCCGCCGGAGCACTTCCTCGCGCCAGACGATACCAACCGCCTCCCGGTATCGAACCACGGGCGGCACCCCTCTCGATGACGACATCTCCCGACACACTCTCCCACAGGGATTCATTCCATCGCTCGAAATGGAAGTCCTCACCCTCACGGGCAAATCCATGCACCGGAAGTGCAAGCTGTGTGCCGGCCACCGGACCCTGCCACTGCTCCGGACTGATCGAAACCACCGGTGCTTCAAGCACCGGATCGTCCTGTTCGGGAGCCCCGGGCAATCCATCGGGGATCATGTCATACGGGATCAGCATCAGAGTTGTCCCCCGGTGAGTCCCGGGCGGTACATCGACCGTGACGGTACCCGATCTTCCTCGTGAGATGAGCAGTGCCGGAGATCCCTCTCCGAGCATCGAGACGGTCGCAGTGAGGTCATCGGTGTCACTCAGTCCGCCGTACCGGTCAAACCCCTCCACGCTGATGTCGACCTGGCCTGCCTGCAGTATGACCGGTGTCGGATCGACGATGGCCAATCCACCAAGGGTGCCCTCAAAAAGCAGATTCGTCGCACTGCCCCCCGCGGGCGTCCAGGTACCGCTGCTCATCCCATGGTGAAGCGGTTCATTGCCGGTCACATACACCTCAGCCCGGGATGGGAAAAGGGGATGCTGGATCAGACCGATCCCTACAGAGGGTGCCGTAACGTCCTGGTAGGTGAATTCAGCCCGTATCATCCAATCTCCGAGCAGTGCCTGATCATTGGCTGCGTAATTGCCCAGGGGATTCCAGGTGCTGGAAGCAGATTCCCTGAGAAAGGAGCGTAACATTTTTTGGGTCAGGTCTGAATAGCCGATGAAGTGATCTGAAGCGATGAGTGAGATCAGATAGTCATCGCCGGCGTCTGTATACAATCCGGGATCGGGCACCGGCATATAGAGCCAGCCCTCCTCCTGGAACCGGGGAGAGACAGTTGCCAAGTATATCGGTGTTTCGTCGATGATCCAGGTGCCGGGCGAGGCTGCGTTCTCAGTCATGAGACGTATTGTGATCTCCGCGTCCGAATCGCCGAGATAATATACCCAGACACCGGTGATCTTCGCCGGGGCAACCTCCGGAGTTACGCGGAGCCCGATGTGCCAGAAATCAGGCAACGACAGCTTGATCCCCGGTCGTCCGGTCTCATATCGTACCAACCCCTCATCACCCTGCGTTCCGGTTGTTGCCACACGAAACGAGTCGGTAGGATTATCCGATTCATTGGTGAGGATCACTGCGGCCTCAGGCCATGTAATCCCCATGCCTGAGACCGAAATGCCGGCGGCAGTCAGAGGATCGACATCCCAGGTAGTACCGGGATCCATCTTTGCGAGTGAAGCAGTCACTCCC
>JALGVQ010000161.1 GCA_025774615.1 bacterium
TCACAGTACGAGTTTCCGAAAACCCTGATTTTTGTCGGATTTGTGGCCGAAGAGCAGGGCCTCGTGGGCGCGTCCCTGCTCGCACAGAAGATGAAGGCCGAAGGCAAGGAGATCGAGGCCGTCCTGAATATGGATATGATCGGGAGCAGTGTGCGTGGCGGGGGCGCTCCGAGCCAGCCCACGACCGTGCGTCTGTTCAGTGAAGGGCCTGCGGACTCACCCTCACGGCAGATCGCCCGGTTCATGGAGATGATCGGTGAGCGGTACGTGCCGGAGCATGATATCGATCTGATCTTCCGTCCCGATCGCTTCGGACGGGGCGGTGACCACACCGCATTCAACCGGGAAGAATTCCCGGGGGTGCGTCTGGTGGAGGCGAATGAGGACTACAACCTCCAGCACTCCTACAACGACACGTTTGAGAGCCTCGATATGGACTACCTGATGCGGAACGCCCGCATCGAGGCGACCACCGCGGCAACGCTCGCCCTGGCGCCAGCGGCTCCGAGACCGATGGGCCTCGGCCGCGGCGAGGGATACGACGCCCAGGTCAGGTTCATGCCGGCGGTGGGGGAAGGGATCACCGGATATGTCGTCGCGTTCCGCTCCACAACCTCGCCACGCTGGGAGGAGTACCGGTGGGTGGGAGTGCCTGAGATGGTGACCGACCGACGGGGCAGGGAATACTACGCGGTGACATTCCCGCACATGGATATCGATGAGATCGTGGTGGGTGTCGCAGCAGTGGGCGGCTCCGGCAGGCCTTCACTCATCTCGGCATTTCTGCGCTGATCAGTCCTCTTCGCGCTCTTCCAGCACCTCTTGCTCCTCCTGGAGTGGAAACCGCTCCAGGAGGCCCTTTCCGCTGATTGACCTGTCAAACTCCAGCTCACGGAGTTGTGATACCGCTTTGCCGATTCGACTGAGCGCTTCTTCGATCTTGTCCAGTCCGACAATCGATGCTCCCGAATCCTGCTGTTTCAAAAGCTCGAGGTTCCCGGTGGCGATCGTCAGTGGGTTGTTCACCTCATGCTGGACCGTATTGATGATGCGGTGGATCGTCTCATCCTCGGTAGCCATGCCATTCCGGATCGCCTGACGCTCACTGTTCACGAGGATGCGGCCGATGCCAAGGATACCTATGAGTGAGAAACCGAATCCGACAATAGTGCTATGTATGGAAACTATCTGTACCGGTGCGAACCTGCCCACCATCCAGATCGTCATCAGGAACAACACGACGGTTGCAGCCATTTCCTGCCACCTATAGCGGAAGCGGATCACGTAGCTGAGCGCCGCGGCCGCCCATAATCCCCAGAATGAACTCGCCAGTCCACCCGTATTGAGTACGATAACGGTCGCCACCAGCAGGTCGAGGATCGTGATTACGCCGGCTGTGAGAGAGAGCTGGTATCTCCTGTAAGGGGCCCACCGGCTGTAGATAGTCGCGCACAGGAGGAAGAAGAACAGAATACCCAGGTAGAGTGTGCCCGACATGACGAGAGGGAGTATCTCGAATATGACCAGGAAAAAACTCACGACAAAGCCGGTGATGCCGATCAGGACGTGCAGATTGGCGATCTTCTGCTCGGTCTCGATTGCCGATTCCCTCAGATAGGGAGTGAGTCTGGTCACCTTCTCATCCAGCGGATGCATCTGTCAGCGGCCTCCTATCTGTTCTCTCAGTATCTGTATCGCTCGTACCAGCTGGGGGTCTTCTCCCCGCAGATCGTGATTCAGATCGTTGATTACCATGATATCAGGTGTTACCCCTCCACTGGTCTCAAGGTCCACACCATCGAGAGTATAGCAGCCCCACCAGGGTAGACGGAAGGAACCACCGTTGAGCAGGCGGGCGCTGGTAGTAAAGATCAGCCAGCCGTAGGTGGTGTTCCCGACAACCGTACCGCGGTCGAGGGCCTTGAATCCGCTGGTGGTCATCTCGCCGTCGCTCAGGGTTACCTCGTTGATGAGCAGAACGACCGGTCGGTCAGAGAATCCGAACGTCGACTGGGGTGTCTCGCTCAGGCCCCGCTGCTGCCATTTCGCGTAGACCGGCCGGGTGAGGGCATCGAGTACCCGGTCGTGAACGTTGCCACCCATGTTGTAGCGCAGGTCGAGGATCAATCCCTCCCGCGGTACGGCATCCCGCTCGAGTTCCAACAGGAAACGGTTCAGATCCCCGGTCCCCATGGCCGACATGTAAATGTAGGCGCCCCGGTCCCCGGTTTTCCTGGTTACGATCTCGCGACGACTCTCCACCCACTCCCGCTGCCTGAGACTCCGTTCGGCGCCACTCGAGATAGGACTTACCGTCAGACGCATCTCATCACCGCTGCGCTGACTTTTCACGGTGACGTACACACGGCGACCGATCTTGCCGTTGAGCAGCAGCCAGATATTCTCACCGGCGGAGACCGGATCATCGTTGATGGATACGATCTCATCCCCGACCGAAACACTGTCCCGGTGGGCATACAGGGGGCTGTTTTTCAGGATGCTCCCGATGGTCACCCGGTCGCCTGAGAAGATGAACTCACACCCCAGGTGCGCGCTCGGATCAGGTGTTGAAAAACCGCCTCCGGGAGCCCGGATCCCGGTGTGGGAGGAATTCAGATAGCCGATCATCTCGTTCGCGTAGTCGTAGAAGTCCTGATCTTCCCTGACCTGTTGCAGGACCGGCAGGAAGTGCTCGTAGGTCGCCTTCCAGTCGACATCGTGGTGTTCGGAATCGTAGTAGTAGTGTTCGAGGACGTAATACACCTCACTGAGCATCTGCGCGTATTCTGCGGTCTGGTCCACTTCGATCCGGGTCGAGAAAGAGATGGTGCTGTTTCGATCGTTGTTGGTGTCGATCCGTCCGATCCGCCCGCTGCTGGTGTAATAGAGATATCTGCCGGAAGCGTCGAACTGAAGGTTCCCGGGGTTGGATACCTGGGGAACGTATGCCTCATATGCGCCCCATCTGCCGTTTTGGAACTCCGACTTCCACAGGTGACTCCTGCCGGTGAGGTTCGAAACGAAATAGACGGTATCGGGATCCTTCGGGGAGAGGATCGGGAACCGTTCACTCCCCAGGGTGCGGGCCACCCGCTGAGTCTGCCGGTCGATATCTTCAAGATCGAGGACTACCATAACATCCTCTGAGTCAGATCTGTCACGACCTGCCGCCTCTTCACCTTCAGGTGTTTCATCACCCTCGGCTGCAAAGAGCGCCTCGAACTCGTCCTCATCGAATTCGGGAGCCCGCGGCTGCAGCAGCAGTCGGTAGATATCCGCCTGACCGGTGAATTCGGGAAAACTGTGGCCTGAACGGTTCGATGCAAAGAAGAGGGACCTGCCGTCAGAAGACCATACCGGGCTTCCCTCATCATAAGCGGTGTTGGTGAGAGCCATCTTCTCGCCGGTCTCGACACTGATGGCGTAGATGTCGGTATTCGATCCCGATCGAACCACTGCCACATAGCGGCTGTCGGGTGACCAGGAGAAACCCTCTCCGAACCTGCCGCCGAAGTCATCCTCGACCAGGAGCCGATCGCCGCTCCCGTCGGGTCGGATCAGACGGATCTGGCGATGACCGTGGTAATAGGCGATCCACTCACCATCAGGAGAGAGCAGGGGGCCCAGTACATCATCTGATGTCCGGGTGAGACGGGTCGGATCGGAATTCCCGAGCGCCGAGATGATATAGAGATCGGGATTGGCTTCGGGATCTGAGACGTAGATGATCCGCCTGCTTTCGGCGCCCCATGCGATGTCGCGTTCCCGCCACGGCGAGTTGGTGATGTTCCGCGCATAATCACCATCGGTGGAGAGCACGAATATCTCACCGCGGATGACGGCCGCGATCTTCTTTCCATCAGGAGACACCCGGAATTCAGAGACCGATTCATTGGTAAGGGTTACGGTCCGGTTCTCCTTCAGCTCGTTCGGGGCTGCTATCGGGACCGCCTCGGACCTCCCGGTCTCGAGGTCGGTGAGCCATATGCCAAAATCCCGTTCATAGGCAGCCACGGGGACGTTCTTCGCCATCCGCATCCACCTGATGTCGTTTCTGCGGAAGCGCGTCACCGACTGCTGATCCGAGCCGTCCCTGGCTGCGCTCCAGATATTGCTGTTCCCGAATTCCCGATCGCTGACGAAGTAGATGCGGTCTCCGGAGGGGCCCCACGCGGGCCAGAAGGAATTACTCTCATCCTGTACCAGAAGCTGTGCCTCTTCCTCTCCGCTCCCCATGAACCAGATGGTTGCGCTGTTCGCTCCACGGTATCCACGCCGCCATTTGGAGCCGTTCTCCCAGCCCAGGGAGAAGAGGATGCCCTCACCATCCGGGTGCACCCTGGCGTCATACGGTCTGCTCCAGTGCGTCTCAAGGACCGGCAGAGCGTTTCCGCCGCCGATGGGGATCTGCCAGGTCCCGGCCGAAGATGTTCTGCCGGAGGTGAAGTAGATCCACCTGCCGTCCGGGGAGAAATCAGTGGCAACATCGCTCGAAGTGTGGAAGGTGATCTGTTCCGGTTCACCGCCGCTCACCGGTATGAGGAAGATGTCGTTGTTCCCGGTCCGGTTGGAGGTGAAGGCGATCTGTGTGCCGTCAGGAGACCAGACCGGTTCACGTTCGTACGCGGTGTGATTGGTGAGTCTGGTGGCCTGTCCACCTTCACTGGAGACTACCCAGATATCCCCCATGTAGGAGAAGGCGATCTGTGACGCATCGGGGGAAAGTGAAGGGAACCGGGCGCCTATCAGCTGATCCTGCTGGGCGTTCACTCCGGTCATCATTACGCTCAGAAGGATGAATCCAGCGACATATTTCTTCATGGTGTACTCCCGGGAACGGATGATCTGAACTACCAGAGAGGAACAGGAACTGGTTATCAGGACAGCCTACTGATTCGATCGTCGGGGTTCAACTCTCTGAACGATGACTGTCTATTCAGGTCGTGTGTGTCACTATGGGGTCGACGCTGATATGGGATTCAGCCTACTCTCAAGACAGTTGAGATGAAGCTTCATCCCTGTCCACCGGCTGCCCCTGATCGGCGACTTATCTTCACCCGGTGGCACAAACTGTGGAGGATAGACATGCCCCTGCTGCTCAACCGGAACGACGTCCAGACCGTCCTCCAGATGAATGAGTGTATCGACGCCCACGAGAAGGCGTTCACCGAGATGGCCAACGGTACGGCGGTACTGCCGCTACGCACCAACATCTCGCCTCCCGACGGTCTCTCCCTCTACATGCCCGCCTACCTGCAGGAGATGAACGCGCTGGCATGCAAGGTGGTCACGGTATTCAAGAACAATCCCGCCGAGCATGGCCTTCCGGTAGTCATTGGAACGGTCCTGCTCCAGGATGCCTCCACCGGACAGGTGACGTGCATCATGGACGGCGGGTACCTGACCGCGGTGAGGACCGGCGCGGTGAGCGGGTTGGCTACCCGGTACCTGGCCCGTGAAGATGAAGGACAGGTTGTATCGATCTATGGGGCAGGGGTTCAGGCCACCATGCAGTTGTGGGCGGTATGCGAGGTGCGGAATATCTCCAGGGCGATGGTCTGCGATGTGGTCCCGGAGGCTGCGTACAGCTTTGCCAACGAGATGAGCGATCGGCTCGGTATACCGGTTGAAGTCCAGGATCAGGAGGATGCGCTTCTCGAGGCCGACATCATCTGCGCGGCCACCACATCTCCCGAACCGATCTTCGATGGTTCCCGCGTGAAGGAAGGTACACACATCAATGGGATCGGCAGCCATTCACCCGGTGCGCGGGAGATGGACTCAGAGATCGTCAGGCGCTCGCTCCTGATCGCTGATTCACGTGAGGCGTGTCTGAACGAGGCGGGTGACATCATGATCCCCATCTCGGACGGCGTGATAGGCGAGGATCACATCCATGCCGAACTGGCTGAGATTGTGGCAGGGCAGAAGGAAGGGCGCACGATTCCGGAGCAGATCACGCTGTTCAAATCGAACGGACTGGCGATCCAGGACGCAGCGACAGCGAAGATCGTCTATGAGCGGGCGCTGGAGCAGGGGATAGGGACCGAGATAGACCTCTGATCCTGCATAACAGGCCTCAGGAGTCCTCCTCTTCCTCCTTGAGAAGCTCTTCGATAGCCTGTTTTGCCGCTTCCACGTCCGGTTCGGCCACCAGGACCCGCACTTCTCCCATGCCATCCATGGTGAATGGGTGAACGTTCAGCACCGAATGACCCCGGGTCATGCTCTCGATACCTATCGATTCGAGCATCGACTGGATCACATCGGATTCAGCCAGACCCTGAACCGAGTGCACCTGCACGATTTTCATGTCCCGATACTTCTCCCGCTCAGCCTCCATTGCGATCTGCCGTTGCTGATACTCCGTCTCGGAGATCAGGGGGACTTCACAATCGTGACAGTGCGTGAATTCCTCACGGTACTCTGTTCCGCAATCGGGGCATCTCATCGATTCGATCCGATCGTTCAGTTCAGATAATCCAGGTAATCGACAGTGTTTGACCAGGTATGGTACCAGAATCTTGCATCTCTCTGCCACCTGATGCAGGTAGCGAATATCATCAATATGTTGATGTGATATGTATCTCGATTGTATACAGGTTTAGAGATGCCAGTCTCGCCTGGAACAGGCTACGATTGGCGGTCTGACCGAATTCACACTGTTCGTCCGAGCAGTCTCACAAGAAGGGGGCATGTTTATGATCCTCTCTCCACGGAAATGGGCCGGCTCGGTGCTGATCCTGGCAGTGACCCTGCTGGGTACAGCGCCTGGTGCCATGGCACAGAAGGTGCCCATTTCATTCGATGATTACCACGGGTATACCGGTACTGTCGATTATCTGCAGGATATCGCCAGGGCATACCCGAATATCACCGAACTCATCGAGATCGGTGAAAGCAACATGGGACGGACGATATATGTTCTGGTGATCTCTAACATGAGAACCGGGACCACGATCGACCGTCATATCGAGCTGCGCAATCCACGTCGTGAGAATGTGCAGAATGTCACTCCAATGAAATCGTACCACGGGAAGCCGGGTCAATGGATGGACGGTGGTACGCATGGCAACGAATACACCGGTACCGAAGTGTGTCTCTATATCATCGACAAACTCGTTACCGGATAT
>JALGVQ010000162.1 GCA_025774615.1 bacterium
GCAGCCTACAACAGCGCTGTCACGCAGAACCTGATCCAGAAGGGTCTCCCGCCGCTCGACATCACCATCCTCAACCCGATGGTCGTGATCGGACTGCTGCTTGGCGCGATACTGCCCTTTACCGTGGGCGCGATGACGATGACGAGCGTCGGTAAGGCGGCCTTCGAGATGATCAATGAGATCCGCAGACAATTCCGCGAGATCCCCGGTTTGCTCGATGGCAAGGAAGGTGTCAAGCCCGATGCCGCGCGTTGTGTCGACATCTCGACGCAGGCCGCGCTCAAGCAGATGATCGCTCCCGGACTTCTGGCCGTGATCTCACCGGTTCTGATCGGTTTCATCCTGGGGCCCGCCGCTTTGTGCGGGATGCTTGCCGGGGCGACGATCACCGGTGTGATGCTGGCGCTGATGATGGCCAACGGCGGAGGAGCATGGGACAACGCCAAGAAGTGGATCGAGGAGGGCAACCTGGGTGGCAAGGGCTCCGACGCTCACCACGCAGCCGTCGTCGGTGACACGGTAGGTGACCCCTTCAAAGACACCTCCGGTCCATCGATGAACATCCTGATCAAGCTGATGAGCGTGGTAAGTCTGGTGATTGCCCCGCTTCTGTAATGACTGTAGTGAGAAAAACCCTGCCCCGGCCTTCAGGCCGGGGCCTGACGTCCACAGGGAGGAACAGTTCAAATGCGACACTATGAGGTCATGATCGTCCTTGCTCCGGATCAAGCGGAGGACGGTTTCAACAAACATCTGGAACGATTCAAGAAGATCATCGAAGACGGTGGTGGAAGCATCGTAAACGATGACCGCTGGGGTATCCGCTCTCTGTCATACCCGATCAAGAAGTACGATCAGGGTTTCTACACGGTCATCGAGTGGGAAAGCACCCCCGATCTGTTGACTGAGCTCGACCATACACTTCGACTCGATGAAAACGTTCTCCGGCATATGGTGATCCACCTCGATTCGACAGCGCTTGCGGAACTGGCAGAGATGCGAGCGAAGAGAGTTGAGAGACCGTCTGAGGGGCAGATCGATCGTGTCGATGGTGGCAGCGGTGACAGTGACAAAGCAGATGACAAGGTCGATGAGACGCCTGAATCTGAGACGGAGCCGAATGCAGAGCCGGATGAGGTGAAGCCGGACGTAGAGCCTGAGGCAGAGCCGGACGTAGAGCCTGAGGCAGAGCCGGACGTGGAGCCGGAGACAGATTCGGATGTGGAGCCGGAGGCAGAGCTGGACGAGGAGCCAGAGGCGTTGGAGTCTTCAGAATCAGACGCATCGGAAGAGGCCGACCCGGGTGACACCGGAGAGGTGGATGCGGAAGAAGCAGAGGAGGAGAAGTGATGAGACATCAGAAACCCTGCAGATTCTGCGTCGAGAAGAAATCGTGGATCGATTACAAGGATGACAGGACACTGCGCCGGTTCCTTACGGATCGGGGAAAGATCGTCTCCCGCCGTCAGACAGGGGTCTGCGCCAAGCACCAGCGGCTGCTGACGACCGCGATCAAGCGGGCGCGTCACGTGGCTCTGCTGCCGTTTACTACTGAATCGATGCGATGAACCATGAGAATGAGGGAGGGATCGCCGACTCGTACTGGGGCCGGTTCGTCCCTGCCTCAGTTGCGGTGGTGGGCGCCGGCATGCTGCTGCTCCCTCTCCCGCTCCTGAATACGGTCGGGGCGGTCGGAACCCCGGCAGCGCTGATGATCCTCTTCCTGAGAAGGGATGAGGCATCGACGATGCGCTGGGCGCCGGCTCTTACCACGGGAGCCGTGGCGGCGATGGTTGCTCCAGGGGTGGGCCTGATGGCGCTCTGTCTGGTCGTGACAGCCATCCTGCTTGACGCGGGTATCAGAAAAGGCAGGGAATGGAAGATGGTCGGTACGATCGCTTCCGCTCCGATCCTCGTCTGGTCACTGATCGGCATGCCGTTCTGGGCTGGGGCAGACTCAACGATCAGGGAGGAACTGGTCGCGGGAATGGCCCCCATGATCGAGCGCTTTCAATCACTGGGGCTTGATCCAGCCGCTCTTGAAGAGTCAACTGCACGGACAATAGACCTCTTCATGGGCATATTGCCCTCTCAGATCGCGATCGTGGCGATCTTCGTGGGATTTGGCGCGCTCTTTGCCGGGAACTGGTGGATGAAGCGCGAAGATGCACGATTGAGTCTGGACATACCACCCTTCACGACATGGGAGCTGCCCTTTCATTTCGTGTGGGGGATGGTCGGGGGGCTGGTGATCTGGGCATTCGGCCTGTTGATGCCCGGCTGGGAAACAGTGGCAATGATCGGCCTGAACCTGGTGATCGTGGCCAGTCTGTTCTACCTGATCCAGGGATTGGCGATTGTCTGGTACAGTTTTGAGTTACGCGGCACACCCCGCTGGTTCAGGGTGCTGTTCGCGACTGTTGTAGTAGCACTGATTTTCCCGGGAGTGATTTTACTGGGAATTCTTGAGAACTGGGTTCCTTTCCGCAGGCTCATGGCCGGAGCGGGAGGGAGCGGTACTGAGGAGGATGAGTGATGCGGGTGATCCTGCGTGAGGATATACAGAAACTGGGTGAAACGGGTGACATCGTCACGGTCAAACGCGGCTATGCCCGGAACTACCTGATACCGAACAAGCTGGCGCTGGAAGCGACCGAGGGGAACCTGAAGACCTTCAAGGACATTGCGCGCGCGCAGGAAGCGCGCTCGGAGAAGGAGAAGGGCAGCGCCGAGATCCTGGCGCAGAAGCTGGCCGCAGTCAGGCTGGTGATCCCTGTTGAGGTAAGCGATGAAGATCAGCTCTATGGATCGGTTACCAGCCAGATAATCAGGGATGCTCTGGCGGCAGAGGGTATCGATATCGAACGTCGTCATATCGACCTGCCTTCGCCCATCAAGGAACTGGGTTCATTCGATGTTCCCGTTCGTCTCCACCGTGAAGTGGTGCCGACTATCTCGGTTGTCGTGGAACGGACGACCGATGAGGAGGCCGGGTCAGTTGACTGGGAGGCTGCGGTCGATGCTGAAGACGCGAAGGAAGCGGCTGCCGCCGAGGCTGCCGGATCGGAAGAACCTGAAGGTGAAGTTGATGAGGTTGAGACGGTAGAGGAAGACGCCGCGGTGGAAGAGGAGGAATAGCCTCCCCTATACTGGTCTCATGCAGGAATTCACCGTCAGCGGTCTTGCGATCGACTCCGCCAATCAATCTCCGGTCGTTCTCCTGAAGGAACTGGATGGCGACCGGGTTCTCCCCGTCTGGATTGGGCCTTCTGAAGCGAATGCGATAGCAGTCAGACTGGCCGATGTGGAGCCACCAAGACCACTCACCCACGATCTTCTCAAACGTGTGATAGACGGAGCCGGACTCCGCCTTCAACGTGTCATAATCTCGGAAATAAGACTGCAGACCTTCTATGCTGAACTGGTGATCGAAGGAGAGGGGAGTATTCTGAAGATCGATGCGCGCCCCTCCGATTCGATAGCACTCGCTCTCCGCACCGGCGCTCCTATTTTCATCTCTGACGCACTCTTCCAGGAAGAATTCGGAGTCGATCCCGCCGAGGATCCCGAACGGGGAGATCGCCTGAGGCAGCGACTGGAACGGATCGATCCCGAAGGATTTGGAGACCTCTCACTATGACACCGATCGACCTGCGCAGTGATACTGTTACACAGCCATCCGATGCCATGCGTCAGGCCATGTTCACGGCCGAGGTAGGCGATGACGTCTATGGTGAGGACCCCACCGTCAACCGGCTTCAGGATGAGCTGGCTGCCCGACTGGGGAAGGAAGCTGGCCTCTACATGGCCAGTGGCACGATGAGCAACCAGGTGGCGATCAATGCTCACACCCATCATGGTCAGGAAGTGATCTGCCACCGCTGGAATCACGTGTTCAATTTTGAAGGCGGAACAGCTCCCGCCTTCAGTGGTGTCGGTTTCAATCTTCTGGATGGTGAGTACGGGACGATCACCGCCGAGCAGGTTGAAGAGACGATCAGACCGGTTTCATACCACTATCCCCAGACTGCCCTGATCTGTCTTGAAAACACACACAACAAGGCGGGCGGTACGATATTTCCGCTCGAGGAGATAGAGAAGATCCATACGGTCGCTGAGACGCATGGGCTGCCCATGCATCTCGATGGCGCCAGACTATTCAATGCGGTAGTCGCCACAGGCATCGGTCCTGCCGATTGGGCTGCAGCCTTCGATACCGTCTCGATCTGTCTTTCAAAGGGGCTCGGCGCCCCGGTCGGCTCCGTGCTGATCGGTTCGAGGGATTTTATCGATCAGGCGGTGTGGGTCAGAAAGCGGTTCGGCGGCGCTATGCGGCAGGCAGGTATCCTTGCCGCTGCGGGACTGTTTGCACTCGAGAACAACATCGATCGTCTGGCCGAGGACCATGCGAACGCGCGACAACTTGCCGAAAGCGTGAACGCCATGGACGGTCTGAACGTCGATCTCAATGCGGTGCAGACCAACATTCTCATGATCAACACCGCCGGAACCGGTCTGAGCGAGGAGGAGGTGCGCGTGAGGCTGGAAGAGCATGGCGTTCTGGTCCACGCCTTCGGGCGGGATCATCTGCGTGCCGTCACGCATCTGAATGTGGCCGCTGACGATATCTCCCGGGCGATCGAGGGATTCGAAAAAGTGACTGCCGATATTAGGTCGGCAGGGGAGTAATATCCGTATCATGAATGATTCCGAGCCTGATCTGAGCCGCTATCTCGATGTCGTGAAGAGTGCCACCCGCTGCGCTGTTCTTACCGGTGCGGGGGTATCCGCAGAGAGCGGAATGCCCACTTTTCGCGGTAAAGACGGCCTATGGAAGGAATATCGGGCCGAAGAGCTTGCAACCCCGGAAGCATTCGAACGGAACCCTGATCTCGTATGGGAGTGGTATGATTACAGGAGGGGGATCGTCGAGGGAGTCCAGCCGAATGCCGGACATGAGGCTCTGGCACAAGCGGAGGACCTGTTCGAGGAATTCACACTGATCACCCAGAATGTGGACGGTCTCCATCAGCAGGCGGGTAGCAGAAACGTGATCGAACTCCATGGGAATATCCGACGGGACCGCTGCCATCTCTGCAGCCGGTACCGAGAAGAAGGCGAGGGGCGTGAGTGTGGCTGTGGCGGACCCTTCCGTCCCGATGTCGTCTGGTTCGGTGAAGCACTGCCCGCCGGAGCGATCGAGGAGGCATTCAGGATAGTTTCAACGGCCGATCTTGTCTTCACTGCAGGAACCTCCTCCCAGGTGTACCCGGCAGCACAGCTGCCCTATACCGCCAAGGAGCACGGAGCGTTCGTTGTGGAAGTGAACCCGGAGTCTACTCCCTTCACCCCCCTGGCGGATCTCTCGGTTCGAGGACCTTCCGGTGTCTGGCTTCCCATTCTCCTCGATCCCTCAGGGATCGGATCACGGTCGGATTCCGGCTGATGATTCTGCCTGTCTCCGGAAGAAGGATGCATCTGCTCCTTGTCCTGCTCACGGTAGTCGTGCTGGTTCCGGGTTGTGTGTACTTCAATACGTTCTATTTCGCGCGTCGTCATTACCAGAATGCTGAGGCCGAACGAATCAAAGCGGAGCGTGAGTTCCGTCCGATCTCATCCCGGGCGCAGCTGTCGTATCAGCAGTCACTCGAGTCCGCGACAAAGGTCCTCATCGATCATCCAGATTCCCGTTGGGTGGAGGAAGCACTCCAGCTTTCCCAGAAGATCCTCTATCGGCAGGGTGAGCTGGCCGCCTCCATTCAGAAGGGGAGCGAGTTACTTGAGAACTTCCCTGAGAGTGACATGATTCCGGTATGCCGACTCTTCCTCGCCCGCGCGCGACTTGATATGGGGGACGCGCTGGTGGCAGCCACAGATGCTTCTCTTGCCGCGGAGGGACTTGAAGGAAGAGAGTACTTCGAAGCTCTGTTCGTCATGGGACAGGCATACGGAGTGGCATCTTCTTTCGATACGGCACGAACCATCCTGACGCAGCTGATAGACAACGAAGACACCCCTGCGGATCTCGTACTGAAAACCCGGCTTGAGCTGCAGGAACTGCTTGCCGAAAGCGGTGATTTCCAGGCTGCGGCGGATATCGTCAAGGATGTGCTGGATGCATCCCGCCTCACGATGACTGTACGGCAGGAGAACCTGCTTCGCTTGATCGATCTGCTGTTTTCAGCCGGCGATCTGGTCGCGGCCGAAGAGAGGATGGCGGAGCTCGACCGGATCGATGAGACAGGGTTCTACGACGGTGTGTTGAAATACTTCAATGGAATTCTGGCGGGGCTCCGGGGAGAAACACAGATCGCGCAGAATGAGATGGTTATTGCTCTGGTCACCGGTGTGACCCGGGATTGGGAGGTGCGGATACGGCTTGATCTTGCGTCCCGTCTGGAGGCGGGCAACACTCCTGAACTTGCCTGTGCCGAGTACCGCACCGTCACCATGGGAATCGGTTCG
>JALGVQ010000163.1 GCA_025774615.1 bacterium
GGAAGTGGATCAGCCTGATCACGATCCACGTAGGCGATATCAGGGCCGACGTTCTGCAGCGCGACACCGATATTCAACCGCGGGAGCACATCGGTGAAGAGTATCCCGGCATCGATAGCGAAAGAGTAGGCGATCCCGTCACCCTTTTCAGCCTCTGCTCCCACCGTTGAGAGACGGCTGTAGATGAACTTGAACGATCCGCCCACCGCGAAATGCGGACGGAGGCGAACACCGTAGGAGGTCGTGACCGCGAGATCGAAACTGTCGATCGAGCCGAGTTCGTTTCCCGCGCCGTCGGTGCGGGTCTGGCTGCCATATGAGTAATAGGTGATATTCGCTCCGAGTCCCCCCGCCCTCCCGATGCTGTGCGTCGCTCCCAGGAAATCGTAGTACATGTCATCGGTTAGTTCCGGCAGCGCCTTGTTGTGTGTGCCGGAGATCGAGGATCCCGGCAGAAAGGCCAGCGCGGCTGGATTGTAGAAACTCGCGGTCGCGCCCGCATCGGCTCCAAGAGCGACACCGGCACCACCCAGCCCGGCATTGCGCGCCCCCGGTTCGATGGTCAGGAAGATGACACCTGCCGTACTGACCTGAGCCTGGAGGGACACCGGCAACAGAAGCAGAAAAAGAGTGCTGGATGCGAGGATCGTTCGCGTTCTCATGAGGATGCCCCCTCGGTTCGGCCCGGTGCTGCATGCACGTTCCGCTGACACTCGTACACTCCAGGTCTATGACGGGTATCATGACCTCGGAGTTCACCTGTGTTCCTGGCTCAACGCGCGTCTAGGCAGCCTCTCGATGGGGGTAATACGTGTTTATTACTGTACGGCGGCTGATGGCTTTCTGTCAAGGGGACCCCGCATTATCGAGGGGCTCAGCTTCATCGATGAGCATGACGGGGATATCATTCTCGATCCGGTAGCGGAGGTGGCAGGTATTGCAGTCGAGCGCTTCTGCCTCTTCCCGGTAGTGCAGTTCGCCCCGGCACTGCGGGCAGGCCAGGATAGCGAGCAGATCGGGTGAGAGTGTCATCGCGGGTATCCTGCCGGCTGCATCATTCAGTATACACACCAATATTCGCGTATTTCTCAATCCGCTGGTCGATGAGGGCATCAGCGCTGAGGGAACAGAGTTCGTTGAACGCACCTTCAAGTGTAGTCGAGAGACCTTCGGCAGCCAGGTGCGGCGCTCGATGCGCCCCTCCCCCCGGTTCCTCGATGATACCATCGAGGATATTGAATTCCATCAGATCCCGCGCCGTGATCTTCATCGCGTCGGCGGCGGTTGCGGCGTGATCGCGGGTTCTCCAGAGGATCGAAGCGCACCCTTCAGGTGTGATCACTGAATAGTATGAGTTCTCCAGTGCGTAAATCCGGTTGGTAACTCCTATGCCGAGAGCACCTCCGGAACCTCCCTCACCGATCACCAGTGAAACGACCGGAACCGGCAGGATCGCCATTTCGCGCAGGTTGACCGCGATGGCCTCGGCCTGTCCCCGCTCCTCGGCGCCGATCCCGGGATAGGCACCCTGTGTGTCGATAAATGTCACGATCGGCAGGTTGCGTCGCGCGGCCAGGTGCATGATCCGGAGTGCCTTCCGATACCCCTCCGGTCGAGGCTGGCCAAAATTCCGGAATATCCGGTCGTTGGTGTCCCGGCCCTTCTGATGCCCGATGATGGCCACGCTGCGTCCCCCGAAGGACGCGAACCCGGTGACGATCGCCTTGTCATCACCGAAATGCCGGTCACCGTGAACCTCGATCCAGTCGGTGAACATCATATCCACGTAATCGAGTGTATAGGGCCGGTCGGGGTGGCGCGCGAGCGCCACACGCTGCCAGCGGGTGAGGTTGGAGTAGATATCCGCCCTGAGGCGTTCGACCTTCCGCTCGAGCTTGGTGATCTCGTCGGCAAGATCGATCTTTTCCACCGAAGCATAGGAGCGCATATCGGCGATACGGCGCTCAAGTTCGATGATCGGCTTTTCAAAATCGAGTACGGTGTGTTCCATCGGGTCCTGAAATGAGTATGGCGCACCCCCATCGGTACGCCGGTCAGAAGCAACAAACTATTGTTCGGGTTGAAAAGGTGTCAAGATGTTACTGTTTCGACCTCTTTTCGACATCAGCGGATCATGATATGCAAGAGAGTGGATTACCCGATCATATATAGAGTACTTTGTGGAACCGGATTGGTGGACACGAGAACAAGGTTGGGGCCATGAACTGGAGTGAAAGCAGCGTTCTGTTGACCGGCGGGACTGGTTCTTTCGGGAAAAAATTCACCGAGATCCTCCTCAGCGAATACAAACCGAAGAAACTCACGATCCTGAGTCGTGATGAGCTGAAACAGCACGAGATGCGCACCAGGGGCTTCGATCAGAGCAACCTGCGATATTTCATCGGCGATGTCAGAGACGTCGATCGCCTGCGCCGGGCATTCATGGATGTGGATATCGTGGTACACGCCGCGGCGATGAAGCAGGTGCCTGCTTGTGAGTACAACCCGATCGAAGCGATCGCGACCAACATCGACGGCGCGCGCAACGTCATCGACGCCGCGATCGACCTGGGTGTCAGCAAGACGCTGGCACTGAGTACCGACAAAGCCACGGCCCCGCTGAACCTTTATGGTGCCACCAAACTGGTCGCTGAGAAGCTGTTCGTTCAGGCCAACGCGTACCGGGGAGGCAGGGACATACGGTTCAGCGCTGTTCGTTACGGCAATGTGGTCGGGAGCCGCGGCAGTGTTGTACCCCTCTTCAGGGAACAGCGCGAATCAGGAACAATCACGATCACCGACGAACGCATGACCCGGTTCTGGATCACACTGGAGCAGGGAGTCAGATTCGTGATCTCCTGCCTGGAACAGATGCAGGGAGGGGAAGTATTCGTACCGAAACTTCCGAGCGTGAATATCATGGAACTCGCAAGGATGATGGCGCCCGAGTGCACACATGAGATCATCGGGATACGCCCGGGTGAGAAAGTCCACGAGTGCCTCATCTCCACAGATGAAGCTCGTCAGACAATCATGTATGAGGACAGATATGTGATCCTGCCCACACATCCCTGGTGGGGCAGCAGCGATTACAGCGACGGCGAACCTCTTCCTGAAGGGTTCACGTATGCGAGTGACCTGAACGACATGCAACTGACTGAGAATGAGTTGAGGGAGATGATCGATGACGGATCCGCTGGCGATTAACGGCGGCACCCCGGTTCGATCCGAACTTCTCCCCTACGGTCGGCAGTCGATCGAGGAAGAGGATATCGCGGAAGTCGTGAACGTCCTCAGGTCCGACTGGCTGACCACCGGCCCCCAGGTCGAGCGCTTTGAACAAGCATTCGCCGATCAGTTCGGTCCACAGAGGACCGTTGCGGTCAGCAGCGGGACCGCTGCTCTGCATGCCGCCATCTTCGCTCTGGGTGCACGTGAAGGGGATGAGATCATCCTGCCGGCCCTGACCTTCTGCGCCACGGCGAACTGCGTTCTCTATCAGGGTGCCACACCGGTCTTCGCGGATGTGGATCCCGACACACTCCTCATCGACCCGTCCTCGGTCGAAGCGTTGATCACCGGACGGACACGCGCGATGATCAGTGTCGATTACACGGGTCACCCCTGCGACTACGATCGACTCTCGGCACTGTGCGAGCACCACGATCTCACACTCGTTGATGACGCCTCACACGCACTCGGGGCACGGTATCACGGAAAGGCGATCGGTACCCTTGCAGACCTGACCACGTTCAGTTTCCATCCGGTCAAACACATCACCAGTGGTGAAGGCGGGCTGATCGCCACTGATGATGAAGAGTGGGCCTCCGCGATGAAACGCTTCCGGAACCACAACATCTCCACCGGGTTCCGTCAGCGTGAGATCAATGCCACCTGGCACTACGATGTTGTCGGTCTCGGCTATAACTACCGGCTCACCGACTTCCAGTGCGCTCTTGCTCTGAACCAGCTCTCCCGTCTTCCGGCCTGGCTCGAGCGTCGGCGGCAGATCGCCCGCGCCTATTCTGAAGCCTTCCGGGAACTGGACGCTGTTCACCCATTGGCAGTCGATGCGGATGTCGAGCACGCGTGGCATCTCTATGTCATCCAGCTCGATCTCGATCAGCTCACGGTGGATCGCGGTGAGGTGTTCAGAACGTTACGCGCTGAGGGGATCGGTGTGAATGTCCACTACATCCCGGTCCACCTGCATCCCTGGTACCAGGACCGCCTCGGTACGGCCCCCGGTCTCTGTCCCGTGACCGAGAGAGCGTATGAGAGGATCATCAGCCTGCCCATCTTTCAGGGTATGACGGATTCCGATGTCGAGGATGTCATCGTCGCGGTCAACAAGGTAACTGAAGCCTTTCGGCGATGAAGACGGGAGCGGTCATCCAGGCCCGGATGGGAAGCACCCGGCTCCCCGGCAAAGTGCTCATCGATCTTGCCGGTGAACCGGCTCTCACCAGAGTGATCAACCGGACGGGCCGCGCGCGCACCGTGGATACCGTGATCGTGGCGACCACGACCGAATCCCGCGATGACCCCCTCGCAGATCTCTGTGCAGCCTCAGACACAGCATGTTTCAGGGGAAGCGAGACGGACGTCCTGGACAGGTACTACCAGACCGCGCTCCAGCACGATCTCGACATAATCGTACGGATCACTTCCGACTGCCCGCTGATTGAGCCAACGATCATCGACCTGGTCGTCACCGGTTACCTCGAACGGGCCGGAACACTCGATTACGCGAGCAACATCATCCCGCGCCGCACCTGGCCCCGCGGGCTCGACACCGAAGTGATGTCAATCGAGGCTCTGACCCGCGCGTGGCGCGAGAGTGAAGATCCTGATCATCGCGAGCATGTGACCCCGTACATCTACAGTGTTCAGGGTGGTTTCTCTATCCATTCCGTTGAACATGCTGACGACTTCTCACACCATCGCTGGACCCTCGACACACCAGAGGATCTGGAATTCCTGCAATTAATCTACACCCACTTCGGCCGGGATGATTTTGCCTGGACCGAAGTCATTGCGCTGCTGGAACAGAATCGGGAGTGGGTGGATATCAATCGTGATGTGAAGCAGAAGTGATCTCAGGCAGGCTTCTGCAGCCTGCCTGACTTTCCCCTGAGACCGTGCCATACCCCCTTGAGAAGATGGCGCACCTTGGCCATCCGGTCCCGCTCGAAAAGAGTGATGAGGACGACCGTCTTGAGAAGCTTCCAGACCTTCAGCGCCACCCAACCCGGCTCGGCGAAGAGATACTCCCGGGCTACCAGTATGACGTTCCGACCCATGTAGTAACGGCGCTCCGGTGAGTGGTTCGAGGTTTCGACAGTGTGCAGTGGTATCGTGTGCCGCTCTCTCACACCGATAGCGTGCTTCATCAGCGGCGCGCGGCTCATGACCACCCGGCAGCCCCGTCGCCGGACCCGGAAGGCATACTCATCATCAACGTGATCGATGAAGAAGTCCTCACGGAAAGGCCCGGCCGCGAGGTAACCCTTGAGCGGGATCAGACTTCCCGACGTAATGACCGATCTCCGCTTGATCCACAGTTTTCCTTCATCGGGAGGAAAGGTGAACTCGGGCTGTTCAGGATCACGGCTCCAGTAGTTCGATCCGATGATGGCCAGGCGCTCCCGATCGGGGTGATCGTTCCAGATTGCGGCCAGCGCGGTGACCATGGATGCGTCCGGTTCGCTGTCCTGGTCGAACAGAAGAATCCATTCGAAACCGAGCTCTCCTGCCCTGTCGGCACCCTGGTTCAGGGCCCGGGCGATCCCATCATTCTCACGGTTGCGGATCAGGTGGATATCAGTCCGGGTAGAGGAAAGGGCCACGAGCTGCCCGACCGCAGTCTCACCGGAGGCATTGTCGACAACGACTATTCCTCCTACCTGCCGGCTGATAGCAGTGAGACGATCGGTGAAACCATCATCGGGATCACGGGTAACGATCACGGCACAGATCGTCTCCCGCTGGGGCCGGTTCATGAGCGATCCCGTCGGTTCAGACAACATGGTTCCACGATAGAGGTGTTCCCCTGCTGACGGCCATGGCTGCCGGCCGGCCGATAACCTCCTCCAGATGACGGGGGTGGAGACCGATACCCGGTCGGATCGACCGGACATTCCCTTCGGTGAAGGGCTCCCCCTCTTCGACATCCTCGACAATGAAGAGTGAACGGCGGAAGATCCGGGACGCGTCTTCATCCTGTCCCGCCCCGTAGGTGACAGATCCAAGGGCCTGTTCAACAAGCCGGACACTCCCGACCATGTCCCTGAATTCGTCCGGTTCGAGTGAGAAA
>JALGVQ010000164.1 GCA_025774615.1 bacterium
TGGGATCGGCCAGAACGTTATAGAATCTGCCGTCCCCGTAGAGTTTCCACTCGCTGTCCATGACAAAGCGGTCCGGTTGCCATTGACCCCAGCGGGGATCGTAGTGGCAGAAGATCCATTCACGCGGATCCCCTCTCTCGCCATGAAGCTGGGGCAGGAAGCTCTTTCCATCGAGGATACAGGCAGACTTGATATCTGTCCCGGTCGCTTCGACGATCGTGGGCAGGAAGTCGGTGAAATCGATCAGATCATCGCATACCAGACCACGAGGGATCACTCCCGGCTGACTGGCGATCAGGGGTACGTGGGTGGCGGTCGAGATGGTTCGCCCCTTGCCTCCTATAACACTCATGTCGCCCATCAGGGATGTGATGTTCCGATGGGTTCCATTGTCAGTGGTGAAGATCAGCAGGGTGTTCTCTCTCAGGCCCAGCTCCTCCAGGTTTCTGACTATCCGTCCGACGATCGTGTCCATGTAACCGACCATGTCGCCGAAGAACTCCCGTCCCCTCATCGCGGATCGTTCGGGGCCGACCTCGCTGTCCGGGGTGGGAGAGAATGGATCGTGGGGCAGGATCATGGGGTAGTAGGCAAAGAAAGGACGATCCGCGTTCCGACGAATGAAGTCGTTAAGGAAGTCACAGCATACGTTGGGTCCATAGACATCATCGGGACCCTCGAGGATCTCACCGTTCCGCCTGATCGACGGATTCCAGTATCTCGACCCGAGATGCTCCACCTGCCAGAGGCAGTGTTCATCGAATCCGGCCAGTTCGGGAAGCGTCCCCACGCCATGATAGTTTGCTCCCTCGACTCTTCCGGAGAGCTGCCATTTGCCGGCAACGCAGGTGGTATACCCGGCGTTCTGAAGAAGGTGTCCGAAGGTCACCTCGCCAGGATCGAGGGTACCGAACTCGGTGTAGTTTCTGAAATTGTATCTGCCCGTCATGAGCTGCACGCGTGAAGGAGTGCAGAGGGGCTGGGAATGACAGCTGGTGAACCGTATGCCCGTCCGGGCCAGTTCATCCAGGTGGGGAGTCTCATAAGAGGTGCCGCCGTTGCAGCTAAGACCCTCAAAACCCAGATCGTCGGCCATGATGAGGATGACATTCGGTCGACTCCTCTGGCGGGAACAGGCCTGCAGGAGAGGGGAGAGGGCCAGCGCCGCCGCGCCTCCCCCCACTGCCTGGAGGAACCGGCGACGGTCGGTGCTGCCCTCCATCCGACCGGTCTCCTGAGGCTGTAGTTCAGCCATGTCTCGGTCCAGTACCCTGTGGCCGGGGTGCCTGCAGTTCCCCGTCCACATCCTCCAGGTCGAGCCACCATTGCTGCTGGTAGTCCGGTTTTCCATATCCGAGCAGATCATCACCCCATACCGCCATCCGCCGCAGGAAGGGCATCTTGCGCATACTCCAGTTGATCGTTCTGTGGAAGGGCGTATATGGCTTGTTCCACGGACACACCTTGATGCATGTTCCGCAACCCGATCCCTGCTGGTTCCCAACCCTCATGGAGGTGCATTTTTCGACATCGGTGGACCATTTCTCATACCCGTTGGATACCACCCTGTCCCCATCACTGATCGCGCCGGAAGGACATGCCTGCGCGCACTTGTTGCATTTGCTGCAGAAATCCTGGAGTCCGAAATCGATCGGCCGGTCAACAGCCAGGGGAAGGTCGGTGGTGACGATCGCGGCCTTGAAACGCGGCCCCAGGAACGGATTCAACACGATGTCACCGATCCGGCACATCTCCCCCAGACCGGCCCATAGCAGGATGGGTGGAACCACTACCTGGTAATTCATGGCATGATGGGCTCGAGCCTCATATCCGAGCCTTCGTATGTAATCTGCCAGAATGCAGGCGATGAATCCCGAGGTGGTATAGGCCAAAAAGCTCATGGAATTACTTATCCAGTCGCTTCCGTTAAAGATGGAAGTAGTTCGCCAGTCCTGGTCGACAAGGATCGCAATGGCGTATTTGTGGTCACACTCCACCTCGGCGCCGGTGGCCTTTGAATGGGTGAATACCGCGTAGGGCGGAAGTTCGCAGATGCCGACCATGTCGGCCCTCAGGAAATACGACGTCTCCTTGATGTGCCGTGACATCGCGGATGGATCATCGGGGAGCGGGGCCCTTTTCTCAGCCATCGGGGGCATGGGTCGCCATGACGAGGCTCCCCAGGGAGTCGCGGAGGCTTCGGCGGCCGGACCGGTCACATCGACAAGCGGACCAAGCGCACCGGCCATCGACACAAGCGCACCCGAAAGCGGATACTTCGGCACGAAACGCTTGTACTCCCTCTGCAATCGCTGCCCGTAGTGGCCGAGGGCGGCCTTGTGAAAACCCCCATCGCGTTCATCCACGCGAGGGACTTCCTGGTCCCTGATGAGGGTTGTCGGCCTGTCGATCCGCGTCAGTGAATCAACCGGAAAGGGATCGGGACGGTCAGCCCGGCACCTGTCCCGGCGGTCTGAATTGAAGATCCTCGTCATGATATCCGGTCACTCCGGCAGCAGGTGTGGAATTGAATTCTAGAATCCTCTCCCCATCTCACAAGAGATCACCGACGGATCGTGAATGCTTCGAGTCTCTCACCGTCGGTTCCGATCACGGTGACGTGCAACTCATCGGGTGATACATCTACTCTCGTTATGGTATGGGTAGGTCCGATGAGCAGGTGATAATCATTCTCTCCCTCGGTCGGATCGATCTTTATCAGGCTATGAGTGTGCCCTGATAACCAGAGGTCGACTCCCGCATCATTCGCGGGCCGTTCAAAATGTTCCCTTACATTCTGAGCCCAGTAACGGTCCGCTCCCCGTGGAGGGATATGAGAGATGATGATCCGGAATCGGGCCTTCAGCGCACTCTCGCTCCGGAGATCCCCGGCCAGCCATTCTGCCTGTTCCTCGAGATAACGGGTGAAATCCACCAGGCCGTTGTAATAGCGGTGCCCGTCTTCTTTGTCCTCACCTGAATCGAGCACGATGAAGTGGACCGGCCCATGGTCGAAGGAGTAGTAAGCCCGTCCATCCTGCAGGGGGATATAATCGGAGATGCTCCGCGCGAACCGGCCCCTGGTCTCGTGGTTCCCGCGAGCGAAGATGAACGGTGTTTCCGTCGCAAATCCATCGACAGAGGCATCAAGGAATCCGGTGAAAATCTGATCGGGTCTCATGAAATCGTCGATCATGTCACCGTTGTAGATGACGAGATCGATCTCCCGCCAGGTGTCACTCCCGATTATCGTGACCAGTTCATCCGATCGCTCATGGAGGTCGGAAACCATGCTGAATGAGAAGCGTTCCTTTTCCGGATCGAGGGTGGTGAATTCGAACGAATCACTGATGATCGAGTCACCCCAGGCGACGATATGCTGTCGTTCGTATCCCAGAAAAGCCCGCGAGACTACCCGATACTGATACGTCGTATCGGTTCGGGCAGCAACAGGCTGATGGACCGCGGGCCGGAGTGCGACTGTTCTGCCTGCTGAACCTGAAGCCGTCAACAGCACCCCTGAGAGTCCGAGCGCGAACAGATATGATCCTCTCATCCTTCGATTCCTTTCGGATTTCGCGAAGATGTGATGATAGGACCCGGAGGTGTCGTGAAGGAACCGCAATCAATACTCTTCTGGTCCGGGAAGACCGGGAGCAGTGCGCTCAACCGCCACCTGACTGACAGATGTATTGTTCGTCATCGATCATACAATGCCTTACCTGAAATCAATACAATCCCTATAATGAATTTCGTACAATCCCTGTCGTGGAGAGTCCAACCTACATACGTTCTGACGGAATTCTGGTCACTTCGAAAGCATCTCTTGGCCCGTGATACAGCCTGGATGTGAGCACAATGTGAAACAGAAAGGAAGGGAACCACATCCATGCATCTTCGCAATAGATCCGGCCTGCCGGCCCTGCTCATCCTCACCGCAGTCGTCGTTGCCTGTTCCTCAGGTGATTCGGACCTGATCGATCGGATCGGTGACGACGGCGTCAGGGAGATCATCTCCACCGCGCCGGCACCCCTGCCGCCGCCCTGGGACCTGGAACTCGATCTCGTCATCGGGGTCGGGTACGGTGATGAGGAAGAGATGCTCCGTCAGCCGCTCGATTTCACCATGCTCGAAGACGGCACCTACGTCATCCTCGACAGCTCCCCGCTGCAGATCCGTATCTTCGACCATGACGGGCAATTCGTGAGAGAATTCGCTCAGCCGGGGGAGGGACCGGCCGATATCCGCAACTACGATCCCCTGCGGGCCCACGGTGTAATGCCCCTCGGCGGGCCGGGTGAGTTCGAGCTCTGGACAGGCTGGCCGCTCTACCGCCAGCGGTGGACCGTGCAGGGTGAGATGATCACCTCCTCGACCATGGCCTCAAACCATCCCCTGCTCTCCGGTATCGGGGCCCGGATCAGCTGGCCCCACGGGGAAGACCTGCTGGCTCATGTGATCCAGACGAACGAGACGCAGGAGGAGGGCTACTTCAACCGGGACTTCCTCTTTCTGGGGACCGACTGGGCCGGTATGCATCTCGACACCCTGGCGGTGATCCATCACCCGCGGTTGCCTGAGATGGGAGGGCTCATGGGCCCCCTGGTCGGCTGGTTCTCGCCCCACGATTCGATCCTGCCCGCCAGCAACGGCCTCCTCTATGTGGCCCAATGGGAAGACGACTGGATCCGGGAGATCGATCCGGACACCGGCGAGATGTTGAAGAGGTTCAGGTGGAAGCACGAATCCGACACCTTCGAGGGGGCCCGGCTGGAGATGGGGGAGTTCCGGCTGGGCGACCGCTATGCCGAGATCGCACCTCAGGTGTTCGACTGGTACCGGGACCGCCTCTCGATCATCTGCCTGGCCGAGGGGCCTGACAACGAGATCTGGGTTCAGCGGACCCTGCACGACACCGGATTGGGAAACCCGTCGTCCCTCATCTACCCCGTTGAGGGCGTCTGGCCCACCGACGTCTTCTCCTCGGAGGGGGAATACCTCGGACGGATGGAGTTACCCTTTGCGCCGCGTCATCAGAAGACGCTGGGCGGAGATGTCCATGCGGTCATGGCCGGCGAGGAGGGAGCGCCGACACTGGTCCGCTATCGGACTAGAAGACAACAGCATTGATGTTGGACACCCGGTAGAAATCTGCTTCCTGGGAGGTAGCATTGCACAATCGGCATGAACACGTTTACCGGCCCGATGGAACCAGTGTTCTTTCAGCGGGTCATGAAGAGATGAAGACTGTATTCTGCTCCATCGGGTCGGGTGATCACGGCCAATCCGTCGGGCACGACAGACTCCAGAACAGGAGATAATGAAAATGAGACGACCGGCTACGTTCACGATCCTGGCTGCGGTCCTCCTCCTTGCTTCAGCTCTCACCGGCTGTGCCGGGTCCTCCCGGCAGACCGAGAGTGCGGCTGTGACCGAAGAGCAAACCCCAGATCGGCAAACTGAAAGAGTAGCCGTGCCCCGGGAGCAGACCCCTGAGGCCTGGGCCCGCGAACAATACGCTGCTGCCAGAAGGGAACTCCGTGCTGCGTTGGCAGCTGGCACGATCACCGAGGAGCAGGCCGAGGAACGCATGCTCGCGATGATGACGCACATAACACAGGAGCAGGCCTTTGAAAGTGATATGCGTGAGCGGTTCACCGCCGCTGAGAGAGAACTCCGCGCTGCGGTGGAGGCTGGCAGGATCACGGAAGAACAGGCCCAGGAGCGGATGGTCGCGATACGGGAGCGCATAAGGCAGGAGCAGGCAACCGAACGCAGCATGCAGGAGCAATTTGCCAGCGCTGTGAGGGAGACCCGTGCCGCGGTAGAGGCGGGCGAGATATCTGAGGAGCAAGCCCATCAGCGGCTGACCGGGATGCTGGAGCATATGGCTCAGGAACAGGCTCCTGAGCGCAACATGCGTGAACAATATGCCGTTGCCGGGCGGGAACTCCGCGCCGCGGTGGCGGCCGGCAGGATCACCGAAGAGCAGGCCAGGGAACGGATGATCGCGATGCGGGAGAGCATGGCCCGGGAGCAGACCCCTGAGGCCTGGGCCCGCGAACAATACGCTGCCGCTGAGAGAGAAATTCGCACCGCGGTGGCGGCTGGCACGATCACCGAGGAGCAGGCCGAGGAACGCCTGGTCGGAATGCGCCAGCGCATGGGCCGGGAGCAGGCCACCGAGAGCGGTGTACGCGAAC
>JALGVQ010000165.1 GCA_025774615.1 bacterium
ATACTCTTCAAGTGCGGTCTGGGTCCCTATACAGTCTTTAACCGTGTTTCGTATGATAAGTATCCTGGCACCTTGTACGGCCGCCGCGAGTGCAATTTCTGCAACGGCACCAGGATCTTCCGCACACGCCTCCAATTGTAACATGATATGCTTAGAGAGAAGCTGAACATCCTCATTATCTTCATCTACAGAATGAACGGAGATTTCTTCCCCTGACGAATTCGAGATGGATGGATATTGATAGCGGAGTGCCTGCTCGAGCGGAGGCACCTCATTATGACTGTCCGGTTGGAGTAAATCCTCTCGAACCACGGAGCCCAGAGTCGCAGACATAAGCAAAGCATGACCCCCCGCTTGAACATGCTTACGCAATGATTCTCGAAGGAGACGGTTCATATACATGTCGGAGGCATGGACCTCGTCCACAACGATAAGGTGACGAAGCAGGGCACTGCTCCTGAGGTGAGAATACTTCACCGCGAGTGCCCCCAGCAGAACCTGGTCGATGGTTCCGATGACGATCGCTCCGGCAAAGAACCTGCGGGGATTCTCGGAGGCCCAGCCCCGGAAGTGCAGGTGATCGGATTCATCATCCGGCCAGAGGACCTCGAACTTCTCCAAGCCTCGTTCGCCTTCCTGTCCGTCCACCTTCATGTACCCCGGTACAGCCAGCACAACAGGGGGGCGGTTCTCCTCCTCAGGGAAGGCGTTAATGATGATATCGAGAACCCGCTCGTAGATCTGAGTCGCCGCGGTGCGTGTAGGCAAACCAAAATACAGTCCGTCCACCTGACGGGCATGGAACATTCTGAGGAAATACAGCATGGCGGCTTCGGTCTTGCCGGATCCGGTCTCCGCCTCAAGGACTGTGATGGTCCCGGTATCTTCGATCTCTATATCACCGACCAGGGTCTGGATACGCCGTGGTTTTGATTTGGACAGGACGAGATCGAATTCTGGTACGTCCGCGCCAAGCGACTTCTGTGCCTGCCTTGTATCGGTCCCGATCCAGTTGAGGACCTTGGCGGCCTGATCCTGTGCATATCCCATGCGGTCCTCGGCATCTGTCTCCGAGAAAGGGAAGAATTGCGTATCGGAGCCGATCCAATCAGCGAGGTTGACAATTCCGTTGAGTGCATGCTGAAAGGCGGGTGAGGTGGGAAGGGGTGCGGATGCCCCTGCCTCGAATGCGGAGGGGAACCATGTTCTCAGTCTGCCTTGTAGCGAAGCGATCCCTTCGAAAGGGTCTAATCCGTTGGCGGGACGCCAGAAGACTGGTTCGTGGCCCACACCTATCGGCTCGGGTCGACCGTGGTGGCAGAATATGGAAATGAGAACCCGGAACAGTCCCGTTTCATCATCACCCCACGTCAGCAAAGTCCCGACATCCAGTGCCTCAGCCAATCGTTCGGCTTCGTCACACGGATTGCGGAACAATCCTAACAACGGCCGCACATGTCCTGTGGCAGGCCTTCGATGAAAAGCCTTATTCTGAAAACCTATGTTGAATTTCCCCACGTCGTGGAGAGCGACGAGTGTGCTGAGCCGTTCGATCTGAACGTCATCAAATGTTATCTGTCCACCGAGCCGGGCGAGGCGGGATCCCAGAATCGTATTGGTCAGCAGTGCACGGAAGACCGCCGCCACATCTGCCAAGTGATCCTCCAGCGGGTGCCATGCGGAGATATCACCCTCGGCATCTGACTTCAGTTTCGCCCAGAATCCTGTTGGGGTACCCTGCATTGTCTTGATTTCTCAGTCCCTATAGAGCCCCAAAAAAAATCAATATGTCGACTACACAAGTCAATACACCTGTTATCGATTAAATTCAAGCACTCTCTGTAATCCAACCTCCTCTATCGCGAGTCTGACGATACTCGCACATGCCAGTGCATCCGACTCTACCAGGTGATGATCCAACGGAATGTTGAGGGTTCGACATACATCGGGAAGACGCGTCGGAAAGATGCCCCAGATTCGCCGAGCCAGGTGCATCGTGCAGACAAATGGAACACTAATCACAGGTAGTCCGCAGCGTTGCCATGCGGCAGTTAACACTCGACAGTCGAACTGAGCATTGTGTGCGGCGATGAATGTGGCTGTTTCCAACATTGGAACTAATGATTGCCATGTTGTCGCGAAGTCGGGCATGTTCTGGACGAACTTCCAGCTCAAACCATGTATATGCGTGAATTCAAATCGATTCTCAAAAGGCCGAATAAAGCGGGTAACGGGCTCATCCATACCATCATTGACAATCCTTACAATAGAGATCGCACAGATACTGGAGGGATCTCTTGAGGCTGTCTCGACATCCAACGCTGCGAAACTCATTGGTTGCTTTTAGGATTATTCATTCAAGTACGTAGTAACTGAGTGGAGTATAGAGCATACATATTTTCTACTCTGAAAATTCTACAATACTTCAACCAGAACCAACAGGAATTTCTTGTCACTTCAATTCAGACATTCGAACGCCCCGGCATCTGCCGGGGCGTCTTCAAGCGTATCCCGTCCGGATGATGATCTGCTACTTCTCGATCGACACATCTCCGCTGAATGTCTTCACCCGCACACGCGAGTCACCGCTGCCGGTCACAAAGGTCAGATCCTTGCCGGGTCCGTATCTGCTCCGACGATCCGCCTGGGGACCCAGTTCATTATCGATGTCACCGCTGAAAGTCGAGATATCGAAGTTGGCCGAGACATCGGCAGGCAGCACAAGGGTTATCTCGCCGCTGAAGTTCTCCACAACCAGGATCGCGTCCCCCGACAGGCCCCCCCGGTAACGGATATCACCTGAGGTGGAGCTGATGTCGGCATCCTCGATCGCCCTGCCGGTCACGCTGATGTCACCACTGAGAGAGGAGGCTTTGATCACCCCGACCGCTTCCTCGATCTGGATCGTACCGCTCATCGTGCCGGCGTTGATCCCTCCCTGGCGGTCGCTGATCGTGATATCACCACTGAGGGTCTTCACATATACATCTGACGCTGTACCTCCCACTTCGATGTTTCCACTCAGTGAGTTGAAGCGCAGATCACCGGTCACACCCGAGGATGTAATATCGGCGCTCAATGTCTCTATCTCGAGGCGCGATCCCGCCGGCACACGGATCTCCAGTTCCGATCCTTCGATATTCCTGATGCCCCGCGCGCGGCGCTCATCCTCATCGGGAAGCACGACCTTGATCGTGACCTCGTTGCGTGTCGATTCGAATTCGAGCCGCTTGGTTCCCTCCCCGAGAGTCCCTTCAACCGAAACCTCGTTCCGGTTCCAGGCGATCACTTTGACCGACCCAGCCAGGTTGTTGATCTTCACGAGTCCGTCGGCCGATGCCGCCTTCTTCTCGTTCACTTTCTGCTGGGCTGTCACCATCACGGAAACGGATAGCGCCAGTACCAGAGCCATACCGAGAGAGGAAGCGACGTGCTTGAAATTCCTGGAGTATTCGGGACGCATGATCAGTGCCTCATTCATTACTGGTTGCGATTTGCGCGGTCCACTGGAGCAGTTCGACCTTCTGCTGGTATACGGTCGAGAGTATGGACTGCAGTTCTCTGTCGGACGGGTTGTTCCAGAGAGCATTTCGTGATTCCTCAATGGCATCATCAAGCACTCTCAGATTCTGATCTATCATATCGAGAGCCGATTCCGGGACCGCTGCCCGACGTTCGGCGACCGCGTAGGAGAGTTCCTCGATGGCTCCGAGGTATTGCCTCTCCATCGCTGCGGTTGTGATCTGACCGATCTGCCACTCGGTCATCATCCACTCTATCGATCCCATTCCCCTTTCGATCATCCGTGGGAGAAGGAGCGATCCTGCCGTTACAAGAACAAAGAGAGCTGCTGCCGCGAGCACATACTTCGGTCGGTTGAAGAAAGAGAGGCGTGATGGCGCTGACCTCTCCTGCCCTATCTGAGACCTTATTGCTGTCCAGAGGTCCTTCGATGGATCGATCTCTGATGGCAGGTCGGCGGCATCGTCGAGCAGGGCCTGCAATGCAGCGAGATCTCTGCGACATGAGTCACACCCGGTCAGATGAGCCTCGAGTCGGGAACGATCTCCTTCCGGAAGGATCCCGTCGACGAAATCGTCCAGGAGCTGTTGCACCCGTTCACATGTCATCGTCTGAGATCCTTTCTCAGGAGTCCTCGGGCCCGGTGAAGCTGGGCCTTCGATGTCCCGGTACTCGTGTTCATCATCGTCGCGATCTCCTCATGGCGATAGCCTTCGATATCGTGCAGTACGAAGACCATTCGCGCTCTCTCGGGCAGTGCTGCGATCGCCCGTTCCAGGTCGATCCTCATATCCTCCCGGGGAGGCCTGTCTGCGTGGTCGGGAGAGGAGGTGTCTCCGAAGAGTTCCTCTTTCTCCCTCCTGCGCTTTCTGGCCCGCTGATACTGGAGGACCGTGTTCACCGCGAGCCGGTGGAGCCAGGTGCCGAATGCCGAATCACCCCGGAATGTGTTCAGTTTTTTCCAGACCTGAACGAAGGTGTCCTGGGTGAGCACCTCAGCGAGCTCGGCGTTCGCGGTGAGCCGCAGACAGATCGCGTAAACGCGACCGAGTTCCAGGCGGTATAGTTCCTCGAACGCCGGAAGGTCGCCTCCCCGGGCCCGTTGGACCAGTTCCGCTTCGCGGTCCGCGTGGTCCGCGATCTCTCCCTTTTTCAAATCGCCCTGTGGGCTCAGCACGTGATCTTGTGCCCTGTTCGTGTGATTGGATGCCAGAGAACTCCAAAAGGTTTGGATTGGTATACGAGTTTTGTCGATCATGGTTACACGCGCAAGCAGTGATAGGATGGTGAAAGGATGTCCATGCTTCTGAATTGCCCTGCGATCCGGCAACGATTCCTCAGGCTGTTCTCTCTCATCCTCGTGTTGATGTACCCGTTCCTGACCACGGGATGCGGAAAAGAGGGGGGTACGGCTGAACCGCGGCGGGAGCGTCTCGATAGTGGCGTTGTCCGCCTTACCCATGCAGAGCTCGACCTGCGTTCCCTTTCCTTCGATCTGGTCGCTGAATGGAATGTATGGGGTACAGATGCTCCCTATCTGTTCAGTGATGTGACTGATGTAGTGGGGGGAAGTGGCACCTTCTTCCTGCTGGACGGCGGCAACCATGAGGTTGTGGAATTCACTCCCGACGGATCGTTGCGCAATTCTTTCGGACGGGAGGGTTCAGGGCCTGGTGAGTTCAGGTACCCCCTGCAGATGGCGATGTATGAGGATCGCCTCTGGATATCCGATGTAGGCAACGTCCGGTTCTCGGTCTACAACACAGATGGTTCCTCTGAGCGGGATATCCGCTGGCCGGGCGGCAGCCGCCTGGTGAATTCCTTCGCAATAACGCCACGGGGAGGGATCCTGCATGGAGGAGTGTGGCCGCTGACGGTGGCGGAACTCGCCGAACAGGAACCGATCTACTATCTGGCTGAATTCGCCGGAGAAGGAGTATGGGAAGAGGGAAGCATCGTGCACCTCGATACCCTCGCTGTCATGAGAGCGGAACCATGGTCAGGATTCGTGATCCGTTCAGAGGAAGGTGATGAGCGCGGGTGGTTCGAAGCGCCGGTCTTCTCACCTCAGTTCTACTGGTCTGCCTCGGGTGGGGTGGTCGTCACCGTCACGTCGCCTGACTACCGGTTCGAAGTGCGGGATACGCGGGGGAAGATCATGCTCGAGGTCGTGTGTCCATCTCCCGATCTGCGGGTCACCGAGGAGCACAGGAGATGGTATTTCGAATCCTTCACGCACACAGCCCTCCCCGGTTCCGAGCCGTTCACCCTCACCTCCGATTCGAAAGCCCGTTTTGAATTCGCGCGGGTTATGCCGGCGATCGCCGGTATAACGATCGACGGGGCCGGGAATATCTACGTACTGGCGAACACACCTGAACCGGGGGTCACAAGACTCGACCTCTTTACATCCGAAGGAATGTACAGGGGGTCAGTCGCAGAGATCGGACTCCCCGAAGCGTTCATCGGTGACGGGACGATCCTGCTGAGAGACCCTGATCCATCAGGACTCGACCGCTTCCGGACCGGGATCATACACTGAGGGGTCCCTTACCGATCAGAGGAACAGGGGTGGTTCTCCTCATCGGTCACTGAACACGATCTCTTCAAGCGGCCTTCGCGCGCGCGTTTCTTTCGACCGTGTCACGATGCCCTCCGGTGTCTTTCGACCGTGCCACGATGCCCTCCGGTGCCTGCTCCAGATCTCCGGGATACCCGAGGGCGATCATCGCGACCGTCTCGAACCCCTCCGGGATCCCGAACAGCTCGATCGCCTTCGAACGTGAGAACCCGGCCATCGGATGACCCTGCATCCCCATCGAGGACGCCTGGATCAGAAGGTTCTCAGCCGCCATACCGGCATCATGCCAGGCATGTCGATTCTCTCTCTCATTCCTGCTGAATCGGGTTCCGGCGACCACAAGCACCAGAAGGGGAGCATGTCGAGCCCACCGCGCCGCCTCGAACAGCGTCCGGAGTTCCTCACTCGTGACTGACCTGTCGGAGAAGATCGTGGGACTCCATCGCTCCCGAACCGCTCGATATTACCGGTTATGGGGAATGTGTGATCACATCGACGTGTCTGGACGGATTATATTCCTGCATCGTACTATCCGGACATCACCATCAGCACTATCGGGGAGAGATCGTGAACGTCGAACGGATCATCATGCGGGAAATATCGCTCAGGCTGAAGGTGCCGTTCCGCATATCATCAGGGACGACCTTCGAACGCCGTATCCTCCTGCTGGAACTCACTGATGAGAATGGAACTACAGCGTGGTCGGAGTGCGTGGCCGGGGAATACCCGAACTATTCTCCGGAAACCATCGATACGGCATGGCTGATGATCCGCGAACATGCCGCGCCACGGGTGATGGGCAGGGCTATCGAGCACCCCTCCGATGTCTGGCCCCTGCTTGAGCGTGATTTCCGGGGACACAAGATGGCCAAAGCCGCCGTTGAGATGGGGATATGGGAGTTATACGCCCGTCGGCAGGGTGTCGCCCTTGCCCACCTGATCGGGGGGAAGAGATCCTCTGTTGAAACCGGAATCTCGATCGGTATCCAGTCATCACCCGGGGCACTGATCGAAGAAGTCACTGCCCGACTGGCAGAGGGATACCGGAAGATCAAGGTCAAGGTCATGCCCGGATCCGACGTGGAGTTCCTCTCAGCGCTCCGTCGAGCGCTCGGCCCCGATATACCTCTGATGGTGGATGCCAATAGCGCGTACACTCCCGCGGATATCGACAGGTTGACAGCCCTCGACCGACTGGGGCTCATGATGATCGAACAGCCGCTGGGTACCGACGACCTGCTGCAGCACGCCCATCTCCAGAAGCTGCTCACCACTCCGATCTGCCTCGATGAATCGATTACAGGGCCCGACCGTGTGCGCGACATGCTGGAACTGGGAAGCGGCCGAATCGTGAATATCAAGCCGGGGCGCGTCGGGGGATTCGGGCCTTCGATTGCTATCCATGATCTCTGTCTGGAAGCCGGCATCCCCATCTGGTGTGGAGGCATGCTTGAGAGCGGGGTCGGCAGGGGTTACAACCTCGCGCTCGCGTCTCTGCCCGGCTTTACACTACCCGGTGATCTCTCTCCCAGCGCCCGTTACTGGGAACGGGATATCGTCACCCCGGAATGGACCATGGAGAGTGACGGGACAGTACTCCTTCCCCTGGACCGGCCTGGAACGGGGGTGGAGGTGGACACCGGACTGGTGGAATCACTCACCTCGAGATCTGAAGTGATCATTCCCGGGTGAACCATTTCCCGATTCGTGTTACCGGGTCATCGGACCTCTTCCCTATACTGTCTCTGCAGGAGTTGCCGCCATGAGACCCCGATACGAGGGCACAATCATGAGAATTCCCATTCCCGCCATCCGCTCGATAGTGGCTGTCGCGATCATCTGTCTGGCCTGCGCAGCGCCTGAAGCACGTGCGCAGGAAGAATCGATGCAGCCGCCGAGCGCGGAGTATTCGCAGGGGCTGCAGTTCACCACTCTCGCGAACATGCCGATCGCCGGTCTTCTGGAGCGGGGCTCCTTCGAAGTCGACCTCCGCATGTACCCTGAGGGCGGTCTCTTCACCTTTGTGACGATCGGCCTCTTCAGGTCGATGAATATTGGTATCAGTTACGGGGCTGACAACGTAATCGGACGGGGTAAGGTAATCTGGAATCCCAATGTGGAAGCTGCGGTCAAACTGAGGGTCATCTCCGAGACGGTCCACCTGCCCGCCGTGGCGGTCGGCTATGCCAGTCAGGGGTATGGTCCCTGGCTGGGAGATGACGAACTGAATCGCTACATGGTGAAATCTCCCGGCCTCTACGCTGTCGCGAGCAAGAACTGGCGCTTCCTCTTCGAATTCGGCACGCACCTCGGTATCAACAAGAGCCTCGAGAATGATGACGACGATGATCTGAATTTCTTCGGTGGATTCGATATCTCGCTCAGTCCGGAAATCTACCTTCTCCTCGAATATGACACGGCTTACAACGACAACGACCAGGACGCTCTCGGATACGAGAAAGGCTACCTCAATTTCGGGGTAAAATGGGCCGCGACCCCCCGGCTGCGATTGGAGCTCATCTTCACCAATATGCTCGATAACGTCAGGAGTGCCGGAAAGTCGGCCACGATCCAGAACATCGCCGAAACCCTCGGCGGCGCCGGCCGTGAGATACGCATCGTATACACCGACTGGTTCTGAGAGG
>JALGVQ010000166.1 GCA_025774615.1 bacterium
GCCTCGAGGTCCTCATCGGGTGACCAGAGGGAGTGGATCTTGACATTGTTCTCAAGCGCCAGCGCCGGCAGTCTGAGATGGAAGTCATCAGGCCGGTTCGTCTCGACCGTCAGCTGACTTCTCTCTCTGTCGAAGTCGACACTCAGTACGTCATCGTATTCCATCAGCTTCGCGGTCAGCACATTGACGTTATCGCAGCGGATCGTGACCTGCAGGGGATGACTGTCGATGAGCCGGCGGATCTCATAGATATTCCCCTCGGCGAGCAGCTGACCGTGGTTGATGAGCACGATCGTGTCGGTCATTGCTTCGACCTCATGCAGGATGTGGCTCGAGACAACGATCGTCTTTCCCTCACTGCCGAGGCGCTTGATCAGATCGATCGTCGTCCGTCTTCCCAGGGGGTCCATTCCGTTGAGCGGTTCATCCAGAAAAAGGGTGTCAGGCCCGTGGGCGATCGCCTGGGCCACCTTGATGCGCTGTCTCATCCCCTTGCTGTAGCCGGCGATCTTCTGGTTCCTCGCATCCTGCATATCCATCAGTTCGATCGCCTCATCAGCCTTTTTCAGGGCCTCCGAACGGGTGAAGCCGTGCATCTGCAGGAGGGAAGTCACGAACTCCATGCCGGTCAGGTATCCCCAGTATGCGTCTGCCTCCGGGCAGTATCCGATCCGGCTCATGATGGTGTGATTGTTCCAGACCGTTTCACCCTCGAGTGTCACACTCCCCTGGCTCGGTTTGAGCTGTCCGGTCATGAGGCGCAGGAGTGTCGTCTTCCCTGCTCCATTCGGTCCGAGGAACCCGGTCACGCCGGGCTCGATGGTGAATCCGAGGTGGTTGACACCGATCACCTGTCCGTACCACTTCGACAGGTTCTGTGCTTCGAGTCTCATGTCACGTACCCTTGTACAAGCCTCACCGGACCACCTCCGTCGGTCTGACCCGCTGCCAGAGCGCCAACAGTGATAGTCCTGTGATAACGGCCAGAACCACCAGCCCTGCCCATGCGGAAAATGCAAACGGGAGTTCCTGTCCGAAGAGGAGCGCGTTCGACTGCTTGAGCAGAGCCTGGAGCGAGACGAATCCCAGAGAGGGCAGACCGGGAAGTATCCCCCTGATCATTTCGGGGATGGTCAGCAGACCGAAGAAGAGAATGGCCGCCGATCGCGCCCGTCCGGTCAGAGCCGAGAGCGCCAGGATCACCCCTCCCAGGCTCAGGAGGATGATCGCCGACTGCCCCAGGAGCGCAAGTGGTACCCACCAGTGATCGCTGAAGAACGTACCATCAGTGGAGAGAAGGACCATGAATAGGAAGAGAAGGAGTCCGGGCACGAGCGTTATCAGACTGCCGTACCAACCGACGATGAGGAACTTGCCGGAGATGTAATCACGGAAGAGTACCGGCCGGGAGAAGTAGATGGAGAGCGCGCGGAATTTGCGGTCGTTGGCGATCTGGCCCGCTCCCGCGATGATCAGCACGAGGAAAACAAAAAAGGCCTGTCCCTGCAGGAATCCCGAGAAGAATGCCGCGTCGATCTTCAGTTCCTGGACCATCTGGGCGAGTTCGGGGAAGTCGGCAAGCCGCGTCGCGGCGTAGATCTGTCCGGCGCGCACCAGGAACGGGATCGTGGAGAACAGCAGGGTATATATCATCGCCCGCTTCCACTGGAGCCGGATACCGGTCCGGGCGATGATCAGCCACGTCCGGGGATCGGGCACCAGCCTGCCGTGCCAGGGACGATATACCTCCTCATAGATCGGCTTCATCATCCTCCACGATCAGCTTCATGAACACATCCTCAAGTGACTGAACACTTGAAACCAGTTTGCGCAGCTGGACCCCGGTGGCACGTGAAGACTCGAGGATCAGGTCGGTATCCCCACCCTGCGGCAACGTGACTTCAAGGGATTGCCTGCTTCCGGGACTGACCTTGCATCCTCGCGAATCAAGGTCCGCCTGAAAGCGCTCACGATCGCCCTCTACCCGCACCTGATACGCCCCACCATAGGTGCCATGAAGTTCCTCGATCCCGTCCTGCCGAAGGACTCTGCCGCGATTCATTATGAGGACCTGCTCACAGGTCCGTTCCACGTCCACCAGGATATGGGTGGCCAGGATGATGCTCATCGTGCCGTGACTGGAGATGTTCTGGATGAGATCGAGCATTTCCTGCCGACCCTGGGGGTCCATGCCGCTCGTCGGCTCGTCGAGCAGGAGGAGTCTGGGATCGTGCACCAGCGCCTGTGCGAGCTTGATGCGCTGCTTCATGCCGGCTGAATAGGTCTCCACATTCCGATAGCGCGCCTCCTCGAGACCGGTGAGGAACAGGACCTCGTGGGCCCTCTGCATCGCGTCGATCTGCCCCATGCCGCTGAGTTCCCCGGCGTACTGGACCATCCCGATACCGGTCAGTCCGGGGATCAGACAGTCATCCTCCGGCATGTAACCGATGTTCTGGCGGATCCCCTTCGGGTCGGTGGCCACGTCCATATCAAGTACAGTAGCCGAGCCGCCCGAGAGAGGTACGAGACCGAGGAGTCCCTTGATCAGGCTCGATTTTCCCGCTCCATTCGGCCCGAGCAGTCCGATCGTTCCCGACGTCAGGACAGCCGAGAAACAGTCGACCGCGGTGAGGTCGCCGTAGGAGATGGTGAAATCGTTCAGTGTTACCGACAAGCTGTCATCCCGGCTCGAATCGTTACGTGGCTATTGCACTCCTTACGATAGTTTCTGGAAATGGTTGCCGATATCGAACAATGAAGATAATTGAAGATAGAATAGCAGCATCCAGGGGGATGCTCTGCCAGTCGTTCTTGACGTTATGACGTCAAGACGTTATCATCTACTATTATGGAAGACAAATTGAGAAGGACCACGATCTATTTCGATCCAGCGGTCCATCAGCACCTTCGTATGAGAGCTGCTGAAACGGGCCGATCGGTCTCGGACCTGGTAAATGAGATAATCGAATCGGCTCTCGAGGTCGAATCTGCCGACGGACGATATTCCCTCCCCGCCATCCCCGACGGGACCGTCCATGAACCAGGTGTCGAGTATACTGGATTGACTGATCGGATCGAACGATTGGAACGCAGGATCGGGATCGTGGATGATGGTCCCGAGACCGCTGGTGAACCTTCCACTCTCCTCACTCTGACTGATGTGAAGGAACGTCTCGGCAGCAACAGTCGAAGATTGAAGGAACTGGGAGTCAGGTCACTATCTGTGTTCGGGTCCCTGGCCAAACAGAGATTCAAGTCGGACAGCGATATCGACTTCCTGGTCGAATTCGAATACCAGGTCGGTCTCTTTCGCCTCATCGAAGTTGAACAGTACCTCACCCTCCTTCTTACAAGCGAAATTGACCTCCTGACACCCGACTCACTGAAGCCGAAGATGAAGAACAAGATCCTGAATGAGGCTATCCGTGTCTTCCCAATCTGAAAAAGAATACCTTGAGGATCTGATCGAGGCCTGCGAGTGGATTCTTCATTATACGGATGACATGACATTCGAAGACTTCTCTGAGGATAGAAGGACAATCGACGCGGTCCTGAGGAACATTATCGTGGTCGGAGAAGCTGTGAACAAATTGCCGACAGCTTTCACTGAGGAGAATCCCCGGATCCCCTGGCACAGCATGCGCGGTCTCCGAAACTTCGTCGTACATGAATATCGCAGCATCGATCTCCCGAGACTCTGGGAAACCGTCCAGAATGATATCCCTTCGATCCTGCCTGAATTGAAAAGGCTCTGCACCGATCCAACACTCTGAAGTATGCTGTGATATCGAAGTATCAGCGATCGGTGTCATCGGACGGTCTATATCCCACCGTCTATCTCAGGAGGGTTTGATAATGCACCTACGTGTCACAATCGGGATTGTGTTACCGGTCCTCATTGTTGTGCTGGCCGGCTGTTCGTGCTGGCCGGCTGTTCATTTACCACCTCTGACTCCGAGGGCGGCGGGATCGAGTTCGCGGTCACCTTCAGCGAGAAGGCCAGCGTCGAGACTCTCGACGGCCGGATCATCCTTCTGCTTTCGACCGACAACGCATCCGAACCGCGTTTCCAGACCGGTGGCGGCGCCAGCGCGATCGGCGTGTTCGGCCTGGATGTGGATGGCCTTGCTCCCGGTGCGGAAGCAGTCGTCGATGGCTCGGTCTTCGGATATCCCATCGAGAGTCTTGACGAACTGCCGAGGGGTGTCTACTACGTGCAGGCCGTGTTCCACAAGTATGAGACCTTCCATCTCTCGACCGGCAATACGGTGAAGCTCCCGATGGATCAGGGCGAGGGGCAGCACTGGAACCGCTCTCCCGGAAACCTCTACAGCACCCCCCGGAGGATCTCCATCGACCCCACCCGGCCGGTGCGGTATGAGATCGAGATGGAGGAGGTCATCCCCCCCATCCCCGAACCGGCGGATACGGAGTACATCAAACACATCCGTATCCAGAGCGACCTGCTCACCGAGTTCTGGGGCCGGCCGATGTATCTCGGAGCGCACGTGTTGATCCCTGAAGGGTTCGACGATCATCCTGAAGCACGCTATCCCCTCATGGTCTTTCACGGGCACTACCCTTCCGACTTCGGAGGATTCCGGACCGAACCGCCCGATCCCGATCTTGAGCCCGATTACAGCAGCCGGTTCGGGATCTCGGGATACAATCAGATTCAACAGCAGGAGGCATACGACTTCTACCAGCAGTGGATCGCACCCGATTCACCACGCGTCCTGATCATCGAGATCCAGCACCAGAACCCCTATTACGACGATTCGTACGCCGTGAACTCGGCCAACCTGGGGCCATACGGGGACGCCATCACCTACGAGCTGATCCCCTTTATCGAGGAACAGTTCAGGGGTATCGGCGAAGGATGGGCGAGATTCCTCTACGGCGGTTCCACCGGCGGCTGGGAAGCCCTCGCGGTACAGGTCTTCTATCCCGATGAATACAACGGCTGCTTCGCGGCCTGTCCCGATCCGATCGATTTCCGCCAGTACAGCCTGGTGAACATCTACGAGGATGAGAACGCCTACTACGAGGGAGGATCTCTCCATCAGGTTGAGCGACCTGCCCGCCGGGACTGGCTCGGCAATGTGAGTACCACCGTACGGGACGACAATCATCTCGAACTGGCGCTGGGCAGCAACAGCAGGTCGGGCGATCAGTGGGATATCTGGCAGGCTGTCTACTCCCCCATGGGCACAGACGGATATCCTGAACCGATCTGGGACAAGTACACAGGCGAGATCGATCACGAGGTGGCCGATTACTGGCGGGAGAATTTCGATCTGCGCCATATCCTCGAGCGGGACTGGGCGACACTCGGGCCGAAGCTCGCGGGAAAGATCCATATCTACTGCGGGGACATGGACAACTATTACCTCAACAATGCCGTATACCTGATGGAAGAGTTCCTTGAGGGTACGACCGATCCATACTACGGTGGCGAGGTCGATTACGGGGATCGGGCCGAACACTGCTGGAACGGTGACCAGGAGAATCCCAACGCCATCTCGCGGCTCCGTTACAACACGATGTACCTGCCCATGATCCTGGAGCGGATCGCTGACAGTGCGCCCCCGGGCGCCGATCTGAAGAGCTGGTGGTATTGACATGATCAAGGTAGAGGACCTCTACAAGAGTTACGGTGAGACTGTCGCGGTCGACGGGATCTCCTTCACCGCCGAGCCTGGCCGGATATTCGGGCTGCTCGGGCCGAACGGTGCCGGGAAGACGACGTCGATCGACTGCATCTCCGGCGTGCACAAACCGACTTCGGGACGAATCCTCGTCGGTGATCTCGACATCGTCCGCAATGCCCGTCAGGCGAAGGCGCAGATGGGAGTAGTACCGCAGGAGGTCGCTCTGTATGAGGAAGTCTCTGCGCGTGAGAACCTCCATTTCTGGGGTGGCGCCTGTGGCCTGAGGGGGGCCGATCTGAAAAGCAGGGCCGGTGAGGTCCTGGAGCTGACCGGACTCATCGACCGGGCCGATGATGCGGTGAAGAAGTTCAGCGGCGGCATGAAACGACGTCTCAATTTCGGCTGCGGCATCATGCACCGCCCGCCTGTCCTCCTGCTCGATGAACCGTCTGTCGGGATCGATCCCCAGAGCCGGGTACGCCTGCTCGACCTCGTACGCGAACAGGCCTCAGCCGGAGTGACCGTTCTCTACACGACCCACTATATGGAGGAGGCGGAGTCACTCTGCGACGAGCTCGCCATCATCGACCACGGTACCATCCTTGCCGATGGCAGCCTCGATGAATTGCGCTCCCTGGTCGGGGAGAAGGACATGGTCAAGCTGACAGGCACCTTCGATCCCGCGGAAGTGAGCAGAGCTCTCGGCGACAACCTGCCCGAGATCGAGATCATGGAGAGCGACGAGGCAGCCCTTCTGGTATCGATGTCCGATGCCGCAGGCAACCTCGCCGCCCTGCTCGGTGTACTCCAGGAGAATGGCGTGGTCCTGCGTGAGACCTCGGTCCGGCGGCCGAGCCTTGAGACCCTCTTCATCAAGATGACCGGCAAGGAACTGCGTGAGTAATCTGCGGTACACACTTGTCGCGATCCGGAAGGATATCGGACGATTCCTCAAAGATCCCGTCGGGCTCCTGCTCTTGATCTGTATGCCGGCCATGGTCGGTACACTCGTCAATCTGGCGTTCGGGGGGAGTGACGATACACCCACAGCCCGACTCATGATCGCCGATGAGGACGATTCTCTTCTGAGTGGTCTCCTGATCGGCGCGTTCGGCCAGGGAGAGATGGCCGAACTCATCAACACAGAGAGCGTCACGCGAGCAGAGGGTGAGCGGGAAGTCTACAAGGGACGCGCTACTGCCCTGCTCGTCGTCCCTGAAGGATTCGGGGATTCATTCCTCAACGGTGAACCTGACACTCTGAGCCTCCTGACGAATCCTGCCCAGACGATCCTGCCGGGTATCATCAAGGAGACATTGGAGATCATGACGACCGGGGGAGGACTCCTGAGGGAGTTCCTCGGGCCACAGATCGACCTGATCAACTCGGAGTCAGGAAGCGTGTCTGATTCCTTTTCAGACCAGACGATCTCCAGCATGGCGGTCGACATAAATAACCTCATGGAGGGCGCCTCGACCTGGCTCTTCCCACCGGCCATCAAATTCGAGAATATCTCGGCCGACACGACCTCGGCGACCGATGCAGAGGCCAGTATGGTGACCGACGAGGAGAAGACCCTGCTCTGGTACTTCTTCCCCAGCCTGCTGACCCTGCTGCTGATCTTCGCCGGGATGATGCTCTCCTCCGATATCTGGAAGGAGCGACAGGCCGGTACCATCCGCCGTGGACTCTCCGTACCCTTCCCGGTGCGGTGGATGATCCTTGGGAAATTACTCGCCGGGACCCTGGTGGTCCTGACGGTCCTTCTGCTTGCTGCCGCCTTCGGCCGGTTCGTACTCAGATTGCCACACCAGTCATGGCTGGCAGGAGCACTCTTCCTCTCGCTGACCGGAGCCACGTTGATCTCGGGCATGACGGCACTACAGGTCCTCTTCAAAACCGAACGGGGAGCGAGCATTGTCGTCATGTTCTTCGTGATGGTGATGATGTTCGGCGGCGGCTCGTTCTTCCCGCTCGAAGCGATGCCTGACTTCATGCAGAAAGTCGCCATGTACCTCCCGAACGGGTGGGCCCTGATCCACTATAAAGCGGTCATCGAGGGCAACTCCGCCCCGGGTGACCTCCTTGTACCGGTCATCATCCTGATCTCCATCTTCATCCTGAGCTGGACGTTCTGCAGCTGGCAGATCGCCCGGCGATGGGGAAGCGGGTCGGCATGACGCGGGGACGCTGGAATAGGATCGCCTTCCTGACATGGAAGGATTTCTGGTACCTGATCCGGGAACCTGAGACCCTCTTCTGGATGTTCTTCATGCCCTTCGTCTTCTTCTTCTTCATCGGATCTATAGCCGGTGGCGGCGGTGGAGGATCAGGAGTGGAGAATCTGGCGTCGTGGGCACCTGATGAGGGAGTCCTTGTTCCGGCTATCGAAGAGCGACTAACGGACCTGGGTTATACCGTCACGCGTATCGACACTCTCGAGCATATGGAGCGGTATAATCGTCAGCTCCGTTTCCCGGCGGCCTTCTCGGACAGTGTACTGGCCGGCATCCAGGCTACCGTGACCTTCCGCCGCACCGATGAGAGCATCCTTGGCGGGCAGTATGATGACATCCGGATCCAGCGGGCCATCTATGAGACGCTGGCTGATATCGTACTGATCGACCGCGATGATCTCGGATTCACCATCGAGTCGTTCGAGACCCGACGTCAACAGCCGGTCCTGATAGGACTGGAGGTCGAACAGGCCGGCACTCACCATGAACCACCCGACGGATTCCAGCAGGCAGTACCAGGGACGATGGTGACATTCGTGCTGATCATCCTGCTCACCGGCGGAGCCGTTCTGCTCATCACAGAGCGACAGGGGGGACATCTCAGACGCCTGGCGACTGCTCCGGTCGACAAGATCGATGTCTTCGCTGCGAAGGGGCTGTCCCGATTGGGGATGGGACTGGTCCAGATCGGCGTCGGATTGTCAGCAGGTGCCTTCGTGTTCAAGGTCGACTGGGGACCGCATATCGGCGCCCTGCTCGTCATTCTGGTCCTGTGGGGGGCGGTCGCCGCGGCAATGGGTGTCATCGCTGCCAGCCTGGCGAAAACAGTCAACCAGGCGATCGGGATCGGCATGCTGCTCGCGAACGGCATGGCCGCCCTCAGCGGATGCTGGTGGCCGATCGAGGTGACCCCTGCCTGGATGCAGAAGGTGGCATGGCTCATTCCCTCCGGCTGGGTGATGGACGCCATCCACCGTCTCACCTCTTTCGGTGATCCTGCTTCAGCCATCATTCCCCACGTCATCCTGCTGACGGCAGCGACTGTCATCCTGACGCTCATCGGCAGAAAGGTGTTCCGATTCGACTGAGCAGTTCAACCGGCAGGCACGAGTCGATAGCGTACTACCACACTGCTCTCTTCACGGGCCTCAGTCGTATAACAGACATCGCTTCCGAAATACCTTGAGACACCGGCGATGGGCTGGATTCCCAGCCACTCTCCCTCCGGCGTAAACACATCCCAGTGAAGTGTCTGGTCTTCCGGGCCGCCCCACCGTTCTGAGGGGATATTTCTGAGCGCCCAGATGCGACCCAGGTCGTCGATGCGTACTCCCTCAACCGAAGGGAGCGCAGATGGTCGTTCAAGGGCATTCCAGACAGTCGGTCCATATTCACCGAACTGTCTGTCGATCTGCTCCTGAGCTGCCTGCCACATGGTATCGGTAACGCCGGAAATCGGGGCATCCCACTCGATCGTACGGAGCAGCGTTCCGGTCAGATCGTACATATCGATGCGGAACTCCCTCCCCTGGCAGACCGCTATCTTCCCTGCCTGCACCCACCAGCTGAAGCGAGGCCAGAATGGTTTTGAGACGGGAAGGCCCGGCCCCTCATCATCAGCCCCGCGTCTAACCCTCACAACCCGCCCGGCCGGAACCACTGCGATCGTATCCACCACCGTGAACTCGGGATCGATCAAATCAAGGGACTCCAGTTGATCGAAATCGGGAGTGAAGGTGGGATGGATGATCACGAATCGATCGTCCTCCACCTGAGCGGCGTTCCAGCTGTGATTGTCCCTCATGGAGATCATCTCGAAGCTGCCCGTGTCGGGGTCTACCCGGGTCAGGCGCTGGTTCATCCCGTCGGTGATGAGGATCTTCCCGTCGGGAGTGAGACTGTGATCCATCCTGGGATCCTCGAACTCACCGGGTCCTTCACCCTGTCTCCCCATGCTGAACCGGAGAGAACCATCATCATTGAAGACCTTCAGGGATCTGTTGCCATAATCGAAGACTGCCAGTCCTCCCGGGACCTCGACATATCCCCCTGGGGACATGAGTATCGCGGCT
>JALGVQ010000167.1 GCA_025774615.1 bacterium
CCGTGCGAGACTGACCAGACCGTCGACGTCCTCCGCACCGACCGCATGACACTGGGCATCACTCCTCATCCCGATGTTCCCGGGAGCTGACAATACTGTTGTCACAGATGGAGATCGCGCCAATCGCCATACCAGCGCGTGCTCCCTCCCTCCTGAACCGACGACGAGTACTCTCATGAAGCCACCATCTGCCTGCTGAATGTCCAATGAATCAGGAATAGCCCGACAACTCCGTCTGTCAGGCTCATGCCATGAGTATGCCTGCATGGAACGACGGCGTAAATCGATTTACTGTATGGTGATAAAGAAAATCGTCGGTTGCAGTGCGGATCACTTTCCGATCGCGAATCCGATCCGTGCCATCGGACCGGTGCTCAGCGCCTGGAACAGGTCGGCAGGAGCACCCGCCGGAAGAGGACCGCCGATCCCGCTGAACTGCGCGTAGCCGACTTCGAGCAGTAGTTTGACCGGCACGACTTCCAGGCTCACGATGAATCCGAGGAATGCCTGGAACCCGATCTCACTCTCGACCTCGAACACATAACTGCCATCCGGGGGCTGGGGAACTTCGTCCCAGATCGTGTAATTGAGCCCGCCGGAGAAATAGACTCCGAACTCCTCCCGCGCCCCGATATTGAGATAGATCGTACGATATTGAAGACTGAATCTGTCTGGAGTGGTATCAGTCGGTACCTCCCACTCAGCCTTGCCGATCCCCATGATTCCCGGGCTGATCATGAGTCCGAAAAGCTGGATCCCCACCTCTACAGCGGCAAGAGAACGCCAATCGAGCTCCTCGGAGTTCTGTCCCCTGCTCCAGTTCGCGTTGGTCTGGCCGGTAAAGAAGGCGACATACGGCTTGATCTGTGCTTTAGTCTCGATCGGGACCATCATGAACACCGCAACGACGGCAATCATCATCCCCACTCTTCCCACACGCTCTATCCGGTGCTTCATGCAGTCTCCTGGTCTTTCTTGTTCAACAGGCACTCTGTCACCTGAAACCATTCTTCCAAAACCGATCCTCTTATCCCTCATACGAAGCAATAAACCGGTTGGTTTACGCGCAACTACTTCAATATGGCGGCCCTAGGAGGACTCGAACCCCCGACACGTGGTTTAGGAAACCACTGCTCTATCCACCTGAGCTATAGGGCCCAACAGTTTTCACAACCTTTACTGCCTTGTTCTGAATTTCTTCAATATATGAGTAAAACTGATCTCGTCCTTCGGCAACTTCATCCTCTTCGGCTGTATTAATGTATGGCGCTCCTGGGGAATTACCCTGGATCAGATGAAACATCTGTATTTTCCCTCACGTATAGACTGTCTGTATGTTTCAACCGCCGCTCACATGGTTAGAGAAATGTAACAACAGGCAAACCCGATTTCAGGCGTTGCACAGTCGATCTGCTCATCCCGAAGACCAGTGCTATCAATTGCCAGGTCTGGACTGGTAAAACCACCTGTCGCCTGATCCATGTTTGCCTTTGACAACTCACTTCTCCAGCATCGATTCAAGGAGCGCTTCCATGGCCACCTTGCTTCACATACGAGGATTGGGGGATCTCCTAATGAAATCAATGAGGAGGAACTTTGATGAGGACCATTTGGGCTGCTATACCTATCAACCCTGCAGACCTGTCTGTGGAATATGTGTGATTCTCATTCTCACGATGACGGGATCATGCAGTCAGCAAAGTAAGGAGTGGCAGGCAAGGGTGGTGATGGAAGATGGGATCCCTCATGTCTACAATCCCGAAACACCTTTCTGGGGAGCCGATACACAACCGTTTGAATTGAGCGAGATTCTGGGGATTGATGAGGAGGGTGGCCAGCCACTCTTTACTAGACCGTTGACGGTTGCAGTCGGATCTGACGGTATTCGTTATATCCTTGATCAGCGAGCTTGCTGCATCTGGCGTTTCGATTCTACTGGTAGTTCGCTCGATCCGATCGGTCGGCGGGGGGCAGGTCCTGGTGAATTTACACGACCCACCGACATGGTAATCCTGGACGATGGGACGCTGTTGGTAAGCGATCCGGGCAACCTCCGCCTATCCTTCTTCGATTCTGGCGGTACTTATCAAAGCTCTGTTGGATATATTGATGCTGTTAATCAATTCGAGCCGGCAGGATTTAACCGCTTCTTCGTATATCGTCGTGACCGAACAAATAGTCCACGCCTCTCGCGAATTGAAGCTGATCCGATAAATCCCCAACTGCGTATCATCAATAGTGAAGCGGAAACCATCACTGATTTCAGCAAACGCCAGGAAATCACTGGCCAGGTTGTCGATGCATATATCAATAAATTATTTTTGGCTACCCTGCCTGATAATTCCCTGCTTGTGAGTTATCAGGGTTTGGATCGGATGGAGGTCTTCACATTTACCGGCTCCCTCGCCCGGGTCATCCATCGGCCTGAACCATTTGAATCCACCGACCCGGTTTATGTGGAGGAACCGAACCAGGAGGGTCTTCAGCCGTTTGTGGGTTGGGGGTACGATGTACTCAGTTCGGGATTAGCAACAAGTCCGGACGGGGAGTACTGGGTTGTTCTTGTCCCTCAGGAAGCCGCACGGGAACGGACTACGTTAGTCGGAGAGTCAGCAATTCCCAATCATTGGTCTCTCGAACTTTTTGATACTGAAGGTCGCTGGATAGCCCATCAACGACTTGATTTCGTTTGCCCTCGAGCTCTACTCGATTGGGGTGCCGACGGTCTCTATCTGATCAATCCAGAAGGGGATGCAGCAGTTTACCGATTCGAGTTCCAACCAGTTATTCCGAATTAGGTGAGCCCGGAGTGGCTGGATCTCATCCAGGCGATGGTTCATTCAGCAGCCGCGGGATATAACTCCCTTCGGCCGTCAATCCAAATACATGTTCAGGGACAACGACGGCATCTACGGCTATGGAGTTTGGGCATTTCTTAGCAACTGTGGTATCGAGGAAGTCAGGACAGCTTCCCGGAGCCCGTGGCGGAATCCAGCTTTGAGTCCTATCAGTCAGTTTGCCGGTGCTGCTAACCTCCCGCCAGGGTTCGTACCGGATCCACCCGGGTTGCACGGCGGGCCGGTACGAGCACTGCCAGCAGAGTAGTGGCGATCAGAATCAGCGGCGCAAAGGTGAAGACCATTGCATCGTAGGCACCGACACCGAAAAGGAGGGACTCAAGCAGACGAGTCAGAGCGAGCGCCCCGACCAGGCCGAGCCCTACCCCGATAATGACCAGGGTGAGACCGTTCCGCAGGATGAGTCCGAGCACGGAACCAGGTTGCGCTCCGAGCGCCATCCGGACGCCGATCTCGTGTGTGCGCTGCGAAACGGTGAACGTCATGAGCCCGTAGAGGCCGACGACGGCCAGGAGCAGTGCCACGCCGGCGAAACAGGTCAGAAGCAGAGTCCGGAAACGGGGTTGCGAGATCGAACTGGTCACTATCTGGTCCACGGCCTGGAGATCCTTCACCGGCTGGTCTGGATCAACCGCCATGATCACGCGCCGGGCAGCCTGAGCCAGGGTGATGGGAGGAACCGAAGTGTGCAGCATGACAGTCACACTCGTCACCGGGTCCTGCCGGTATAGCCGGTAAAGTTGGGGATTCTCCTCAAAGCTACCCAGGGCAGAGTGCTGTACCTCACCCACAATGCCAATGACCTCATACCAGGTGCCCTGCACCCCGACCCGCCGGCCGATCAGATCTTCGTCCGGGTAGTACCGTTGGGCGAGCCCCTCGCTGACGACCACTACCGGAGTGGTCTCGGGGCCGTCACCGGATGTGAACGTGCGTCCGGCCCTCAGCGGTATCCCCATGGTCTGGAAGTAATCATCACTCACCCGGTATTGCAGGCCGATGATCCCCTCGCCAGAAGCGGGGTCAGGTCCGCCTTCGAAATCGACTCCCCATAATTGGCCACCAGCGGTCAGCGGGATCGTCGAACTGAGAGCACACGTTATCACTCCCGGCAGGGCCCGCAATCGGGCCAGGACGGCTTCACCAAAAAGACGTTTCTGATCAGCCGGTTCGTAGCGTGAATCAGTCAGGTTCGTCGTCAGCATGAGCCGGTCGGTGGCCGTAAAACCGGGGTCCTCATTCTGCAACAGCCCGAGACTGCGCAGAAGTAATCCAGAACCCACGAGCAGGATGATGGCCAGCGCAACCTCAACGACTACCATACCGTTACGCCAGCGTCGCGTTGTCGCCCTGGTACGGCTGCTTCCGCTCTGCCGCAGGGTCGTGTGCAGATCGGATCGGGTAGAACCTAAGGCGGGGAAGAGACCGAAGAGGATCCCGGTGAGCAGGGTCACCCCGGCTGTGAATAGCAGAACGAGGGGGTCGAGGCCGATATCCTGCATCGGCCGCAGCAGACCGGGCCAGGCCCTGAAGAGCTCGATCCCGAGCCAGGCCAGACCTATCCCCAGTGCGGCCCCGAAGAAGGAGAGTAGTACACTTTCGGCCAGGAGCTGCCGGATTATCCGCCCCCGCCCTGCCCCAACGGCCATCCGGATCGCGACTTCAGGCCCGCGCACCAGCGCCCGGGCCAGCATCATATTGGCCACGTTGACGCAGGCGATCAGCAGGAGCAGTCCAACCGCGGCCAGCAAAATCAGCAGCTGCGGCCTCAGGCCCCCGGTCAGGCTGTCGGCGAGTGATGATACACGCACGTCCCAACCGTTATTGGAGTCCGGGTATTCTGCTTCCAGAGTCGCAGCAATATTGGATAGCTCCGCCTGGGCCTGTTCCAGTGTAATGCCCGGCTTCAGACGGGCGACCGAGGACAGCCAGTGTGCGTATCGGCGGGATGCCCACCAGGGTTCCGGCCTCAGGGGCAGGATCAGGTCGACCTCGCTGATTGGTTTCCAGTTCCGGTCGGTGACACCTATCACGGTATAGACGTCACCGTCCAGGATTATGGAATCACCGATGACATCGGGTTTGCCGGCAAAAGCCCGCTGCCAGAAGCCGTATCGGAGGATCGCCACCTGTTCGGCGTCTGGTTCGAATTCCCCTGGAGTGAATCCCCGCCCCAGGGCGAGCTCGGCCCCGAAAAGCTCCAGAAAGTCTTCCATGACGGTGTAGACCGACAGGTTCTCGGGGTATTCTCCTCCCGTCCAGGCCGGGCGTAGGGTGGTATAGGTTGTCATGAACTCAAAAGATTCGCTACGCGTTTTCCAGTCGCTGAAATTCATCGGTGAAACCGAGAACGATGGGAGTCCGTAAGGGAGATTGCACTCCCGGATCTGAACGATACGCTCTGGCTCGGGATAGGGAACAGGAGTCAGGAGCACCCCGTTAACGACACTGAAGATGGCGGTTGTGGCCCCGATTCCCAGGGCCAGGGTGAGGATCGCGACGGTCGCGAAACCGGGGCTGCGACGAATTGTGCGAAGCCCGAACCGAAGATCATGTCGGAATTCCCTGAACATTCCGTCTCCCTCTCCTTTTTGGTTATCAGACTGGAATTTATGGTGGGGGCGGTATCCGAATCTCAGAACCAGAGCACCGGCCACTTCGTGCAGCCACCCGTGACCTCGACTCGCCTTCCTGTCAGAGCCCCGGGAGAGGGCATACGACTCCTCCAGGTCACCCAGGAAGTACTCCCGCTCGGGTAGCGGCAGGAGGAATCGCAGGAGCAGGCGGATGGAGTTGGGAATGCGGAATCTGCGATTCACGATGTCTCCCACCCCAGATCGAGCCCCCGGGTCAGGCTCCACAGATCGGACAGTGAGCGGTTCACTGCCCGCAGTCCCGTTGCCGAAACGTGGTAGAGTTTCTTGCGCCGTCCGCCCCGCACCGCCGTCGGCTCGCTGATCCGGGTATGCAGGTACCCCTTCGCTTCGAGTCGGCTGAGGCTTTTATAAATCGTACCCAGGGTGAGGGTACGGGAGGTCTCCCGCTCGAGTTCTTCGCGGATCGTCACACCATAGGCATCCGGCCCCAGGCGCAGGATGGCCAGCATGACCATGATCTCGAACTCGCCCGGGTGTCCCGGACCCTTGTTTGAATATTTCTCAGGCATTGTCATACATATAGAACGTACTGCCTGCGGAAAAGTTACCTCTGACTTGATATTCAGTTACCGAAAGGGCGATTGAAGCTGGTCTCTGCCCGGTGCATGTATGATGGG
>JALGVQ010000015.1 GCA_025774615.1 bacterium
TAGAGGGCGGCGGCCGCGACTCCGCCTGCGCCAAGGGCGACACCGAGGATGAGTTTGTCTGATGTTCTGTTCCCTATCTCTGCGAGTGACACTGCGAAAACCTTGATACCGAAGCCGCGCAATTCTTTGAAGGTCTTGCGGCTCACATTCCGGGGAGTGACCCGCAGTGAGGGATAAATTGTATATCCGATGATGAGCAGGAGGATCAGACTCAGTGCTGAGCTGGCCAACCATACAATCGCGAGTTCATGGATGCCCCCTCCGCGGTTGAGGGAATAGATAGAACCCACCGCGATTACAATATGGAATATCACCAGTACAGCATTGGTGAATTCCATCCTCTGCAGGCCGTTAATGAGAGCTCGGAACGGGGTGCCGAGGTTGCGGAGAATATAGGCGATGAGGATGAGCAGGAATTCATCATGGAATCCGGGTTCAATGACTGCTTCAAGAACCCTCTTCCACAGGGGGAGTCCGAGAAACCAGAGGAGAACGATCAGAGCGGAGACGCCAAGGTAGAAAAGGAGACCGGTGGATACGATCCGGGATACTTCCTGCCTGTCACCCGCTCCATGCGCTTCGGCGATAAAGCGCCCGAAGGAGGCACCTATCCCGAAGGTGAAAAACTCCGAATATTCGACGAGGGCGAAAATAAGGACCCAGATACCGTAGCCCTCAAGTCCCAGTCCCTTGATGAGGATCGGAGTCAACCAGAGTACGACTACGAGACGGACCAGTTGTGCCGAACCGGTGAAGATTGTGTTCCGGGTGTACCGGTCTTTCGGGAAGTGGGGACTCACAGGTTCGGGGACCTCTCCCTTCTCTGCTGCCTCAATCTGATTCCGGTCTGAAAGGTACAAAATGGTTCAGTGGCCCGACTCCTTTGCCGATTTCCGGCGCATATCTGATCGCATCCGTAACAAATAGCTTCGCTGTGTCCGTTGCTTTGAGTAGTGACATCCCCTTCGCAAGTCCGGCTGTGATCGCCGCCGACAGGGTACAGCCGGTACCGTGGATGTTTTTCTGGTCGAGGCGTGGGCTGCGGAACTCCATAGTGGTGATACCATCGTACAGAATATCTACTGCGTCCTCCTCCCCCGGTAGATGCCCTCCCTTGATAAGAACCGCTCCTGGTCCGAGTGATCGGATCTTCGCCGCGGCTTCCCGCATCTCCTCGATTGTGGAAATGGTGTCTATTCCAAGGAGTGCAGAGGCCTCATGGAGATTCGGTGTCAGCAGGTCGGCCAGTGGCAGGATCCGATCGATCAGGGCCTCTACCGCATCCGGCTCGAGCAGATGCGCTCCTGTCGAAGAGATCATCACCGGATCGACGACCAGGTTGACCGGTGGGTATTTCTCGAATGCATCTGCAAGCGCGGTGATGATAGCCCCGGTGGCGAGCATCCCCGTCTTCATGGCATCGATAGCAATGTCGGCTGTCACGGCGAGATATTGCTCCGCGATGAACTCAGGCGGAGGAGTATGGATAGCGCTCACCCCAAGAGTATTCTGGGCTGTCAGGGCGGTGATCACCGAGGTGCCGTACACGCCGAACTGATGGAACGTCTTCAGGTCCGCCTGGATCCCGGCTCCACCACCTGAATCGGAACCGGCGATGGTCATGGCGATTGCCATGCCTGTGGACTTGCTGGAAGAATCGGACATACTGTGAGTGTCCCGGGCGATCGGAGGTGAAGTGATGACTGAATCGGACAGTGGAGTGTAATCAGATATCAGAATCGGAGACAATCAGGATATGCACAGTGTCGTGGATCCTTCATCAGGAACAACCCGGATGATCCATCTGATCAGGAGATGGCGCCAGGCGATCATGGATTATCCACTGGTTTCCGGTCCACTGAGGTTTTGCTCCCTGAAGGGGGTCTTCCCACAGTACCTGCGGCTCCATCTGCCGGTGGCACACAGGTTCGTCGTGAAGATAGATAGGAACCGGTCATTCATCTATCATCGTGCCGGACAGCTCGACTCTCTGGCGTATCGTATCTTCTGGTGGCAGGCATTCGGGTTCGAACCGGAGACGTCTTGGGTGATCGCCCGTCTGACTCAGACCCGCAGCACGTTTCTGGATATCGGGGGGTTCACCGGTTTCTACACCACGGTGGCCCTGACCCTCAATCCCACTATCAGGACCTGGACCTTTGAGCCGTCACCAAGACTCTTTCCGGTACTGACCCGGAACATTCAGGAGAATGGATTCGAGGACCGTGCGGTACTCATCAACAGGGCAGTGTGCGATACACAGAGTACGGCGTCCCTTTTCATGCCGCGTGACGTTGCCTCCTCCATGAGCACACTGAGCCTGGACGAGGTCGATGGAGAACAGGGAGAGATCGTGGAGGTCGAGACCATGCGGCTGGACGATATGTTCCCGCTTGAACATCCGGTGGAACTGATCAAAGTAGATGTGGAGGGATGTGAGGATCTGGTCATGAGGGGTGCCAGGGCGATATTACAGAACCAGCGTCCCGTCTGGATCATCGAGACACAGATGGATGGTCCGAATGATGAGTTGAATGGGATCATCACCGAACATTCATATCGCCCATACCACCTTCTGCCGGAGGGGCCGGTCCTCAGTAATGCCATCATCCCTGACCCCTCACGGCGATACCTGAACTACCTGCTGCTACCCGAGGAAAGTGCAGGACAGGTTTTGAGTGAGCTGATCAGGTGACCTCCGCCTGGATACCTGCCCCTCCACCCGAATCGGATCCAGCTATAGTCATAGCAACAGGTATTGAAGGGTGATTTCCATTTATGTTCGACATCTGCCTTGATCCTGATTGAATTATTCCTTCATCACTTTACAAATGAACCATACACCTTCATGGCAGGAAAAATGCGAAGCGGACTGGATTCATATAGATATGGCCACCGGTTGGCGATCCACTCCACGAGGTAATTATAGAGTGCTCGGCCTTTCCCGAATTCAAGCCTCACCTTTACTTGGGAAAACTGAAAACCGAAGTATCCTCCACGGTTTACATAGTAGAAGAAAGTCTGATATCCCCAGAATGACTGATGAGTTGGATCGTGGAATGCATATTGCCATGTAAAATGAGGCACTGAGATTTCGGCTGTTCCACCTGCTGACAGGATTCGGTGAATTTCCGCCATTGCCCTGTTGTGATCATTCAGATGTTCAAGTACCTGATGCATTTCAATATGGCTGATGGACTCATCACTCCATGGCCAGGGATATTCATTTAGATCGTGTGTGACATCGATACCCGGCATTTCCCGAAGATCAACATTGACATGACCTTCCATTGGTCGCGCACCACAGCCAAGATTCAGTCTAATCTGGTTATCCGTATCCATCCGATCTCCTCAGCCACCGCTCCCGATCGCTGCCGCGTCAGCCTGACGCGTGTCGGCGGCGCCGATCACTTTACCGGTGAGCGGATCGATCCCGATGCAGTTGGTCCGTCCCTGAGACCCGCGCATCTGTACCGTGTGTCCCATCGACCGGAGCTGTGTGAGCACCGCCTCCGGCGCTCCGTCCCGCTCAATACTGATACTATCAGGCAGCCACTGGTGATGGAATCGGGCCGCGTCGACCGCGGACTGGATATCCATCCCGAAGTCGATGAGGTGCACGATCACCTCAAGAACACTGTTGATGATGGTGCGTCCGCCGGGAGCGCCGACGACTGCAACCAGTTTCCCATCCTTCGCCACGATCGAAGGAGTCATGCTGGAGAGCATGCGCTGCTGAGGCCGGGCGAGATTCGGCTCGGTCCCGATGAGCCCGCGGTCGGTGGTGAGTCCCGGTGCCCCGTTGAAGTCACCCATCTCGTTGTTGAGCAGGAATCCACCTCCAGGGACTGTGATCTTCGAGCCGTACCAGCCTTCGATAGTGTAGGTGACCGAGACGGCCATGCCGGCAGCGTCCACGACCGAGTAGTGGGTCGTCTCCGGGCTCTCGTACGGCATCTCGACATCGGTGACACTTGATGGTGTGGCCCGCTGAGGATCGATACCCTGCCTGAGTTCGGCGGCGTACTCCTTGCTGAGCATCCTTTCGAGCGGTACATCCACGAAATCCATGTCGGCTATCCAGCGGGCCCGGTCCCGGTAGGCCCGTCGCATCGCTTCGGTCAGGTGGTGGATGTAGGCGGCCGAATTGTGCCCCATCTCCGCAAGATCGTATCCCTCGAGGATGTTCAGCATCTCGATGAGGGCGGGTCCGCCGCTCGAAGGGGGATGCATGCTGATGATGTCGTACCCTCGATAGGTGCCCTGCACCGGTACGCGTTCCTTCGCCTCGTAGCGAGCCAGATCCTCTTCAGTGATCATCCCTCCGCCGCGTTCCATCTCTTCAGCGATAAGCCGGGCGGTCTCTCCGCGATAGAAGCCGTCACGACCCTCACGCATGATCCGTTCCAGGGTGTTGGCCAGGTCGGACTGCACCAGAGTCTCACCGGCCGCGTATGGTTCCCCATCCTTTGAGAAGGAAGCCATACTGGCCGGATAGGGTTGGAATCCCCGGCGCACGTAGCGGGCCAGATCGTTCGCCCGGCTGTTGGTCAGTGAAAATCCGTTCCGCGCCAGCTCGACAGCGGGTCCAACGAGGTCGGCCCATGGGAGCTTTCCGAGACGTTCGTGGGCCAGCGCGAATCCCGCCACGGTCCCCGGTACCCCGACCGCCAGGTGGGAATTGTGGTGGATCCGGCTCGAGTACTCCCCGTTCTCATCGAGGAACATGCGGGCGTGGGCTGCCAGCGGCGCCTTCTCCCTGAAATCGAATGCCGTTGATGTGCCGTCAGGGAGGCGCACCACCATGAATCCTCCCCCACCGATGTTGCCGGCCCCCGGAAAGGTGACCGCCAGCGCAAACCCGGTTGCCACCGCCGCGTCGACTGCGTTCCCCCCCGCCTCGAGGACAGCTGCGCCGATACGGCTGGCCAGCGTGTCGGCCGAGACCACCATGCCCTGATCGTACCGGTAAGACGCCTGTACACCGCAACCTGAAGTCAGGGCGGTAACTGATGTCAGGAGAATGAGTACCGAAACGAGAATGTGTCTGGAACAGAATCGTGCTGACGGTGTTTTCATCTGTATCACCCGGGTTTCAAGGGGATGAAGAAGTTCCCAAGTTGAATGATGACGCGCGGCCTGTTGATTGTATGTAACTTTACAGGCTGAACGCCCAAATATGTATTGTGAGCTTTTCCACAAACCATTCAGAACGCGAACAAGTTTATCCAGAGGGATGGTGTCGAACAAGCAGGATGAATAATACAAACGAGAATCAGCGACGCGGGATACCCCGCTGGCTCTACGGAGTCGGAGTGGCGGCGGTAGCGATCATCACCTTCATGATCCTCACCCGCCCCGGGGAAGGTACCGCTGTTGAAGAGCACCTGACGGTCGAGGTCGTTCAGGGTGAGATGGAGATCAGGGTCACCGGGTCGGGCCGCATAAGGGCGGCCAGGGCACGCGAGGTCGAGGTGCCTAATGATGTGGGGGGGGAGGTGCAGATCAACTTTCTGATCGACGAAGGTACCGTGGTGACGGCCGGGCAGGTTATTGCTGAGCTCGACACAGCGAATGCCGTCGAGGAACTGGAGAACGAACTCGATGCGCTCGACACGACCGAAGCAGCCTACGAACAGCTTCTCGATGATCATATCAACAACATCAAGAACCTCGAGAACTCGGTCCGATCGGCTCAGATAAGTCATGAACAGGCATTGCTCCAGCGGGAGAACCTGGAATTTTCCTCCGAACTGGAACAGCAGCAGGGTGACCTCAACATCGAAAAAGCCCGCATCTCCCTGAATGAAGCGAGGCGGAAGCTCGAAGCGCAGAAGATTATCAACGAAATGACCCGCCTGCAGTCCTTCAAGAACCTGGAAGAACAGCGGCAGGATGTTGTCGAGGTGAGGGCCGAACTGGCATCTCTCACGATCCGGGCTCCGATCGACGGAATGGTGATACATGCTGAACAGGGACGGTGGACAGCGCGGACCAAGGTCCGCGAGGGGGATCAGGTACGAAGGGGGCAGACGATTCTTGAACTGCCCGACCTCACCGAACTCCTGGTCGAGGTCAGGATCAATGAACTCGATGCTGAACTGATCGAAGTCGGCCAGCAGGCCTGGGTCCGCCTGGAAGCGTATCCCCGGGTCCAGATTCCCGGCCGGATCATTGACATCTCCACCCTCGCCCAGGTATTCCAGGGTAATGTCAAGGTATTCCCCGCCGTTATCCGGCTCGATGAGGCCGATCCGCGGGCGCGGCCAGGCATGACGGCCAGCGCCGACATCGTGGTTGTGCATCTGGAGGATGTGGTCCAGGTTCCGCTGGCTGCGGTGGGTGTAATGGATGGGCGTACCCACGTTCGACCGCATAATTCACATCAGCCGATAGAAGTCACCTTGGGCCTGTGGAACGAATCGATGGCGCAGGTGTTGGACGGGCTCGATGTAGGTGAAGAAGTCGACTTGGCCTGGCTTCAGAACCCGGCGGCGGTACTGGCGACCCTGGCCGGCACCAAGGCGGTCCCGGATGAAGTCGCTCAGGCGATCATCTCCATGGGTGATGAGTACGGTGCAGCCAGCCCGGTGGTAGCGATGGATCAGATGATGATGCAGGGTGGTGACGAGCGTTCCGCACGCGGCGGAGAAAGCCGGACACGGGGTATGGGGGAGGCGGGTGCCACTATGGGAGGATTCGACATGTCGCGGATCACGCCCGAGATGATGGAGCAGATGCGGCAGGGCGGCACAGAGCAGATGCAGGGTATTACCAGAATGGGTGCCGACAGGACAGGTGGCGCAGATGTGACGGGCGGTAGCGACAGGGCAGCTGGAACCAGCAGGACTCAGCAGGGTGGCGGGATGGCCGGCCGGTTCACTGAACTACTACAGGGGAGGCTCGACACCCTGCCAGCCGATCTGCGAGCCGAGGCGGAACAGTTGATGAGTGGCCAGGGGGATTTCCGTTCCATATCACAGGCGCTCCGTGACAGCCTGGGTATGGGAGGAATGAGACAGAGCATGCCGGGAGCGGCCGGACAGTTCACCATGGGAGCCGCGCCGGACAGTGCCGCCATGGCAGCAAGGATCGAACAGTTACGCGCGAAGCGCGATTCCCTGCCGGATGAGCTCAAGATGGAACTGGACAGCTTTATCGAGGGGGGAGCCAGTGATTTCCGGTCCCTCTCACCTGCCCTGATGGACAGTGTCCGGGCATGGGGAGTATTAGGCAGAAGTGGACGCCAGCGTACGCCTCCACCGCCGCCGGCAGATGAATCAGGTATATCCGGGAGGTATCGGTCGTGAGTGTGTTCCAGAGATTGATGGCGGGAAAGAACGGAGACCGGAAGAAGATCACCCTCATCAGCGGGATCGGTCTGATCGTGGTGGTAGTAGCCGCGGTCACGCTCCTGGGGCCTTCTGGCGGCGCCAGAGAGGTGATGGCCGCTGAGGTGGAGGTCAGGGAGTTCGTATCCATCGTTGTAGAGAAGGGGGAACTGAAAGCTGCCCGGACCGCGACATTCAATGCCCCCCGTCTGCGATATGGCGGCGGTCAGCTGATCCTGGCCCTCGCTCCCGAGGGGGAAGTGATCGAGACCGGGGACCTGGTCGTGCAGTTCGACGAGGCGTCGCTTCTGGATCTGGTAGCAAACCAGCGGAGTGAGGTCGAGGAAGTGGAGTCCGAGTTGACCAAGATGATCGCAGAGCAGGAGAGCCAGATGGCCAGCCTGCAGGCTTCTCTGGAGAATCAGCAGCATTCTTTCGCTCAGGCCGAGCTCAGGATACGGGCAATGGAGTTCGAATCGGAGATCGCCCGGATCCAGGAAGACTTCAACTACAAGAAGAGTGAACTTGCCCTCGAACGGGCGCAGGAGCAGCTCAATACCCAGATCCTGAGAGATCAGGTACAGCTCCAGCAGAGGCAGCAGACGCTGGACCGGGAGCGGCGTGAACTCACCGATCTTGAGGCGGAATTGGGAGCAGCCCTCCAGTACGCCGAGTACCCCGGTCTCGTCATCCATGAGAAGACCTATGGGCCCGAAGGGCAGGGTAAGGTAAGTGTGGGGACCACCGCCTACCCTGGTCAGGCGATCATCTCCATTCCCGATCTGACAACCATGACGGTCGAGGTGGGGATATCGGAACTCGATATCCGCCGCGTGGCCATGGGGCAGAAGGCGCTGATCAGGGTGGATGCCTATCCCGACGCCGTTTACACGGGGGAGATCACCGATATCAGTCCCCTGGCACGGCGATCCGGTCTTTCACAGATGAAGGTCTTCGACTGTGTCGTGACCATTGACGGTACCGACCTCAGCCTCAGGCCAGGCATGACCGCCCAGGTGAGCATCATCACCCACTACCGGCCTGAAGCAGTCGTTGTTCCCCTCGACGCGATCTTCCGCCAGGAGGACCGTACGCTGGTGTTTACCGTGGGCAACAACATCGAGGAAGTCGACGTGGTCCTGGGCCCTGAGAACGGGAATTACGTTGTCATCGAAGAAGGACTGGCAGCAGGAGTGAGAGTTGCTCTGCGTGATCCCTTCATGCCGCTGGAAGAACTAGAGACCGCCGGTATAGATGCCCTGCTGGCAAACCGGGAGGCTGCCGGTGGACAGAGTGGAGACGTCGGCCAGATGGTGTTCCAGATGATGCGGGGACGTGGCGGTGGTGGTGATATGATGAGAATCTTCCGGTAAAAGGTTATCATGAAACTACTTGCAAGAAACAGGATGGTGCAGGCCGGGGTAGTACTGGTAGTGCTGCTGGTGATACTTGCCTCAGGTATGTTCCGGGACAAGTACAAGGATCTCCGCTATACCGAAGCGACCGAGGGCGAGTTCGTTCTCGATGTGATCGTACGCGGCGAGCTCCTTTCCGAGCGCTCCCGGAGTGTCGTTGCGCCCACGAGTCGCGGTATGCTTCAGCTCGTCTGGTTGGTGGAGGAAGGCGTCTACGTCGAGGAAGGAGACGTGGTCGCCAGGATCGACGAGTCGAGCATGTTGACCCAGCGCGAGTCACGCGAACTGCAGCTCGAGAACCAGGAGGCGAACCTCAATAACTTCCTGGCCAACAAACCGAATCAGATCAGGAGTTCTGGATCATCCCTCCAGACGGCACGATACGATCTTGAACTCGCCGAGATCAGACTCGGGCTCGCGGAGTTCGAGTCGGTCCAGCAGCAGGCGCAGCGCCAGCTTTCCTATGAGAATGCCCTCCTCAATGTGGATGAGGCCGAACGAAGCCTGGCTTCCCTGATCAACAAACTTGAAGTGGATGAGATGCGCCAGCGGACGAGGATCCGGCAGGCCCAGCAGCGTCTCGATGACGTGATCGAGCAGATAGAGGCCTTCACCCTGCTGGCCCCGATCCCGGGGATCGTGGTCTTCGGCGAGACATACGGCGGCGCGACCGAGGGGATGCGTAAGATACGGGCGGGTGACAACATCCACCGAGGCATGACGATCATCACCATCCCCGATCTCTCGGAGATGCTCTCGAAGGTCAACATCATCGAAGGTGATTACCGCAAGGTGGAAGTGGGTGATCCGGTCGAGATCAGACTCGACGCGATCCCCGGCCCCGTGTTCACGGGAAAGATCGACGCGATCGCTGCGCTGGCCAGTTTTGATGAAATGGCCAACAGGAGCTACTTCAATGCCGTGGTCCGGCTCGATTCCGTGGATGCCGGGATGCGCCCCGGAATGACCGCCAGCCTGCGCATCACCTACGAGAAACGCGAGAACGCGCTCTACATCCCGAATGAAGCGGTCTTCGAAGTCGATGGCAGAACCGTCGTCTTCCCGCGCAGGGACCTGCCCAGGCCGCGCGAGGTACGGCTGGGTGACCGGAACATGATGAGCGTTGTCGTACTCGAGGGGCTTGAGTTGGGAGAAGAAATATCCTTGATCGATCCGCGCACCCTTGAGGTGCAGGCCGAGGCTGGTTCACCGGTAACAGGTTCACCGTCCGGGCAGAAGAACCGGAGCCAATCGACACCACCACCGCCACCGCCTTCAACAGGCCGGGGTGGACGGTAACAGACCGACATCATCTGGATGATAAGGAAGAGCGACAGTGAATATCAGTGAGAGTATCAATATCAGTGCTGGCGGTCTGAAGAGCCATAAACTCCGCAGTTTCCTCACCATGCTTGGTATCATCTTCGGGGTGGCGGCTGTGATCGCGATGCTCTCGATCGGTGAAGGGGCCAAGCAGGAGGCGCTTGAGCAGATCAAACTGATGGGGATCGACAACATCATCGTCCGTGACACCGGTGTGGTCGGGACCGATGATGATGCTGAAGAGCAGCGGAGCAACTTCTCGCGCGGTATCACGCTGCAGGATGTAGCCGCCGTGGCTGAAGTACTGTCCAACACGATGGCGGTGGCACCTCAGAAAGAATACCTCCTCGATGTCACGTATGGAGATCTGACCCTTCCCGCCACCATTCTCGCCACCACACCCGATTATCCGCGCATCTTCACGTTCCGTGCCACCCAGGGTGCCTTCATCACCGATCTCGACATGCAGGAACGCTCCCAAGTCTGTGTCCTGGGAGCGAAGATCAAAGATCAGCTCTTCTACTACCGCGATCCGATCGGGGAGAAGGTCCGTCTCGGAGAGGAATGGTTCACGGTAGTCGGGGTCATGGAAGAACGGGCGGTATCGGCCGGCACCAGCAGTGAGGTCGTCGACCGGGATGTGAACCTCGATGTCTACATTCCCCTCTCGAGTGCGTACTCACGCTTCCAGCTCTCCAGTTACGCCAGTCAGGTCGATCAGATCACGCTTCGGGTGAAAGAATCCGAGCAGATCGCTGAGAGCGCGGTTATCCTGAACCGGATGCTTCTCAGACGGCACAACGGAGTCCAGGATTTCAGGATCATCATCCCCGAGAAACTGATGAAGCAGAGTCAGGAGACGCAGCGGATCTGGGGAATCGTCATGGGTGCGATCGCCGGCATCAGTCTGCTGGTCGGCGGCATCGGGATCATGAACATCATGCTCGCCACGGTTCTTGAGCGCACCAAGGAGATAGGTATCCGGCGGGCAGTAGGAGCGACCAGGCGTGATATCAGCACCCAGTTCCTGGTGGAGGCGATCTTCCTCTCCTTCCTGGGAGGGATCATCGGGATCGTTGTCGGTTTTACCCTCACCAAACTGATCAGCATATACGCCGGGTGGGCTACACTCGTGTCCGGGTTTGCGGTTGCGTTGGCGTTCTTTGTATCGGCCGGGATTGGGATCGTATTCGGATTCTATCCAGCGACGAAGGCGGCGAAGCTGGATCCTATCGAGTCCCTCCGCTACGAATAACTGAAGCGGGAATGGATTACTTGTGGCGTGCGATGATCAGCCAGGAGAGGCCGACAGGGGGAGTGATCCAGCGTTCCAGCTTCACCAGCGGCATGAAGAGTTTGAAGACCCGGATCTGCCAGGGACTGATCTGTGAAGAGCCCGAGAACAGACGCCCGAACCACCAGCCGATAGCTCCAATGAAGTTCACCTGAACGATCCTTTCAGCACTCAGTTCTGCCTCATCCAGCAATGAATGGATCGATTTACGGGTAAACCTCCGGGAACGTCCCAGTCCCCGATCGACGGAGCTGAAGAGGGCCTGATGGGCGGGGAGGAGCAGAACCATGTTGCCCTCTGGTTTCAGGTGGGCAGCCATCGCTGTCAGGGCCGTGCCCTCATCCTCAAAACATGCCATGCTGTGGAACGCGATCACCGTATCAAACCGTTCCGGTGGTGAACTGAACGGCCCGGTGCAGGGATCCCACTGTGCCACTTCCATATTCGGCCGATGGGAGAAGCTGATCCGGAGTCGTTCTGTCTCCCCGTCTCGAGGATCGGTGAGTAGCACGCGAGTCCCCTGTGAGAGGTGGCGGGCGATCTCGCCAGCCCCGGAAGCAACTTCCAGGATGCTGTCACCGGGAAGGGGTCTGATCCTTCTCAGTAGTTCGGCGTAGTAGGACCCGAGTCGGCTGAGAGCAAACCGGGTGACCGATTCGGGAGATGTTACCGGTGTCTCAAGAAGCCCGGCCCGCAGGATCGTTCCCATCGCCCGGATCGCGTCTCTCCATCCGATCTTTTTCCCCTCCTCATACGATCGTCCTGAATAGCGGATCGGTATTTCATAGATGCGCTGGCCCAACCGGCCGAGTTTGACCGTCACTTCCGGTTCATACCCGAAGCGCTCCGATCTCAACCGCATCTCCTTCAGCGTGGCCGTTCGGACCACTTTGAAGCATGTCTCCATGTCGGTGAGGTTGAGGTTGGCGAACATGTTGGCCAGTGCGGTCACCAGTCGATTTCCCAGAGCGTGCCAGAAGAACAGGACCCTCCGTTCCGGAGAGAGGAAACGCGATCCGTACACCGCATCAGCCCGACCATCAAGAATGGGAGCAAGCAGTGCCGGAATGTCACCAGGGTCGTATTCGAGGTCGGCGTCATAGATGAGGGTGAGTGTACCCGTGGCCGCTTCAAGACCGGTACGTATCGCAGCGGTTTTCCCTTTGTTACGCTCGTGTCGGAAGAGAAGGAACGGGAGCGGACTTTCCTCTTTCAGTCGGCCGGCTATTTCCCAGGAGGCGTCAGAAGAACCGTCGTCGACCAGGATGATCTCGGTCTCCAGGGGATAGGACATCGACCAGAGACGATGGATAGCCTCACGGAGCGTGGCAGCCTCATTGAATGACGGGACGATGATCGAGAGGGATTCGTCAGGCGGTTGTGAGAGCGTCTGACCGTGCGGGTACTCCATATACAGGTCAGCGGATCTTGGATCTTACTTCGTGTTTCTTGAGCCACTCCACAACCGCGTCAAAATCGTAGCGTACGGTTCGACCTACCTTGATATAGGGTAGACCCTTCTCTTTTCGCCAGTTGTTCAGTGTCGATTTGGATATGCCGAACGCCTGGCATATCTGATCTGTGTTCATGATGTTCGACAATTCCTGAACTCCTTCACACTGATATCAGTAAATGTTCGGAAGGATACTGGTGCCCTGTCATGCAACAACCGTTGCATTCGAGCAGCGCCGTATCCCGTCCGCCTGCGTTGCACCTCCTCGTCATAGCCACCGCTATGCCTAGTCGCCACGCCTTGCCGGTCAAGCACGGCGTCACTCTCGGTGCCGACATTTGCTACGTGACATGACACTAGCAACAAAGGTAAGGGTTGTAAAGAGAGTTATAAAGCGTTTTTACGTTCAACAGGACACAGGAACGATTGCTGTAATGTGCGAGAGGATTCTATCTTTAAATATGGTCGCATGACAGGTGATCATGATGCAGTCACCGGTTCAGAGGGACCGTAATTACCGGTTCAGAGGTACTGCTATATCAGCTCGGAGGAGGGGCATGTATCGGTGCTCCGGATCTCCGAGGCACCATGAGGTCAAACCGGCATGGCAGCGACAGAACGGCAGATGAATCTGCCAGATTTACATTATTGCGACATTATGGCAATAGCTGGGCGAGGCCGCACCACATCCCGGGTGAATGATCTGATCGTGCTGGCGGTGTAACATGTTACCAATTAAAAAGATAGACGATATTGCAGGACATCTGAATTAATTGGCACGATATTTGGTTATACCAGTGATCAATACACTGAACAGAGTTTCGACTCCCGGTATGGGAGTCGCTAATCTCAGATAAACAAGGGAGCCGCATAAGGCGGCCGGGGAGGTAGTGAACATGACACTGGTAAGATGGCAGCCGAGGCAGCAGATGCACTGGAACCTTCAGCGTGAGATGGATCGACGCATGAACTACGCCCTGCACCGTCGTTGGGCAAACTCTGAGGATCGTGACTGGATGCCCGCGGTCGATGTCGAAGAGCGTGAGAACGAATACGCCGTCTCAGTCGACATTCCGGGAGTGGACAAGAAGGATGTGAAGGTCTCCGTCGAGAGCAACGTTCTGACCATCAAGGGTGAGCGTAAAGACGTGCGCTCCGAAGATGAGGATGGAACCTGTTACTGCTCAGAGCGCCGGTTCGGCACCTTCAGCAGGTCCTTTTCGCTCTCGAAGAAAATCGACACCGAGAAGATCACAGCGAAGCACACGAATGGCGTGTTGACGATCACTCTGCCGATGGCAGAAGAGGCTCGCGAGCGGGAGATCGAGATACAGGTGAAGTAAAACCGGTACGCTCTCCACGGAGCGAACGGGATACATCATGGATAGAGGAACCAGTGAATACCCATCCGGAAAACCCGGGTGGGTATTTGCGGGATATCCGGGCAGCAATCAAAGAGTGAGGCATTGACATGGGAAAGATCATCGGCATCGACCTGGGAACCACCAACTCGGTGGTGGCAGTCATGGAGGGTGGCGAGCCCGTCGTCATCACGAACGCTGAGGGTGGCAGGACCACGCCGAGCGTGGTCGCCTTCACCAAGAGTGGTGAAAGACTGGTGGGACAGGCAGCCAAGCGACAGGCGATCACAAATCCCCAGAACACGATCTTCAGTATCAAGCGGTTCATGGGCCGGTTGTTCGAAGAGGTCGGTACCGAGCGCGAGGAAGTACCCTTCGAGACGAAGCCGGGTCTCTCAGGAGACGTCAGGGCCGTTGTGAGTGGCACCGAGTACAGCCCTCCTGAGATCTCAGCGATGATCCTTCAGAAGATGAAGCAGACTGCCGAAGACTATCTGGGTGAGGAAGTCACGGAAGCCGTCATCACGGTTCCGGCCTATTTCAACGACAGCCAGAGGCAGGCCACCAAGGATGCGGGCGAGATCGCCGGTCTCGAGGTGATGAGGATCATCAACGAGCCGACGGCTGCGTCGCTTGCCTACGGACTCGACGAGGTCAAGGATCAGAAGATCGCGGTGTATGACCTGGGTGGAGGCACATTCGATGTTTCCATTCTGGAACTGGGTGACGGTGTCTTCGAGGTCAAGTCGACCAACGGCGACACCCACCTCGGTGGAGATGATTTCGATCAGCGGGTGATGGAATGGATCGCCGAGGAATTCCGGAAGACAGAGGGGATCGACCTCAAGAAGGACCCGATGGCCCTCCAGCGGCTCAAGGAAGCCGCTGAAAAAGCCAAATGCGAGGTCTCCACGACCATGGAGACCGAGATCAATCTGCCCTTTATAACGGCCGATGAGAGCGGGCCGAAGCACCTGAACATCACGCTTTCCAGGGCCAGGTTTGAATCTCTGGTCGAAGATCTGGTCAATCGTACGGCCGGACCGTGTGAACGGGCTCTGGCCGATGCCGGGATGGGTAAGGGTGAGGTGGATGAGGTGATTCTCGTCGGCGGCTCAACGCGCATCCCGAGTGTGCAGAAACTGGTCAAGGATCTGTTCGGTAAAGAACCCCACAAGGGTGTCAATCCCGATGAGGTTGTGGCGGTCGGTGCCGCTATCCAGGGAGGTGTACTGGCAGGTGAGGTGACCGATGTACTCCTGCTCGACGTCACGCCCCTTTCACTCGGTATCGAGACGCTCGGCGGCGTGCTCACGCGACTCATCGAGAAGAACACCACCATCCCGACCCGGAAGGCCGAGATATTCTCCACTGCGTCTGACAACCAGACCCAGGTGGATATCCATGTTCTTCAGGGCGAGCGGGACATGGCGATCCATAACAAGACGATCGGACGGTTCCAGCTCGACGGGATACCCCCGGCTGCCCGCGGGGTTCCCCAGATCGAGGTGAGCTTCGACATCGACGCCAACGGGATCATGAACGTCCAGGCCAAAGACAAGGCGACCGGCAAGGAACAGAGCATCAGGATCGAATCTTCAAGCGGTCTTTCCCGCGAAGAGATCGATCGCATGGTGCATGATGCCGAATCGCACAAGGAGGAAGACAAGGAGATTCGGGACAGCGTGGAGACACGTAACAGCGCCGAGCAGATGGCGTACATGACCGAGAAACAGCTTGAAGAACAGAAGGATACGCTGTCAGCCGAAACGGGCGCTGAAGTCGCGCAGGCACTCTCTGACCTGAAGGAAGCTCTCAAGGGAGAGAGTATCGAACCGATCAGGACAGAATCCGCGAAACTGGAAAAAGCCTGGCATAAGGCCGCAGAGGAGATGTACCAGAAGAGTGCCACAGAACAGGCAGAAGGCGCTGGCACTGCTGGTGACACTACTCAGGACCAGGGTAGTGATGACGGGGGCGAGGAAGCAGTAGAGGCTGATTATGAGGTCGTGGATGACGAGACGGGTAATGAGGAAGAGAAGTAAAGAGAGGCGCCCGGTCGGATTCATTTGGCAAGTATGGTGAAATCGCATACATTTGAGCGTCCAAATTTCAGCGTTCGCTGGTCTCATCCTGATATCTGTGCCAGAACGGCTCAGCGTGGAGACAAGACATGAACAAGAAGGACCGCGATCATTTCACCAAATTGATCCTGGAAGAGCGCCAGAGGAAACTGTCAACACTGGGACGGCTGCAGGGAACCCTCGACGAGATCAATGACAGCCGATCAGCAGAATATGAAGAAGAGGTTACCCTTTCAGATGACAAGGAATATCTCTCGAAGCTGATCGAGCAGGATGCTCGTGGTCTGGGGGGGATCAACCACGCGCTGGAAAAGATACTCGATGGATCATATGGAAAGTGTGAAGGGTGCGGCAAGGAAATCAACCGGGACCGGCTGGAAGCGCTTCCCATGACCCTGCTATGTCTTGACTGCAAGCAGGTTGAAGAACTCGATGGTACGGCCGGTCAGATACAGCGTCAGGAACGTGTTCAGCGCACAACATTGCCTGGAGATGATGACAGCGTGCAGGCCGATCTCCAGATCGGCTCTGACGAGGAGTAATTAGAGAGCAGACGAGGAGTCAGAACAGGACGGCTCCTGTATTACATCAGTGAAACAGTCAGGTCGCCGTCACTGATCTCGATAACCGTTCCATGTCCCCTGGCGGCCATTCCTCCATTTACAACCAGGGTTTCACCGATCATATCGGTCCCCCGCGCTTCATGAATATGTCCACAGACCACGAGCTCGGGCTGATCCTTCTCGCAGAATTCACGGAACATTCGAACACCGGTATGCATTCCAAGGAGGGTTCTGTCGCATTTCGTGCGGTACGGTGGCGCGTGGTGTACCACAATACGCGTTGACGCGCCCTGAATCTGCTGCCAACCGGCATCCAGTGATGCGGAGAGTTCTTCTTCAGTGTACTCCAGTGGTGTCCCGAACGGGGTTCGGTTCGATCCCGAAACGCCGCAGATACCGATGGAATCCCCTATCATACGCCCACGCCCGTTCAGGGAGATGCCCTGATCCGTCAGGAACGACTCGATCGCCAGGGAATCACAATTCCCGGCTATCGCGAAGCAGGAGGCATTATAGCGGGCGATATCGTCGATGATGGCAGCTACATCTCCAGGAGTGCCAAAACTGGTCAGATCCCCACACAGAAGTATGGTATCGACCGTCTCTGCGGCAGCAATGAGCTCCGAGGTCCACTTCACCGAACCATGTATGTCACCCAGGGTGAGGAACGTCATTTCAGCCACAGAACCTGGATTTCTTCCTCAAGACGCCGGAATGCCAGGTCGCCCGTCATGACCGGACACGACTGACTCTGTGCCAGGCTTGCCGCGAAGCAATGCCCGTTGGCCATATGGAATTTTTCCCGGAAATGGCTCGCACTCCGGACCAGATTCATGTCCATATTGACGATCTCGATAGGGAGCTGGTCGAGTACGTGAGTCGCTTCCTGGGCGCTTTTTTCGCCCTTTGTTCTCAGAATGCTGTAATAGACCTCACCCCAGTTGACGATGGTCATCATGCACTCGAGCCCGCCCTGTTCGGCCATGCCGAGCGCATTGGCTACGAAGTCGGCACCCGGTTCCCCCTCAAAATATGAGAGCATCGCGTGACTATCGAGCACCAGCTGCCGGGAGGTGACCGGTTCGAAGGGCGTGCTCATGCGAGACTACCCTCCCGCCGCTCTCTCATCAGTTCCTGAATGGATGACTGCCCCCCCCTGAACAGCCCTTTGGCCTGGTTCACAGCATCCTGTAAAACAGGTCTGAGAATGATCTCTCCATCGCCATCCACGACATTCAGTCGGGTACCCTGCACGATACTGTACTTGCGGCGCAGTTTTGCCGGGATGACAATCTGACCCTTGGATGATGTATTCACGATCGGCATGGTCCAACCTCCATCCGCAGGGAATACAGAACAGGAACGAAATGCCCCATTTCGGAACAAAGTAAGAATATAGCACGACAAATCTGAAATGTAAGAGAGTAATGCATCAGGTAAGAATGATTATCCAGGAGTAAGTCAAATTCGGGTATATTCCTACAACTCGTCTTGTAGTGATTAATCCTCGATACCACAATATATCTGCCCGTGTTGAGAACCAGGTACGTGTAGCTATCATGAAAATTGCTGCGGATCCCGGAAATGGGATGTATCGAATCGGGCACATCGCGTAAATGAGACACGATGTGCATGCGTCATCCTGGCAAGGTTTGACACAGGATTGTCAGGTAGAAACAATACAGGGGGCGCGTCATGACATATGTCATACATGCCTGGTATCATGTTTTCATGGAACCGGATCACATGCGAAAACTGCGCCTTGCCTTCGGGCTCTCCCAGGAACGTCTGGCCAGACTCGTAGGTGTCAGTGTACGCACGGTCGCGCGGTGGGAAGGTGGGCAGAGTCAACCGAGTCCGCTTGCGGAGCGACAACTGCGCGGATTGGAGAACCTGGAACGACTGCTCTCCCGACTGATGCGTCCTGATTCGGTGGGAGAATGGATGAATCGACCCAATGTCAGGTTTGGTGGTCGCAATCCGAACCAGGTACTGCTCAGCGATGGACCAGAACCGATCCTGCGTATGCTTCAGGATGCCCCGGCCAACCCGGGAGGAACAGGGTAAGGTGCGGCAGGATTGCTACCGCACACGCTCAAAGCGCACGTCCCGCGTCCGACCGTTCGACAGATAGAAACCGATCACCTGGCCGTTGCGATCGCGCTCGAATGAGAAAGTGAAGCCCCCGCCAGAAAAGGTATCTTCCTTACCCGCTGTCAGGTTCGCGTCATCGAGACGCCGCTGGAACACAACGAGCGTCTCGTCCTTCAACTTGATGGTGTAGAACGTCTCCAGTTCTTCGCTGAAGTAGCGGCCCTCGAAGTCTACCAGATTCTCGACCGTCGGTTCCCACGCAGTGGTTTCATCATCGTCGAGCCGAGTTGCGTGGTTCTCACCGTTCTGATGCAGGGTGAGTCCGTCCACTTCTCCATTGTCGTTACGGTGGAAGGTGACCGAGGCTTCGACGGTCAGCAGCCTGAAGCTCGACTCCGACATCGGCACGATCTCGATCCGGTCCTGGCCGGTCGCCTGGGTGTGGAAAGTATCGCCTTCGCGGGTGAACGTCAGAATGAAGTCCGGAGCAGCATCGAGTGAATACCGGCCGACGAAATCGTCGAATTCCTCCGGATCATAGGCTTCAAGGTCGAACTCGCCAGCAACCGGTTCCTCCTCGCTCTCCATCGTATCGGCGAAGAACGCCGCGGCAAGCTCGAACGCCACGTTGCTGTTGAATCCCGCGTGGTTACTCTGGGTAGTGATGCCGGCGTTGATCTCGGGGTAGTAGACGAGCATGGAACGGTGGGCGACGTCGGCTCCACCATGGTGCACACGCTGGAGTCCGCCCTGTTCATCGATGAAGAGACCTAAACCGTAGCCCGACTCGTCTCCGCTGGTTAGCACAAACGAGGTCATCATCTCATCGAAGATCCCGGCGTTGCCTACGCGCGGATCGGCGTAATTCTGGACCCACGTCTGCAGATCCCCCACGGTGGAGTAGATACCACCGGCTCCTACGGCACCCGCCAGGTCGCCGATCTGGAGGAAACCGTCGGCGCCGGGAGTGTAACCCTCCGACATATCAGGGACGATGTGCTCGGGTGAGGGACGGACCATCGTGCGGGTCATCCCGAGCGGTCTGAACACGTTCTCCTGCATGAAGACGTGGAAGTCCTGACCGGAGGTGCGCTCAACGATCGCCGCCGCGAGTCCGAAGGCGGTGTTGTTGTAATTGAACTCGGCGCCAGGCACGTTCTGCAGTGCCGGCTGCCTCTGCACGATGTCGATGATCTCAGACCGATCGATCCAGTCCCCGTGATCGAGCCGGCGCCCCGTCATCGCGAGGAGGTTCAGGAATTCCCTGAGACCCGAGGTGTGGGTGATCAGGTGCCGGATCGTGATCGTCTCCTCGAATTCGGGAAGTTCGGGGACATACTCGCGGATGTCGTCGTCCAGCGACAGCAGGCCTCGATCCGCCTGGAGCATGATCGCGAACGCCGTAAACTGCTTCGAAGTGGAACCGATGTTGGTGCGGGTATCTGTCCTGAAGGGAATCCCGTAGGCAAGGTTCGCCATGCCATACGCTTTTGAGTACAGTGTCCGACCATTGCGCCATACCTGGACCACCGCGCCAGGAGAGTCATCCTCGTCATAAGGAGCCATGAACTGGTCCGTAAGCCTCTTCGGATCGGTCTCGATCGGTTCCACGCGATGGAGCGTGATCGTGTAATCGCCGGTCTCGTCCTCGAACGGGATCACCTCGATCGTATAGACCCCGGCCTCTCTCATGCGTCTTGTAAAACGCTCTCCGCCCCGGCTGGGAGTATCGTATCGTCCAAGCAGGTTGCCGTCGGTGTCCAGTAACCGCACGATGACATCGACCGAGATCTGATTCACCTCACCGTAAAAGAAAAAGTCGTCACCGACCTCGAACGCGTACCGGGCTGTATCCCCCTCAGCGAGTATACCACTCAGCGTGCGCCCCTCGCGCAATTCGGTGATCTGGGCTGTGACATCACCAGCGAATGGTATTGAAACCAGCGTGGTCACGACTGCCAGGATGAAGAGTAACAATGAGTATGCACGACGGATCATCGAAGAACTCCCAGCTTGAGGATGGTAGTGTGACTTCTCAACGGCTGAGCTAAGGCGTGCGGTTTACTGCGTTGCCTTCAGCTCGTTGTTCTGTGAGCGTCATTTCCGCGTTCCCACGATGGCAAATTCAGAAGCAGACTCAGCAAATGGCGCCCCTGCCACATTGCCGTAGAACTCGTGTCGTGTGAATCCCGCTTGTTCGAACTCGCTCTGCAGGGATTCCGGGGAGAAGTACTGCAGCCAGTTGTAGACTGTCCGTGTCCGCTTAGCCTCGACGACGGTGTACTTGTCCAAGACCACGTTGACATCGTCATACTTGAAGATGGTCAGGAAACCGTAGTACTTCTCAGGTGACCAGAATCCGTTTAGCAGGTTCTCCTCGTAGGAGACAGCCTCCTCGCGGTGCTCGAAAGCATTCAGGGAATAGACGTCGAG
>JALGVQ010000168.1 GCA_025774615.1 bacterium
GCATTTCGGAGCCCTCTCCATCCGACTCGAGCCACAGGTAATGAGCATTATCTTCCTCGGCATCTGTTTCGATCTCGACGGTTGCCTTCTCACCATCCACGGATAGTTCCGTGATCGACAGTCCCGGCCCGCCGGCGATCACTCCCTCAGTCGCAGTCGGTTGCTGATCAACAAGCCAGGCGGTTCCGATGAACAGCAGCATCGCGGCCACGGACCCGATGAATCGTCCTCTCCGCTCTTCCCGTCGTCTGGGGGTAGTCGGGATACGATTTTTCACGGGGAGGTCCAGGCGAGAGCTTATATCCTCCCATCGTCCGTCGAAGAATGACGGTACCTCGGCCAGCATCTCGTTGCGGAGCGCTTCGTCGACACGGGTCACGCGCCGTCGGTGAGCCCGGCAGGCGGGGCAGAGAAGAAGATGGCGCGCCACAAGGGGAAGCTGGAGGGCGTCCTTGCCCAGCTGACTCAGTGTGCGCTGGGTATACCGGCAGCCGAAACTGAGAGTGGAGCGGGCATGCGACCGGTACCTGAGCGCCTTCATGATCGCCACCCGTCCCATCGATCCCGCAGCAGTTTACGGGCCTGGTGGAGGTGAACGCGTACCGTCCCTTCAGAACAGCCCAGGATCTCCGCCACCTCGGCCGTGCTCATCTCGTGCACGACCTTCAGCACAAGACAGAGCCGCTGGTGGTGACTCAGCGTCCGGAGCATTTCCGCGAGGCGGCTCTCCGTCTCCCTCGTTATGGCGGGAAGGTCTGCCGGTGGGGCGTGGCCCGTCACGGGAACAAAATGCTGCAGCCGGACGCGTGCTGTCCTGCGTCGTTTCTGGTCGAGGGCATAATTGGTGGCGACACGCAGGAGCCATGTGGAGAACTTCGCGTCGCGGGCGAATCCGGAGAGGTGCTCGTACGCGCGTACGAATGCCTCCTGGGTCACGTCCACGGCATCATCGTGACTGTTGGCGATGCGGCGTGTGATACTGTAGACCATCGACCAGTATCGCTCTACAAGTACGCGGTAGGCCTCAGGTTGACCGTCAAGACAGCGTCTGATCAACTGCTCGTCGGTGAGATCAGGCTCAGGGCCGTGATCAGGCTTATTCTGTTTCTTGCGCGTCATCAGATCAACCATTAGACGGTCGGGACACTGAACCCGTTTAGTTCCGCCTCAGGAACAGCACTACTGTACAGATTGTAACAGATTAGACGCCTGTTGGCTATGTCGGTGCCGGACAAGTACCTTTTACGGATGTTGCCGAGGACACGGAACATGAGACCGTTTGCAGGAGAGGACATTCAGGCGCGTGCCGGACGGGCGCTCGAAATCGCCGACCGGCTGGACGAACGCCATCCGGACGCCGGAGTCGCCCTCGAGTACCGTGATCCGCTCCAGTTGATGGTCGCCACGATCCTCTCTGCTCAATGCACTGATGAACGGGTCAACCAGGTCACGCCGGTACTCTTCGGGCGCTTTCCCGACGCAGGAACGCTTGCCGCGGCCGAACTGGAAGAGATCGAAGAGATCATCCATTCGACCGGGTTCTTTCACCAGAAGGCGAAATCCATCAAGGGATCGTGTGTGATGATCATGGAGCGCTTTGCGGGTGAGGTCCCCCGGGAATTGGAAGATCTGACGTCACTGCCCGGTATCGGGAGAAAGACCGCGAATGTGGTCCGTGGAGGTGCCTGGGGTTACCCCGGCATTACGGTGGATACGCATGTCAAGCGCCTGAGTGGACGTCTCGGGCTCACAGATCACACCGATCCGGTGAAGATCGAATACGATCTGAACGACCTTCTCCCCGAGGAACGGTGGTTCAGTTTCTCCAGCGCGCTGATATTTCATGGACGCCGGGTATGCAACGCGCGTAAACCTGATTGCGGGAACTGCACGCTGACCGACCTCTGTCGGCACTTCATCGAGGAGTCAGATGGCGACTGAAACACTGATCGTACTGGTCCGGCACGCCGAGACCGACTGGAACGCCGAGGCCCGGTTCCAGGGACACACCGATACTCCCCTGAACGAGCTTGGTCGGACCCGGATCGGACCGGTGATAGAGGCATTGCAGCCCTGGGATCCGGAGATCGTAGTCACCAGCGATCTCTCCCGGGCACGTGAGATGGCTGAACAGGTTGGAGCGGCATTCGGGCTCGAGGTGATTACCAGGGAAGATCTGCGCGAGTGCAGTTATGGGGAGTGGGAGGGAAAGACACTGAAAGAAGTACGTCGTGACCACGGCGATGACCTGGAGCAGTGGCGCAGCAACGAAGCGGGCTTTCAACGGGGAGAGGGGGAGAGCCTCCTGCAGATGCAGGAGCGCACCCTGGCAGCGATCGAGTCGATCGCCCGTGAGCACGCCGGCCGCACAGTCGTGCTCTTCTCTCACTCGGGACCGGTGCGGGGCGCGATCTGTCGGGCACTCGACCTGCCGATCGATCAGCGATACCGATTCGAGATCAATAACGCTTCACTCTCCGCCATCCGCCGTCGAGAGGATGGGCAGTGGCAGGTACTCCTGCTCAATCAGACATGCCATCTCGACACCGACCCGGGTGCATCGAGCCCTGTCGCTTCTCAAAGTGAGAGACCGTAATAACAGGGCACCAGGGACCGCAGCCGGAGCGTTTCTCTGACGGACTGTTCAGAACGATGTGTTCGAGATCAGATCTTTGGCGGGGCAGAGATCGACTCCTGATGTGATCTCCCTTACTGATATCGAGGCGAACAGCTGGGCAAGCCTGTCCTGAATGATCCCTACCGGTGTTTTGATCGTGCAGCTATCCCACTGGTCGCAGAGTTCCTTACCGCCCTTCTTCAGGCAGGTGGCGATCGATATCGGTCCTTCTACCGCCTCAACCACATCAGCCACACTCACTTCAGTGGTATCGCAGCTGATCGAGTAGCCTCCACCGCGCCCCTGGTGGGCTTTCAGAAAACCGGCTCTGGTGAGGCGCTGCAGGACCTTTGCCAGCAATTCGGTCGGGATTGAGAAGATCTCCGAGATCTCCTTGGCGCTGACGACCGGGCGCTCCTCAAGGTTATCGAGATATCCGAGGGAAAGGATACCGTATCCGGTGGCTTTGGTAAGTGCGAGCATCAGTGGTTCACCCGGTAGGGGATAATATGCGACCTGTCGAATCGTATTTTAAGGTACGATGAAGATCGTGAGCAGGTCAAGGATTAGAGAGATGATCCGAGAAGGTAATCAGACCCCTGATCAGAATTGGTGAGGAGGAGGTGGTGGTGTTTCACTCTCTCGACCAGGTGGTCCTCCCCGCCCCGGACCCATTGCCCTGCCATCGATGCCGCCACGGCCTCCTCTGCCACGATCGAACATCTGGTCGATCTGAACAGGTACCATGAGCCGGACGAACCACTGATACTGTTCCGGTGTAAGGATCTCGCGCTCCGTGAGGATAAGGCGCAGTGTCCGCTGCTGAATGGAGTACTGCAGGCGCATGGTCCGGGAGGTCAGGCTGTCGAGGTGTGTGAGGTTTGATTCAGGCGCTCTCAACTCCTCCTGGATCAATTCCTGGAGTGTCGCGATCTCCTTCGTGAACGGTTCGATCTCGGTGAACATTTCGTGTCGGAGATTGCGTAGTGAATCTATCTGTTCCTTTTCGAGCCGTGGAAACGAGCGTGATCGGAAAGAATCGGGCATGGCACTCATGCGGGCTTCCCAGTCGGGGCGCCGGTAATCCGCACCACGCATGTCGCGTTCAGAGGAGAAGCGGTGATATGGGTTCTGAGAAGAGCCCTGGGAGATGAACAGGACCACGAAGGTCACGTTCAGTCCGAGTGAAGCGGCCAGAATGAGAGTTGTCAGGTTCTTCCTGAGGAAGTTCGCCATCATCGGCCACCCTCATCCAGAGGAAGCGCGGCCAGGTAGATACCCGCCATCGAATCGAGAGGGATCGGGTCGAGGGTCTCGAAGATGCTGTCGTGGGCCAGCAGTTCCTCGGTGGCGGCGGCACTCATCGCCGGGCCTCCGGTAGCCAGCAGCCAGAGTCCCAGGCCGACGATGACGCCGGCCGCGAAGGAGACCGCGACCCTCCATCCCGACTGTGGTTCGGGAAAGGGTACAAGGCGGTGGACAGGAAGCTGTTCCCTGATCATCGGCCAGAAATCAGTCGGCGCTTCCTCCGGTGCCCAATCCGGAAGCGCGTCCCAGAATGCCCGGAGTTCTTCCATCTCGCTCCGGATCGATTCCTCTTCGGAGATACTCTCCTCGAACGCCTGGTGCGCGCGCTCGTCGAGCAGGCCGGACAGATAGGCAGGGATCTGCTTCCGGAGACCTTCGAGATCGGTCTGGTTATGTCGGTCCGGTTCTTCCCTCATTGGTTATCCCTCATGCGTTCGACCCCGCTCAGGGGTCGTTCCTTGTGCCTGAAATATTTCCAGTAGTGTGAGTTTGGCCCGATGGAGCAGCGATTCGACTGCTCCGGTGCTCAATCCCATGACTTCAGCGATTCTTGGAGCGGAGAGCTCTTCGAATCGGTGCATGACCACCGCGGTCCGCTGGCGTTCAGGAAGCGAGTCTATCGCCTCCCAGACCAACCGCGTCCGCTCGCTGTCGAGCACGGCTGAATCGGGTCTGGGAGGAGGAGTGGAGATGCCCGGCCCGTATTGTTCTCGCCGGTTCTGCTCCCGTTTCCGTCCCCGGATGAGATTGAGAGAGAGGTTTATCGTCAGGCGATAGAGCCAGGTTGAAAGAGCTGAACCGCCACGGAACCGTTTCAGTTCACCCCACGCCTTGATGAACACATCCTGCGTTATGTCGTGTGCGTCCTCATTGCCCACAAGACGGACAGCGGTCCGGTAAACGCGGTCCTGGTGCTGACGCACCAGCATGCCGAAGGCGTCTTCATCGCCCGCGCGGGCCTGCTCGATGAGGATCGATTCGTCCATACTGTTACTGAGACACTCCTGACGCTGGATGCCGTGTGTATGAACAAGTATAGTGCCCGTGAGTCACTCGACACTACCCTGCTGCTTCAGGGAATCAATCTCCGGCCCCGACAGATTCGGTGCCGTGAAACACTTCGTGCTGAAGGAGATGGTCCGATGAAACGCAGCGTCCAGGCAGTGGTGCCTGGTTCCACCAGCAATCTTGGACCCGGATTCGATCTGTTCGGACTCGCGGTAGACCTCTATCTGAGAGTTTCAGTGAGCATAGAGGGTTCATTCAGTATGGTGGGCACCGCCGATACTGAGTGGATCATCGACTGGCAGGGGGAAGGAAGCGGTCCACCCGCCCCGGTTCCGCTCGATGACTCGAACCTGGTGGTACGAGGACTGACGCGGGTCTGGGAGTCTGCCGGCCTCGCGCTCGACGGTACGGTGGTAATCAATGGCCGGTCGGATATACCCGTGGCGCGCGGACTCGGCGCGAGCGGGGCGGCGATTGTGGCAGGCCTGCTGGCCGGTTCGCACCTTTGTGAGGCGGCGATTGATGAGGACGATCTTATCAATCTTGCCACCGCTGAGGAGGGCCACCCCGACAATGTGGCACCCTCGCTCAGGGGTGGACTCATTGCCGCAGCTGTCATGGATGATGGTGAAGTGTTCCTCCACCGGGGGAGGCTTCACGAGGATTACCTGATCGGTGCCGTGATCCCCGAACTCGCGCTTACCACCCGTCTTGCCAGGGAAGCGCTTCCCGGCCATGTGCCCCACGCCGACGCCGTGCGCAGTCAACAACGGGCTTTCTTTCTCTTCCACGCCCTCGAGCAGGGGTGGACCGGTCGACTCGAACGGCTCGTTCATGACACCCTTCACCAGCAATACCGGGCAAAACTGATTCCGGCGTTTGACGACCTCTTCGATCTCGCCCGTCAGAACGGAGCCGATGCCGTCTGGTTGAGCGGCAGCGGACCAACGATCATCGTTCTCTGTGAGGGCACCATCGACGTGGTGGAAAAGGTCTGTGACCCCCTGGTTGAGCGGTGGGCCTCCGAGGGAATAAAAAGCCGGGCGGTCGTGACAGGACCGGATGATCTGGGCGGCGCGGTGATCGAGGGATAGAGGGTATCTGCGGCGTTACGCCTCCTCGCCGTCGTCACCATCAGATGGGATCCAGGCAGCCGGATTCGCAGCGACGCT
>JALGVQ010000169.1 GCA_025774615.1 bacterium
ATCCAGTTCGACCCGGATAGCGAGGCACTCTGCCGACAGGCCATGCAGGAGGGCAGGGGCGTGGTGTATGTCGCCGGTCACTACGGAAACTGGGAACTCCTCGGCGGCAGATTGGCGACTATCGGATCACCCTCGGTCGCCATCTATCAGGAACTGCGGAATCCCTTCCTCAGCAGGGAATTGAACTGGATCAGACGGAAATTCAACATTCGACCCGCCCTGCGGGGGGTTGCTGTGCGGGAGGTTCTGAAGGCGTTGAAGGCACAGGGCGCAGCGCTCTTTGTGGCCGACCAGGAAGCCGACCCTGAGAGCGGATTGATGATCGACTTCTTCGGAAAACCGGCTTCCACATTCCAGGGACCTGCAGCACTTGCCGTTCGATACAATACTCCCCTGCTGGCGACATCGGTCCATCGTGAGGGGGGGCGTTACCAGGCAACCTGCGAACGTCTTGACCAGAAGGCTCTCGCCGACCTTCCCGCCGATGCCGATGAAGAGACGCGGATCCGGCGGCTTACTGAAGCGTTCGTACACTGGCTCGAAGAGATGATCAGAACGGATCCCAGCCAGTACTTATGGCTCCACCGCCGTTGGGAATGGTTGCCCATGAGGATGGAGCGGTGAGTATCGACGAGGTCGACGAGGAGCAACACGCCACACTGCAGGATAGACTCGAGTACCTGCTCCTCAGACTGCTCGGTTTTGCTGCTTCCCTGCTGCCCCGCTTCCTGGCGATGGCGCTTGCCTGGCTCATCGGTGTCTTTTTCTTCGAGTTCCTCCGGATCCGCAGAGGGGTGACGATCTCCAACCTGCAGCAGGCATTTCCCGATGAATCTTCCTCGTGGCACCGCCGGATCGCAAGGGCAGCCTATGTGAACCTTGCGGTTGTGAGCGTGGAGATGCTCCGGGCACGCTCTCTCGATGCAGATAAGGTGAACACCCTCGTTCACTTTGATGAGGAAGCTGAACGCCGGCTGCGGGAGATACTCGACTCAGGTACAGGAGCCGTCTTTGTCAGTGGTCATTACGGCACCTGGGAACTGCTGGGTGCCAGGATCGCCGCTCTCGGGTACCCGTCGATCGCGATCATGCAGGATCAGCGGAACCCGCTCATGAACCGGGAACTGAACGAAATGAGGGGTGAACTCGGGCTTGAAGTCGTGGAGCGTCGGGCGGCTCCGAAAAAGGTGATGAAGACGCTGCGCGAGGGCGGGCTGGTACTGATCGTCGGTGATCAGGACGCCGGTACCGGTTCGGGAATCTTTGTGGACTTCTTCTCCAGACCGGCCTCCACTGCAGGCGGACCTGCCCGGTTTGCGGTCAGGAGCGGAGCAGTGTTCCTCGGCGTCTGGGTTCACCGGGAGGATCGCGGGTACCGGATGGGATTCGACGAGATCGAAAAGATGGAGGTGGTCTCATCCCTGGCTTCCGACGCGGACCCGGAGGAACGCGTTATCCGGATGACCGAAGCGTATATGCAGTGGCTCGAAGCCCGGATCCGCATCGATCCCGGCCAGTATCTCTGGCTCCACCGCAGGTGGAAGTCGCGGCCTGAAGGAGAGCGGTCGTGACCGGAGGGGTCGTGATCATCCAGACAGCCTTCCCTGGTGACGTGATACTCACGGGGGGGCTCATGCGGAGTGTGAAAGAGTACTGGCCCAATCTCCCCCTGGCGATCGTGGTACGGCCCGATTGTGAATCGATCACCGAGATGATGGGCCCTGAAATTGAGGTGATCATCTACGATAAGCGGGGAGCCGATCAGGGATCCTCCGGGATCCGCAGGGTGGCCCGCACCATCGCCGATGGACCGTGGGAGAGCGCGATCATCCCGCATAGATCTTCCCGATCGGCCATCCTTGCCCGCCTGGCAGGTCTTGATCCCCGGATCGGTTTCGCGGTCGGTAGCAGCTCACTTCTGCATACCGTTCGCGTACCCTACCGGCGGGGAATTCACGAGGTAGAGCGGAACCATGACCTCCTGCTCGCGCTGGCGGACCGCATCGAGACAGAATCGGAGCCGACGCTGGTCCTCCCGCGGTTGATCCTCACCCCGGAGGGGAAGGAAGAGGCCGGTTCGATCTTCGAGAAACTGGGGCGCCGGCTTGAACCGCCGCCGTTCATCGCACTTGCTCCAGGATCGATCTGGCCGACGAAACGCTGGCCTTTCGATCACTGGGTAACACTTGCTGAGTGGTACACACAGGCGGGTCTTTCCGTGGTCTGGATCGGAGGTGACGATGATCGGGAATCATGTGATCAGATGGCCACTGCCTCCGGGACCGGCATTCCTGCGGCCGGGGAACTCTCCTGGCAGGGGACTGCGGCACTTCTGAGTCAGGCCCATGTTCTGGTAGCGAACGATTCGGCTCCGGTCCATCTGGCCGGCAGTGTGGGATGTCCGATCGTGGCGCTCTTCGGTCCCACCGTGCCCGGATTCGGTTTCGGTCCGATCGGGAAGGGAAGCATTTCGATGGGGGTACGCCTCGGGTGCCGCCCCTGCCGACTTCACGGGGGCAGGCGTTGTCCGGAGGGACATTTCCGATGCCTGACCGATCTTCTGCCCGCCCGGGTACTCAACACGTCGGTGGAGGTGATCCGATCAACCCGCGGGCTCTGACCAGCTTCATCACCCTGTTGCTTCTGCTGAACGGCTGCGGGCCTCCGAACCCGCTGGAAGTGAGCCGGACGCGCCTCCTGATGGGCACCACCGTCACGATCACCGTGACCGGCGTGAAGGAGTCGCGCGCCCTCGATGCCATCGAGGCCGCTTTCGCCGAGGTAGCGCGTGTCGATCGCCTGATGAGTACCTACCGCAGTGAAAGTCAGGTCGGTGTACTGAATCGAACCGGCCGCGTAGAGGCCGGACCTGATCTTCTCCTGGTGCTGGAGAGGGCGCGGACCATCTCGGAGGCAAGTTCCGGGGCGTTCGACATCACCATCAAACCGTTGCTTGACCTCTTCTCCCGTCTGTTCGAGCAGGAAGAGCGGGCGCCGGAACCGGCTGAGGTCGAGGCGTGCCTGCTCCGGGTCGGTTACCGGCGACTGACCGTTGAAGGGACTCTGGTCTCACTTCCCGCTGGATCGGAGATCTCGCTGGGAGGAATCGCCAAGGGGTATGCCATCGATCTGGCCGTCGCGGCTCTGCTTCGGGAGGGGATCGATCACGCCCTGGTCAACGCCGGAGGTGATCTGTACGCGCTCGGTAACCGGGAGGGTGAGCCGTGGCGGATCGCCGTGCAGAATCCGAGGGAACGAGATGATCTTCTGGCGACCATCCCTCTCTCGGCGATGGCGGTCGCAACGAGCGGCGACTACGAACGTTCCTTCGATCCCGACCATGAATACCATCATATCATCGATCCCAGGACGGGGCTGAGCGCCAGGGGAGTGATGAGCGTGACCATCACGGCCAGCTCCGCCCTCGACGCGGATGCTCTCGCCACGGCTGTGTTCGTGCTGGGCGCTGATGATGGTCTCGCGCTCATCGAGAGCCTGGACGGGATAGAGGCATTCCTGATCACCAACGAGGGAACGATCGTGACTTCAGGCGGAATGAACTACACGATGCTGGAGGAGCGCTAGTGTCCTGAGTCGGGGCGCCAGGAGTCACTTTTCTTGCCTGCGCATCTCCTCGCGTCTATTATCAGGCAGGCGTGATAACGGTACACCAGGGGAGAATTCAATGATGAACCGGAGAGTCTTTCTCGAGAGCGCGAGTGTCGGTTTTGCCGCGCTCCATCTGTCGGCCACAACCGGCTACAGCACCGAGGTGCTGCCGAAAACCGGTGCTGTCGGAGTGGGGATATGTGACTGGAACCTCGGGCCGATGTGCGATCCCGGCAAGATTCCCCTGGCCCGTGAAGCGGACCTGGAGGGGATTCAGGTAAGTCTGGGCAGTGATCCGGAGAACATCCCCTTGAGAGATCCCCTCGTGCGACGGGAATACCTGGAATTGGGTGAGCAGTACGACATCACCTTCCATTCAGTCGCAATCGGAATGCTCAATACCTTCCCCCTGGCCATCGAGCCCCGGGCCGCGGTCTGGGTTGTGGATGCGATCGAGGCTGCCGCGGCGATCGGCGCCGGCAACATCCTGCTCGCCTTCTTCGGGAATGGCGATCTCAGGTGGCGTGATGGTGACGGGCAGTTTGTCGATGAGAAGGATGGGGAGTTCTCCTCTTTCCGGCTGGATGAGGAGAAGGTCACCTCGGTTGTCGAGACGCTCAAGCAGGTCGTTCCCCGCGCCCGGGACGCCGGGGTGATCATCGGACTGGAGAACACGATTACCGCCAGGCAGAACCTGGAGATCATCGGCCGGGTGGGTGCAGACCGGGTTCAGGTCTACTACGATGTCGGCAACTCGACCGGCAATGGATATGATGTGCCCGGCGAACTGCGTCTCATCGGCAATGGCCGGCTCTGCGAGGTGCACCTGAAGGACTGGAATACCCCCCTGCTGGGGAGTGAGGGATGCATGGTGGATATGGCGGCTGCAGCCGTAGCGCTCGATGAGATCGGCTTCAACAAGTGGCTGGTACTGGAGACGAGCGGCCGGAGTGATCACTTCGTTGAGGACACCCGCCGGAACGTGGCATTCGCGCGTGAGACGTTCCGGATGGCCTGATGAAATACCTGCGGCATCCCGTCACACTGGGGATAGTGATAGGCATCCTGGCCCTCGTCATGGTGAGGGCGGGAAATTCGACAACCTCCACGGACCGCTTCTGTGAATCGTGTCACGTCCACCCCCAGGCGACCACCTCCTGGAAACTCTCCACCCATTACAGCACGAAGAGCGGGGTGGTGATCCACTGTGTCGAGTGTCATCTCCCTCCCGGCGGTATCTCCTATGTGATCCAGAAGACACGACTCGGTGTACGCGATGCAGTCAGCAAGCTCCTCAAGGACCCTGAAAAGTTCGACTGGGATGAGCGTTCACAGCTCGAACACGCGAAATCATATACCTTCCGCGAATCATGCATTGATTGTCATAGCAACCTTTTCCCCCTTCAGCTCACCGACAAGGGAGAGGAAGCCCATCTCTACTATGAACAGAAAGAGGATGAGCTTCGCTGCATCAACTGCCACCTGTACGTGGGGCATTTCGATCCAGACGCCACCCAGGATATCGATTTCGGGATCACGACCACCGTTGAGAGAGAGGTCTACACCCGGCCCGCCGAGGTGGAGGGATTTACCGATTTCACCGAGCAGATCCCCGGCACAAGTGTCGATTTCGGGATGGTGGCCATCCCCGGCGGCACTTTCACTCTGGGCAGTCCACCCGATGAGCGATACCGGAGATCGGATGAAGGGCCTCAGCGGCAGGTGAGGGTGAGTTCATTCTGGATGGGCAGGGTCGAAGTGACCTGGGATGAGTTCGAGGCGTGGTATCGCGCAACGGCCGGAGAGGGGAGAACCGACACACGGGCTCTCGATGCTCAGGCGGATCCCGGTGTCGATGCAGTCACCGGCGCGACTCCTCCCTATGTCCCCCCCGATCAGGGCTGGGGCAGGGGAGAGCGGCCGGCCATCACCATGACCCACCATGCCGCGCTGGCCTATTGTGAATGGCTATCGAGCGTGACCGGTAAACGGTACCGACTGCCGACCGAAGCGGAGTGGGAGTACGCCAGCCGGGGGGGAACAGAGACACCCTATTTCTTCGAGGGGGATGCAAAGGATTTCACCGAGAAGCGGTTCTGGAACCGGCTCTTCGGCACACGGAGTGATGCGATCGATCCATGGGTGATCTATGCCGGTAACAGCGGTGGTAAGACACAGACGGCGGAGAATATTTCCCCCAATCCCTTCGGACTCATCAACATGCTCGGGAACGTGCGAGAGTTCTGTCTCGACTGGTACGCTGCCGATGCCTACACAGCCTGGCCGGCAGGATCTGTGGTCATCGATCCCCGGGGACCGGCCTCCGGTTCCGAGCACGTGGTCAGAGGGGGCTCATTCCGGAGTGATCCTGCCGATGCGCGCTCTGCCTCGCGGGATCGAACCCGTGTGGAAGCCTGGCTGATGACCGATGATGACCGATCCCCAGATCCCGAAGAGTCTCTGGTGGTATTCCGACTGTATCGATGTCGGATTCCGTGTAGTATGCGAACTGGCTGTGGAAGAGAAGGATTGAGTCCGAAACCGATTATAACACCACGCTGCACTGGAGGAATCGTTCCATGAGCGAGAAGAAGGATGGGCCAAACAGGAGAGAATTCATCGAGATCGCGGGGCTGGTGGGAGCCGCAGGCGCTGTCGGATTAGTGGCTGCCGGCTGCAGCGGGGTCGGCGACGTCTATGCCGATTACCCCTTCCCGGACATGCTCGATACCGCTCCCGACGGACCGGTCCTCAAGGCGGGACTGATCGGCTGTGGCGGGCGCGGAACCGGCGCGGCAGGCCAGTTCCTCTCGGCCGGGCCCAACCTGGAGATCACCGCGCTGGCCGACGTCTTCCAGGACCGGCTCGACGGTTGCCGGAATTCGCTC
>JALGVQ010000170.1 GCA_025774615.1 bacterium
CGTGACAGTCCTCATCACCGGCGGGATGGTCGCGGTCGTCCTGGATTACATGGGGATATCACTGGCTCGAACGGCGGCGATTGTCTTCATCATCGCCGGCCTGAGTGCGGCGGCTCCCCCCGTGAGCCTCTGGGCCATGATGACCGCCGCGGGTGTGAACATGCCCTACATAGGGTTCTTCCTCCCTCTGCTGATCCCGTGTGTTGTGGCCGCATTGCTTACGATCTTCATCCTGGGTTGGAAGGGTGGGGAGATCGATCTCGACAGGGCTCTCGCTGAACTTCCCGTTCCCCCGGAGAAGATGAACCTGTGGCGGGTCGTCCTTCCGTTCATTCTCTTCGGGTTCCTGATCTTCATCGGCCGGAAGTGGCCCCACTCGACGCCGATCATCGGATTACCGCTGATGTTCCTCTGCGCGGCTGTGGTCTCATACTTCCTGTCGCCGGTGAAACTCGATCTGATCAGGATCGCTCGTGAAACCATGGAGCAGCTCCTGCCGCTGATTGCAACGCTGACCTGCGTCGGGATCCTGGTACAGATCATGACCCTGACCGGAGTACGGGGATTGCTGGCGGTCACGACTGTCACTCTGCCGATCGCGATCGTTTTTGCCACCCTCTTCCTGATTCTGCCGGTCTCCGAGGCGGTGCTGATGTGGGGAGCGGCGCCGGTCATCGGAGTACCGCTCATACTCCTTTTCAACACCATGGGACTGAATCCGATCATCGCCCTGGCAGGGATGAGCATCATCTGGCCCCTGGGTGACGCGCTTCCACCGACAGCCATCATCGGACGGCTCACGGTGGATGTTGTCGGGTATCGTGAATCGTATATCAAGTTCCTGAAGAGTTGTATCGTGCCGGCGGTCATCATCATGATCATCGGTACGCTGATGGTGGTCTACTCGAGCAAACTCTCCTTCCTGACGGGAGTCTGAGCGATGGGTATCCTTATGACGATCATCACGGTCATCTACTATCTGCTGATAGCGGCGGTATGCCTCATTCTGATCACCAACCTGATCAGGGAACGGAAGTGGGAGAAGGAGATCCTCTACATCGTGGTTCTGATGCCCTTCCTCCTGCGTCTTCTGAGACTCAAGTGAAGGAACGGATCATGAACGATCAGCAAGGTGCGGCCGCGACCGGATCGAACGCGATGATCCGCAAACTGGTGTTCTCCTCGCTCGGTCTCGCGCTCCTCATATCCTCAGGTATCAGTTTCCACAGGAGCAGACACAGGGCCGAGGCGGTAGTGCTGAGTGAAGGTGTCACGGAGGTCCGGAGGCTGAGTGATTATCACGATTGTGTCGCCGGTTCGGTCAACGACTGCAACGTCTACATCATCGACAGTGGAAAACCAGGCGCGACCATGTTCATCATGGGAGGGTCGCATCCGGAGGAACCGGCCGGCCGGCTGGCTGCCTGGCTCCTGGCCGAGAACGCGGTCATGGAAGAGGGCCGACTGATCCTCGTGCTGAGCGCCAACCGGAGCGCATCGACGGTGACCCGCGTCGGTGGTGCCTATCCGCCCGATTTCACCATCCCGACGTCGTGGGGCGGACAGCTCTTCCGGCTGGGTGACCGGTGGAGCAATCCACTCGACCAGTGGCCCGATCCCGAGGTCTACATCCACTATCCGAGCAGACAGAACCTGGCCTATGTCGATATCCGCAACCTGAACCGGACGTGGCCGGGCAGAGCGAACGGTACCCTGACCGAACGCACCTGCTATGCCTTCATGGAACTGATCCGACAGGAGAAGGTGGATATCTTCATCGACCTGCACGAAGCGGAACTGCAGTATCCGGTGATCAATACCATCGTCATGCACGAACGGGGAGAGGAACTGGCCACGTTCACGTCGATGATGCTGAGCGACATGGAGTTCAACATCGGCACCGAAAACTCTCCGAAGAACCTGCATGGTCTCTCCCACCGGGAAGTAGGGGATAATTCCGATGCGATCTCGCTCCTCTTCGAGGCCCCGGAACCGTTCCTCGATGCCACCAGGGGGAGAACCACCCGGGAACAACTTCTTACCGGTATCGATGAATTCGTGGTGAAAGCGGGAGAGCACGGCCTGCTTTTCGAGAGGATCGATGAGAACGGCTGGCCGATCGATGTCCGGGTCGGACGGCACACCTCGACCATCCTCATGACAATGGAGATGTGGACAGAACTCAATCCCGACCGACCTCTGGCCTGTCGCAGTGTGCCGCGGTACGCCGACGTGATCCGGAACGGAACCGGTCACTACCTGCGCGATCCAGCCGGGGCAGATCCGGGGCGCGTGGTTTACGAATAGAAGGAGCCAACAACCGCTGATATACTGACCCGTCGGGCCACCAGGCTCGCGCATGCAGAGATCCCGAAGAAGGAGTTGTCCGGTGAAACAACGATTCCCTGGTAACGTCACGAAGTGGTTCTGTCTTGTGGTCACCCTCGCGGTGATTGCGGGACCGCAACCTGCGAACGCCCAGCTCAATCCCGACCTCTACCAGCTCGATCAGATTCTCACGCCCGAGTTCCTGGAGACTGGTTGCACGAGCATCATGGTGGGCAGGCTGGCCACGGTCGACGGATCAGTCATCACCTGTCACAGCTGTGATGGCAATTACCGGACCTGGCTCAACATCAATCCCGCCAGGGAGAATCCGGTGGGCGCGTACCGGTCGGTGTACTGGGGATTGTTGCACACCGAGACCCCCTGGGACATGTACCGCGTCAGGCTCAAGGGTGAGATCCCCGAAGTCGAACAGACCTTTGCCTACATGAATGTCGCCTACCCCTGCATGAACGAGAGGGGACTGGCGATCGGAGAGACCACCTTTGGTGGGAATGCGGAATTGCGCAACGACGAGGGATTGTTCCTCATCGAGAACCTCCAGGCGATCGCCCTGGAACGATGCTCGACTGCCCGTGAAGCCATCAAGCTCATCGGGGAACTGGTCAAGGAGTTCGGCTATGGAGATCGCGGAGAATGCCTCACCTTCGCCGACGCGAAGGAGGTCTGGCATTTCGAGATCATGGGAGCCGGCCCGATGGAGGTCGGAGCGGTCTGGGCCGCGGCACGGATCCCCGACGACCATGTGGGAGTCTCGGCGAACATCCCCCGGATCAGTGAACTCGACCTGAACGATCCCGACAACTACATGGCTTCTGATAACGTCCACTCACTCGCCGAGGAGATGGGGTGGTGGGATCCTTCGAGCGGCGAACCCTTCAAGTTCTGGAAGGCGTATACCAGCCGGAACAGCCAGGGTGTTCCCCGCAAGCCTTTCTCCACCCGGGAGTTCTTCATCCTGAGTACCATGGCTCCCTCACTCAACCTCTCGATGGACATGGACGAGCTTCCCTTCTCGGTGAAGCCCGACCAGAAAGTGTCGGTCCAGGATGTGTTCGCCTACTACCGGCAGACGTATGAAGGCACCGACCTCGATGCGTCGAAGAACCTGAAGGTTGCGGGCCGCGGCCGGGGACGCCCGGGCCAGACGACCACCGCTCCCCAGCCTGCGGCGGTTACCAGCCCGTCGGTCAATAACTGGAACCTCGGTGGGGATATGGGCAGACTTCTGAACACCTTGCAGCCGGGTGCCGTCCAGTCACAGCGGACAATCGCCATCTCGAGCTGTTCCTATTCACAGGTGATCCAGTGCCGTGACTGGCTTCCGCCCGAGATCGGTACCGTGGCCTACTTCTCCTTCGATAACCCGGGACAGAGCCCGCGGATCCCGATCTATGCCGGGGTTCTGGAACTGCCTGACAGCTTCGAGTACTGCGGTCAGAAGAAATTCCGCACCGATTCGGCCACCTGGTGGTTCCGGCGGGCAAACCGCCTCTCGATGATCAAGTGGGGCGCGACTCGCCAGTACATCGAGGGCGCGGTGATGAAGTTCGAAGAGCGAGCTTTCGAGGAGCAGCCGTTCATCGAAGCCAGGGCGGTAGATCTCGCTAAGAGTGACGGCCGGGAGGCGATGAGGGAGTATCTCACCGACTACACCAACCGCTTCGCCAGATCGGCGATGCAGGAGTGGTGGGAGCTCGGCGACTTCTTCTTCTCCATGTTCGCTCGCGGCTGGTAGTCGAGGGTTCAGTATGAACGGATCTGAGAAGCCTCAGAAGGATCCGGGGTTGGAGAAACCGCCCCGGATCCTGATCGTGGACGATGTTCCGGTGAACATCGCCATGGTGCAGGCGCTGCTCAAGAGCGAGGGGTATGAACTGGTCTCCGCAGAATCGGGGGATGAAGCCCTCAGATCGGTGGAGGAACAGGTCCCCGACCTGATCCTGCTCGATATCCAGATGCCCGATATGGATGGGTATGAAGTCTGCGAGCGTCTTCGTAAGAATCCCGAGACCGAAGGCGTTCCGGTGATCATGTTCACCGCGACCGAATCTGCATCGGAGGCGAAGGCGAAGGGGCTGCGGATCGGAGCGAACGACTATGTGACAAAGCCGGTCGCGAAGGATGAACTGCTTGCCCGCATCGAGACACAGTTGCGGCTCAAAGTGCTGGAGAACCAGCGCCTCCTTACCGAACAGCTCACCCTCATCAATCAGATGGTGACCACTCTCCACCACGAGATAAACAATCCCCTGACAGGGATCCTCGGATATACCGATATGCTGCTGGATAAAATGAGCCGGAAGGTCGTTCCGCTGGACGAGATAGAGAAGGCTTTGGTCACAATCCGTGATGGCAGTCGGCGTATCCGGGATGTGATGGTCAAACTGAAGGAAGTCACCATACCAGTCGTGGAGGACTATTCAGCCGGTACCAGCATGATCGATATAGAGGAGAGCTGACGGTAGATACTTCTGATCTGGGTGCCTGTCTCAGAAACCTGCAGGTCGCAGGTTCGAATCCTGTCCCCGCTACAAACTTAACCTGCGACGCCGGCCAGATTCGTTCTGAGCCGGCGTTGTTGTTTATAAGACTTTATGAGCGATATGTGTCACCTGTGAGTAGAGCTTCTCAAGCACTCTCGGACTACTCTATTACGATTCTGTCACTCTTAGAAATCTGCTCCGAAATCCCTCTCGATATAGATGGGATAATGGCTGAAGGGGTATGCGGCTAACCAGGAGCGCGTCGCAGGTTCGAATATACCTCAGGCACCCTGACCTGCGACGGGATTAGTGAGATTCAGGCTGATTGCACAGGGCACAGTACATATATACACACCCCCTCCCACCACGGCAGCACAGCTGGTAGGTCTGGGTCTTCTGATGGGCTATCGGGAATCCAGTGGATATCTCGATAGGGAATGGGAATATGTCTCCGAGCGCAGAGAAGGTATTACGGAGGCCCTTAAGCGGCCCGAGGGGTATCTGAATACCCCTAGAACGCTCGCGTGTCTCCCGTGACTTTCCCTAATCACCGATTTTCGCAGAGGTTTAACCGTCATAGCAATATAAGAATCCTGAGTGGGGTCACTTGAATCTCAGCTGGAGTTTGGCGTCAAATCCAGGCACTACCATCGGCAGGTTTTGCCAGTCTACACGGCGCAATATGGGATTATGGGCCCGGCGGGGATAGGTCACGATGACCGTGTTATCCTTGACCGACACAGTCCCTTTTCCTTGAACGAAGTGGCGGTAGAGCTTCGGGGCATCACAATGTTCAAACCCGCGCAGTTTCTGCGCGAGCATGGTGTAGAGCGTATCGGCAATCATGGTCATGGCCACATCGAAGTGGATCTTCACCAGAATCGGGGAGGAGAGCGCGTTGAGGTGGAAGAACTTCACCGCCTCCGCGATACCGGATTCCACTCTCCATCTGCGGGAATAATTGCCCACCACCAGTTCCACCGGCATGTCAAAGTCATTGGTGATGAGGAAGGTCGGCTTCTCGCGACCGTGTCCGCGCACAACGACCTGACGCAGGTCACCCTCGTAGCCGCGCAACTCGATCAGGGAATCGTGTATCACCGGGTTCCGGTATTTGCGCTTCGGGTGAGGGATCTCGATGCGCTTCCACGGACTCAGCTTCTCCACTGCCCCGATCAGGTTCTTACCACGACGCCGCAG
>JALGVQ010000016.1 GCA_025774615.1 bacterium
CCCCTGAAAATCAGTGGCAGTCGATACATGGCACTGACTGCAGACGGCGCTGACTGCATTGACTCCCGGTGGGGCCGCGCCATGATTCCCATGACAGTCATTGCAGGCCGGCGCACCGATATCGCCACGCTCCAGCAAAGCCGTACCGTGCACGCTGCCACGGTATTCGCCCCCGATCGCGATGGAATGTCCTGAATCGGACATTACCGTCGGATCTTCATGACAGGCTGTGCATGTTGCAGGGACGCGGGCCGGCGACACGGTTGAACGTGGATCAGATGCTCCCATGATCCGATGTGTCGAATGGCAATCGACACAGGTGGCAACGCGGGTGTTCCCCTCCTGCAGGGCTTTCCCATGACCACTTATACGATAGAGCTGTTCCTGGTCGACTCTCTGCTGTGGGGCGTAACGGCGCATGTACTCCGCGTCACTGTGACAGCGGCCGCAGAATGATGGAATCTCATCACGATCGGGGACGCCCCGAAATCCGGTTCCTCTCCCCTTGGCTGCTGAATAATCAAATGTCTCGAGATCCACGGGTGCGTCGGGATTGCCTCCATGACAGTCAGAGCAATCGAGTCCAGCGTCCGCATGAGCGCTGAGCCCGAAATCATGAACGATCCCCTCTGCCGCCTCCGGTCCATCCAGGACACTATGACAGGTGACACAACTACTCGAAGTTTCCTCCTGGCCCGCCTTCATTCTCGCGTCACCATCAGATGTGGCGGCTGAAAGCGCGACAGACACATTGAGGAGCAATCCGGCCGCGGCGATCGAAAGCATGCTGAGTGTATTGTATCGGTGTCCCATCAGTTTTCTCTCTCCGACTCAGCTGTGATGGAAGAACTTTGCCCATATGGTCAATATCGAGACCGCAATCATGATCAACAGACCGGCATATTGCAGGAACCTGCTCGGACGGCCTTCATTCGCCCCCCTGTCCAGCCAGGGTATGAGGATCCACACGAACCCCAGCAGACCAATACATCCGAAGACCAGGAGTCTTCCGTCGAGTCCGAGAACCGAGGAAGGGAAAATCCTGAGCAACTGGAACATCCAGAGAAAATACCATTCCGGTTCGATGCCGACCGGTGCCGATGCGATCGGATCCGCTTCCATACCCAGTTCCCAGGGAAAATAGAGGGAAAGGGTTCCCAGGACACCCAACACGATCGTCCAGACCATGAGATCCCTGAGAATGAAGTTCGGGAAGAAGGGCATCTGGCGAGGTGGCCGGTCGGTCAGAGGAGGTGACATTCCCTGACGCTGGACAAGAAAGAGATGCGCCCCGATGGCAACCGTGGTGATGCCCGGCAGCAGTGCAATATGGAATCCGAACATGCGGGTCAGGGTCGCCCCGGTCACATGTTCACCACCCCGAAGCATCCTCATCAGAGCCTCACCCACAACCGGGATCACGCTCAGCATCTCGGTGCCCACCTTGGTCGCAAAGAAGGATAGCTGGTTCCAGGGCAGAAGATATCCCGTGAATCCGAAGGCCATGAAGAGTCCCAGCATCACCAGGCCGGTGATCCAGGTGATTTCACGGGGCTTCCGGTACGCTTTGAGGAAGAAGACACTGAACATGTGGATCGCGGCCGCCCCGATCAGCAGGTTTGCCGACCAGGAGTGTATGCTGCGGACGAGCCATCCGAAGGGCACCTCGGAAATGATGTACTGCACACTCTCATAAGCGGCAGCTTCGGTCGGCCGGTAATACATCAGCAGAAGAATACCGGTTGCCACCTGGATGATGAACAGGAACAGGGTGATACCGCCGAAGTAGTACCAGATCGAGTGGTGCATCGGTACCGTTTTTTTCCGGGCAAAATCTGTCAGGTCACTGAGCTGGAACCGCTCATCGGCCCAGGAAACGAGGTATTTCAGGATCCTCGTCATGTCGATCTACTCACCAGTATCTCGTCTTCACGGATCTGGACAGTCAGTGACTGAAGCGGCCGGGGAGGTGGTCCCATTATATTCTTCCCCGTCAGGTCGAACCGGCCGTCATGACAGGCGCACCAGATCAGCGCCATATCAGCACGGTATTCCACGTTACAGCCCAGATGAGTACACGTTCCAAGAAACGCTCTGAACTCCCCTTCAGGTGTTCTGATCAGCAGCGCGGCCTCCTCGCCGAATCGGAAGAGGGTTCCCGAGTTGGGTGGATAATCATCCACAAACCCCGCACTCACCGCCTGCTCAGCCACCCTGACATTTTTTGAAGGAAAGACGAACCGCCAGGTCGGATAGATGATCGCGGCGGTCAGGCCCAGCAGTCCGGTCCCGAGTGCCGTTTCCAGAAACCTGCGCCTGCCCTTGTTGTCGTCTGCGGGGGGGGTACCGCCAGAAGAGGTCATTACAGCTCCAGTCAACCCTCATTGATGTACGGTGGTGTCTACGAGGCCATTTGCATTCAAGACCTGTTCCGGACATTGTATTAAGCGGCACGTGGGACCGCAATCCCGATAATTCGGATTCCTATGTATCCGATACAGCTGGACATCTATTTTAGTATTACTTAAATTACTAAAATAGTAGCCGTGTCACTGTTAAGACACGATGACCGTTCACAGCAAGGATGGAGATATCAGTCGTGGAAATGGAGATCTACTTCCCGAGCGATGAGAAGATCAACGCCCGGATCGGGAACATGGAAATCGAGACAGGAGATGCCCCGGGCAGCCCGTACCCCTTCCAGCTCTTCCTGGCCTCGATCGGAACCTGCGCAGGAATCTACGTGAAGGGTTTCTGCAAGAAACGGGGTCTGCCTACCGACGGCATCAGGATCATTCAGCGGATGACGAGTAGAACACCGAACGGACCGATCGAAGGAATCGAGCTGGACATCCAGCTCCCCCCCGAATTCCCTGAGAAGTATTACGACGCCATTATCCGCGCGGCCAATCAGTGCGCGGTGAAGAAGCACATGGAAAACCCGCCGAAGTTCAACGTGCACACATCTGTACCTCAGACAGTCGCCTCCTGAGGAACAGCCGGCTGCAATCAGCCTGTTTACCATAGCCGATCCCCTGCGCTATCTTCTCCCCGACAGGTGAGGTCTCCCCGAAGGAGGCCTCACGGTCCCATTCGGAAATTTGAAGAGGAGATACTACTCATGCGCAGAGCCCTCCCCGCCGTCATCCTCACCCTGGTCATCGTTGCTCTGTTCTCGATCACTTCACCCGCAGAATCTCTCGCTATCATGACGCTTCAGGGCCAGCAGGGGCCTGAAGTCGATGGAACAAGCGGGATGCGTGACATGCTGGAGCGGTACGGAACCGACCGGGCCGGAGTGAACCGGTTCTACAACCTCAGCAACTCAGACGTCCGGCTGGAGAGGATGACTGCGTTCTACCACAGCTGGCAGGACGAACTCGAAAAGGTCGACTTCAACAGGATGGGCCAGACCGGCAGAATCGACTATCTCCTCTTCAAGAACCATCTCGCGAGGGAGCTGAGCAGGATCGACCATTTCGTGGAGCGGATCGAAGGAGCGATCGCCCTGCTTCCCTTCGCCGACACGATCATCGCGCTGGAAGAGTCACGTCGCAGGATGGAGCCGCTCGACCCCGAGAAGGCGGCCATCCTGCTCGAGGAGATGACCGACGGGATCAAGGAACTGAAGAAGGCGCTGGAAGACAGCCTGAAGGCAAAGAAGAGTGATGGGGAGTTCCATATAAGGAAGTCGATAGTGAACAGGGCCGCCAGGATGGCAGGGGATCTGCAGCGGACCCTCAAGCACTGGTACGAGTACTACGGCGGTTATGTCCCCCTCTTCAACTGGTGGACGAGCGATCCCTATGAGAAGTGTGATGAGATCCTCAAGGAGTACATCAAGCTCCTGCGGGAAAAGATACTTGGTTACAAGGAAGGAGAACCCGATCCCGTCATCGGGGACCCTATCGGCCGGGATGCCCTGCTCGACGAACTCACCTTTGAGATGATCCCCTACACGCCGGAGGAACTGATCGCACTGGCCGAAGAGGAGTACGCCTGGTGCGAGAGTGAATACAAACGGGCCGCGCGTGAACTGGGATACGGTGATGACTGGCACGCCGCCCTGGAATACGTCAAGACCCTCCACGTGGCGCCGGGGAAACAGGATTCCCTCATCCGGGAACTGGCTGTAGAGGCGATCGCTTTTCTCGACGAGCACGATCTGGTGACGATCCCCGACCTGGCCAGGGAGACGTGGCGGATCGAGATGATGAGCCCGAAGGCCCAGGAGACGACCCCCTTCTTCACTTACGGCGGCCAGAAGATCAACGTCTCCTACCCCACTGACGGCATGACCAATGAGCAGAAGATCATGAGTATGCGCGGCAACAACATCCACTTCTCACGCGCCACCGTGCAGCATGAACTGATCCCCGGCCATCACCTGCAGGGATTCATGGGCGAACGGTACAGAACCTGGCGCTCACCATTCCAGACCGCCTTCCTCGGTGAGGGTTGGTGTCTCCATTGGGAGATGCTCCTCTGGGATCTCGGGTTCCCGAAGACACCGGAGAACCGGATGGGCATGCTCTTCTGGCGGATCCACCGCTGCGCCAGGATCATCGTCTCACTCAAATTCCATCTGGGAGAGATGACTCCCGAAGAGATGATCGATTTCCTCGTAGAAAAGGTCGGTCATGAGCGGGACGGGGCCACGAGCGAAGTCAGGCGATACGTGGGTGAATCGTATGGTCCACTCTACCAGTGCGCCTATCTGGTGGGCGGGTGGCAGCTGCGGGGTCTTTACGAAGAACTCGTGGAATCCGGCCGGATGACCGACCGGGAATTCCACGATACGGTCCTCCGTGAAGGTTCGATCCCGGTCGAAATGATCCGCGCGAGTCTCACCGGCCAGCTACTGAACAGGAATTTCAGATCAGAATGGAGATTCAAAGGGCGTTGAACCACAAGGAGTTGCAAGGATCGGGTCAGACCCGACACGGACTGGACAGGAAGAATTTTTTTGCCTATTCATTAAACGCTAAATGGACATCGCCCCTCATCCGTTTTATTGTATGACGAAGGAGGTGGACCATGGCTACTGGTTGGCGTAATCCGAAACACGACCTGTCGGAAGAATCGAAAGTCGTCATCGAACAGGGGTTTGCACTGAGTCTGGCCCTGATCACGATGCTCTTTCTGACCTACAGGTCATTCGAAGTCAAGGCCTATGCGGGAACGGGCGAGACTGAATATGTCGAGATCGAGGAGATTCCCGAGACCGAGCAGATGAAGAAGCCGCCGCCACCACAGCGGCCGCAGATCCCGGTTCCCACCGAATCGGAGGACATCCCCGATGACGTGACGATCATGGACACGGAGCTCGACCTTGACGCTCCCCCGCCCCCTCCACCGCCCCCACCGGGCGCATCGAGGAAGCGGGAAGAGTCTCCGGTCTTCCTGGCCTGGGAGGAACCGCCTGAAGCGATCAAGCGTGTGACACCTGAGTACCCACCGATGGCGGTGAAGGCCGGTGTCGAGGGTAAGGTGATCCTGATGATCGTCGTCGATGAGCGGGGTGATGTGCTCGAGGCAACGATCGTCACAGCGAGCCCTCCGGGTATCTTCGAGGATGCTGCCATCGCGGCAATGCTGCAGTGGAAGTTCAATCCGGCAAAGCAGCGTGACCAGGCTATCAAGGTCCGGCTGGCATATCCGATCGAGTTCACACTCACCACCGGCAGGCCGCCGCCCTCCGAATAGTACACAGAAAACAGGCACACAAACGGCCGGGATCGGTTCACCTCCGACAACCCGGCCGTTTTTTTAACAGGGAGTGAGACATGAGAAGGATCCAGCCTTTCTTCACACTTTTCATCCTCATGACATGCATGGGTATCGGGCCTTCAGCCCGGGCCGAGGTCACCCTGCCGCATCTCTTCGCTGACCACATGGTCATCCAGCGGGATGCTCAGATCATCATCTGGGGCTGGGCCGATCCGGGAGAACGGGTGACGGTTGAACTCGGGACGCGGAGCCGGAAGACGCGGACAGACGATGACGGTCGCTGGGAAGTGATACTCCCTCCCTTCCGATCGGGCGGTGTTCCACTCACCATGACCGTCACCGGGAATAACACCCTCACGATCGAGGATATTCTGGTAGGTGAGGTGTGGGTCTGCTCGGGACAGTCGAACATGCAGTGGCCGATCCGGAACGCCAGCGATCCCGACTCGATCTCCGCGGCAGCCGATTTCCCCGGTATACGCATGTTCACCGTACCACATCGCACCGAGCTGGAGCCGCAGGAGGATTGTGAAGGAGCGTGGGCGATCTGCACACCTGACGCGGTGATGGCATTCTCGGCAGTGGGGTACCACTTCGCCCGGGTTCTGCACCTGGAAATCGATTGTCCCATCGGGATGATCCACACGTCATGGGGAGGCACCCTGGCTGAGGCCTGGACTTCGATCGGGACCTTGCGTTCCGATCCCCTGTATGGACAGATCATCGAGCGACGCGAAGCATCAGGCACCCGCCCACAGCACCGGGCGTCGAGCTTGTGGAATGCAATGATCGCGCCGCTCATCCCCTTCACGATCAAGGGAGCCATCTGGTATCAGGGTGAAGCGAACGTCCCCCGTGCGTCGCAGTACGGCACACTCTTCCCGGACATGATCGAGGACTGGCGTCGGAACTGGGATCAGGGAGAGTTCCCCTTCTACTTCGTGCAGCTGGCTCCCTACCGGTACGGGAACAGGGATCTGCGCGCCGGAGCCGAGTTGAGAGACACCCAGCGAACGACCCTTTCTACTTCGAATACCGGGATGGTGGTGACCATGGACATCGGCAACCCCCGTGACATCCATCCCCGCAACAAACACGACGTCGGTCACCGACTGGCTCTCTGGGCCCTCGCGAACGATTACGGACGCGACCTTGTATTCAGCGGACCGCTCTATTCATCGATGGAAAATGCAGGACCAGAGATCCGCATCAGCTTCCGACACACCGCGGGAGGCCTTGTCACGATCGATGGTACCGCGCCCGATCACTTCGAGATCGCAGGGAAAGACCGGAAATTCCACCCTGCTGAGGCCCGCATCGAGGGTGACATCGTGGTCGTATACTCTGAGCAGGTCATGGAGCCGGTTGCGGTCCGATATGCCTGGCGGGACGACGCGGAGCCGAACCTCATGTCAACCGAGGGGCTCCCGGCCTCATCCTTCAGGACGGACGACTGGCCGGGTGTCACGGACGGCAGAAAGTAGTTATCAGAACGAAGCGATAATAAGCGCAACCGCAAGCAGCAGGTTCGTCCCCAGATTCCATTGGACATTTGAGGCCAGCGCCGGAATCGGCACCTCTGATGCGGGATCGTTGAACGCCCACTTCAGCGGCTGTACCAGCAGCAGAGAGGGTAGCATGCCCGCCAGCGCGATCACCGGCAGATGATTCAGGACGACGGCTATCAGGATCGAGATCGGTGTCAGGAGCGCGGCCACCGCATAGATCATCGCGGCTGTCGGCCGCCCGAACGCGATCACCAGATGACGACGACCACCCTCCTCATCGACCTTATCGTCCGGGAATTCGTTCAACAGGAGCAGGTTGAAGGTCATGAAAGTGGCAGGAATGGCGGCAGCGATACTGGCCGTACCCACAGTTCCATCCTGAACAAGCGCGGTTCCGAAAACAGCCAGCCCTCCCAGTCCGAGACCGGCAGCCAGTTCACCGATCCCGACCTTGACCAGGACATCGGAATAAAGCAGGACCGAGATCCCGCCGAGGATGATCACCGGCAGGAGGACCGTACCGATCCGGAAGAGGAACCAGAGGCCGATCACCAGGCCGATGGACGCGCAGGCGAGTCCGAAGATGAAGGCACTCTTCTGTGAGATCGCTCCGGAGGGAATGGTTTTGCTGCCACCCGAAAAGGGTGTCGCAGTGGTGTTGTAGTCGATACCGCTCCGCGCGTCACTCACCTCGTTGAGCACATTCACCGCGATATGCAGGACCGTCAGACCGACCAGGGCCAACAGGGTATGGAACCAGTTGAAGTGGCCTTCGTACGCGGCGGCGGCAGCCCCTGCCGCGACGAGTACCACCGGCAATGTCAGGAACGGAACACGGGCAACACCCATGTAGGCTTTCACATTACTCACGTCACATCCTCCGGGTGGGGCGTTTCCAGCATGCATCTGATTCCCTGTTTTCCAGGGACTCCACACGATAGTCTGTCGGTCCTCCGCAGCATATATATTTTTAGTGTGAAAAATTTCTCAATTACCTGCATAAATGGCCATGACAGGGCTATCCCTCGACTGGTATTTGTATATGTTAAGGCACATCGATGAAGCATTCTTCTAACCGGTAGCCAGCACTTAACAACGGATCGAGCCGATGGATGTGAAACTGGACAGTCTGATAGAGAAGCTGCGGACGGAGGGCGTGGAGGAAGCACAACAGGCCTCCCGCGAGATGATGGACAAATCCCGCGAAGAATCCGCCGCGATCATCGAGGAAGCACGCAGTGAAGCGGAGAAGATAATCGAGGAGGCCAGAGCAGAGGCTGCCAGGCTCCAGGAAAACGGTGAGCTGGCCCTCCGGCAGGCAGCCCGTGATTCCGAACTCCTCCTCAAGACCCGGATAACCGATACGCTGGACCGGGTATTCCGCCGCAAGGTCGCCGAGTCTCTCACACCCGAGACGATGAAAGAGATCATCCAGCGGATCACTGACCAGTGGCAATCGGGCGCGACCGCTGAACTCTCTCTTAATGAGGATGAGACGCAGAAACTGGAAGGACTCCTCTTCACGGGGGTCGGAGAAGAGCTGAAAGACTCGATCTTCATCAGGGCGAGTAACGACATCTCTCATGGATTCCGGATCGGAATGAAGGATGACAGCGTGTATTTCGACTTCACGGATGAGAGTATCACCGAAGCCCTGATGGCATTCCTTCAGCCGCGTCTGAAAGCCATCCTGGACGGGCAGGATGGATAAGCATTACTACCTGATCGCCCAGCTCCCGACGCTCGAATTCGATCGGCCGGCGGAGATGTCGATCGGGCTGTTCACAGAGGAAGCGAAGAAGTGGTTGAGGTTCAGTGATTTCGTGAAGCTCATGCACATCTACCTCTTCGACACCTCCCACGACGACCCGGGCCCGGCATTGCTGAGGAAATTCAAGAAGTTCGAATATGAGTTCCGGAACGACCTGGCCCTCTGGCGGAGGGCGCAGAGCGAGGGAGAAGAGTACAAGCCGGACAGCTTCACCCCTGCCCTGTTGAAAGACGGGAATCCCCTTGAGATCGAGAAGCGACTCCTCAAATACCGGTGGGACTTCATAGATGAAAGAGAGAAGGACCACCACTTCGATTTCGACTTCCTGATTATCTACTACCTGAAGCTGCAGATACTCGACAAACTCGCCCTCTTCGATCAGGAGAGGGGAATGGAAACCTTCCGTGAAATCAGCAGGGTGACAGCATGAACCAACGAATCGGTGAGATCGTCGGCATCAGTGGAAACATGATCAACGTGAAATTCGAAGGCGCCATCTCGCAGAACGAGGTGGGCTTCGCGATCAGCGGTGATGAGAGGCTGAAGTCCGAGGTCATCAAGATCCAGAACGACATCGCGTCCCTCCAGGTATACGAGAGCACCAAGGGATTGATGATCGGTGACAGGGTGGAATTCAGCTCGAATATGCTCTCGATCCAGCTCGGGCCTGGACTGCTCACGCAGATCTTCGATGGTCTCCAGAATCCGTTGCCTGAGATCGCGGAGAAGTATGGTTTCTTCCTTCCCCGCGGAGTCGTACTCGACTCTCTCGGTGATGATCGCCCCTGGCATTTCACGCCGATGGTCAAGCCGGGAGATGTGGTCATCGCCGGAACAAGAATCGGTCACGTACCGGAGACCCAGTTCACCCATTACATCTTCGTACCCTTCAATTTCCTGGGAGAGTACACAGTCGAGTCGATCGTCGATGAGGGGGACCACCCGGTCAACGGCACCATCGCCACGATCAAAGATGATCGCGGTCAGACGATCGAACTTTCGATGCAGTTCAACTGGCCGGTGAAGATCCCGATCAAGAACTACCAGCAAAAGCTGATGCCGACCGAGACACTCAACACCAACGTCCGGATCATCGACACCTTTTTCCCGGTGGCCAAGGGTGGCACGTACTGCATTCCCGGACCATTCGGCGCCGGCAAGACGGTGCTCCAGCAGATCACCAGCCGCCACGCCGATGTGGACATCGTGATCATCGCCGCCTGCGGGGAGCGGGCCGGCGAGATCGTGGAAACGATGCGGGAGTTCCCCGAACTGACCGATCCGAAGACCGGCCGTGCCCTCATGGAGCGGACGATCATCATCGCCAACACCAGTTCGATGCCGGTCGCGGCCCGCGAGGCGTCGGTCTACACCGCCACTACACTGGGTGAGTATTATCGCCAGATGGGACTGAACGTGCTGCTGCTGGCCGATTCCACATCCCGGTGGGCACAGGCGATGCGTGAGATGTCGGGGCGTCTGGAGGAGATCCCGGGTGAAGAGGCATTCCCGGCCTATCTCGAATCACGGATCGCGGAATTCTACGAGCGGGCAGGGATCGTCGAACTCTCAGACGGCGAGTTCGGGAGCCTCACTATCGGCGGTACGGTAAGCCCGGCCGGTGGGAACTTCGAGGAACCGGTGACGCAGTCGACCCTGAAGGTGGTCGGTGCCTTCCACGGCCTCTCCCGTGAACGTTCCGACGCACGCCGCTACCCGGCGATCCATCCGCTGGAGAGCTGGAGCAAGTACGAGAGTTTTGTCCCGGCCGAATCAATCAGAATAGCCAAAGATTTCCTGTTCAAGGGTTCAGAAGTACATCAGATGATGATGGTCGTCGGTGAAGAAGGAACTTCGATAGAAGACTTCATCATTTACCTGAAATCAGAGTTCGTCGATTCTGTCTATCTGCAGCAGAACGCGTTCGACGAGGTAGACGCCGCCACTTCACCGGAGCGGCAGACACTCGTCCTGCAGAAGATCGGTGAGATCCTTGATGTCGAGTTCCAGATCGAGAACAAGGAGGAGGCGCGGAAATTCTTCTACGACCTCCGGCAGGCCTTCATCGACCTGAACTACATCCAGATGGGAACCGACGAGTTCACCCGGCAGGAGGAAGTCATCAACGACCTCATCAAAGGGGCTGTCGAGGCATGAGGAAAGTCTACAACAAGATCCTGAGCATCTCAGGGAACGTCATCTCGGTAGAGGCAGAAGGTATCGCCTACGAGGAACTTGCCGAGATCACTTCGTGGCGGGGCAAGTCACTGGCCCAGGTCATCAAACTTGAGGGTAACATGGTGTACCTGCAGGTATTCGCGGGAAGCCGTGGGATCTCCACCGATGATGAGATCAGATTCCTGGGTCACCCGATGCAGGTTTCGTTCTCCGACGACATGCTCGGCCGGATCTTCAATGGCAGCGGTGAGCCGCGTGACGGTGGTCCCCCGCTGACCGAGAACGTGATCGAGATCGCCGGCCCACCGGTGAACCCGGCCAAGAGGATCGTCCCCAAGCGGATGATCCGTACCAACATACCGATGATCGACGTCTTCAACTCGCTCGTGGCATCCCAGAAACTGCCGATCTTCTCCATCTCCGGGGAGCCGTACAACGAGCTGCTGGCGCGGATCGCGATGCAGGCCGAAGTCGACATGATCATCCTCGGCGGGATGGGACTCAAATTCGACCAGTACATGTTCTTCCGAAACATCCTCGAAGAGGGTGGCGCGCTCGGACGGTCGATCTTCTTCATCCATACCGCTGACGAACCGGTCGTGGAGAGTCTCATGGTTCCCGACCTGGCGCTGGCGGTTGCCGAGAAATTCGCGCTCCAGGGCAAGGAGGTCCTCTGCCTCCTGACCGACATGACCAACTTCGCTGATGCTCTGAAAGAGATCGCCATCACCATGGAGCAGGTACCCTCTAACCGTGGGTACCCGGGTGACCTCTACAGCCAGTTGGCCTCGCGTTATGAAAAGGCTGTCGACTTCGAGGGATCGGGCGCCATCACCACGCTGGCGGTCACGACCATGCCTGGGGATGACGTGACCCACCCGGTACCCGATAACACCGGTTACATCACCGAGGGTCAGTTCTATCTCAAGAACGGCCGTATCGAACCGTTCGGTTCGCTGAGCCGGCTCAAGCAGCAGGTCAACGACGATACACGCAGCGACCACCGCGCCATCATGGACGGAATGATCCGCCTCTACGCTCTCTACAAGGAGACCGAGGAGAAGCGGGCGATGGGATTCCGCATGAGCTCCTGGGACCAGAAACTCCTGAAGTACGGCGGCAGGTTCGAAGCGGGAATGATGGACCTCTCGGTGAAGATCTCGCTGGAGGACGCACTCGATCGCGGCTGGGAGATCCTTGCTGAATGCTTCACTCCCGAAGAGACCGGTCTGAGGACTGAACTGATCAGGGAGTACTGGCCGGTCGACCTGGACGCAGCAGAGGAAGAGTCTGCAGAAGAGTCCGCCGATGACCAGGCCGAGGCTGAAGAAACAGCAGTGGAGGAGACCACCGAAGCCGACACAGAGACTACTGACGAGGTGACCAAACTCGATGGCTAAGGTCCGGCTGACAAAGAACGAGCTCAAGAAGCAGAAGGATAACCTCAAGAGGTTTACCCGTTATCTGCCCACGCTTGAGTTGAAGAAGAAGCAGCTGCTCCTGGAGATCCGCCGCATCCAGAATGAGGTCGAAGCGCTCGATACCGCCAGCAGGCGGCTTGAGCAGGAGATTTCCGCCTGGTCAGGTGTCTTCGCGGATAGATTCGATCTGAACGAGTACATCAAGATCGAAGATGTCCTGCGCGGGCGCGGCAACATCGCCGGGATCGACATCCCCACCTTCGACAAGGTGATCTTCGAGGATATCCCGTGGGATTACTTCGAGGTCCCCTTCTGGGTCGATACCGGGATCGTGTCCATCAAGGAGCAGATAAGCCGGAGGATCGAACAGGATATCCTGCGGGAACAGGAAGAGATCGTACGGAATGAACTGCGGATAACCATCCAGAGAATCAAACTCTTCGAAGAGGTCAAGATTCCTGAGTCGAAAGAGGCTATCCGTATCATCCAGATCTTCCTGGGAGACGGCATGACCGCTGAAGTGGTTCGGGGCAAGATCGCCAAGAACAAGATCGCCAAGAAGAGAGCCCTGGAGGCCAGCCGATGATCGCCCGAATGCAGCAAGTCACGCTCCTGCTCAGCGCGAGAAAACGGGAAGCGGCCCTCAGAAGACTCCGTACTCTCGGTGTCCTGCATGTCAAGAACATGGCCCCTCCCCTCTCAACTGACATCGATGCCCTTGTCGCACAACTCGGCGAACTCGAGAAAACAATACTTGTTCTGAGTGAGTCGACCGGAAGAGATGAGAGCGAGGCGACGTCCTCCCCTGCCGAAGGCACATCAGATCCACGCGAAGCGATCACCACCATTCTCAGCCTGGCGCAGGAACGCAGTACTCTGGAGGGCAACCTCACCGAGCACCAGCAGATCAATGGATGGTACGAGCGCTGGGGTGATGTTTCCCGCAGCTCGATCAGGCAGCTGCGCGACGCCGGTCTCTGGGTGCGTCTCTACGTCGGTGACCGGAAGACGATCAGAGGCCTGCCGCCGGAGACACAGATATTCGAAGAACGGGATGAAACGGGCACGGTCTTCTTCGCTTACTTCGGGGAGACGCAGATAGACAGACTCGACTTCCGTGAGGAATCGGTCCCCGAGATCGAGGCTCCTGAACTCCGTCGCATGCTCGCAGAATGGGAAGCACGCATCGGGGAGATCGATGAAGAGATCTTCGCGATGAAGTCGGAAGAGTCGGGCCTGCTTGAACTGCGGTCGGAACTCGAGAAACAGCTCGAGCTCTCGAACGTGCTGCACGGTATGGGCGAAGAAGAACAGTTCGTGTTGCTGCAGGGATTCTGTCCCGTCGATACGGTTGAATCCGTGAAGGAAGCAGCCGACGAACACGATTGGGCATATCTGGTCGAGGAGCCGGAAAACCCTGATGAAGTACCGACCCTGATCCGCAATCCGAAGTGGCTGAGGATCATCGAGCCGATGTTCAACTTTCTCGGCACCAAACCGGGATATGCCGAATTCGATATCAGCATGCCCTTCCTGATCTTCTTCAGCCTTTTCTTCGCGATGATCGTCAGCGATGCCGGCTACGGCCTCATCTTCGTCTCGCTCGGATTCTTCGCACAGAAGAAGTTCGGCAAGAAGGCGCCGAAGGAACCGTTCATCCTGCTGTATGTGCTGGGTGGCGCAACCATGCTCTGGGGGCTGGTTTCGGGCAACTGGTTCGGTTTCGAGGGGATCGGGCGTCTGCCGATCTTCGAATGGGCACTCATCAACGCAATCAGCGCATTCCCGGCAGAAGCCGAACAGGCGGCCAATCTCAATTTCATGATGTACCTCTGCTTCTTCATCGGCGCGATCCACCTGACTGTCGCGCACGCCATGCGGGCGTTCCGGGTCATCAACTCACCAAAGGCACTGGCCGAAGTGGGCTGGATCTTCATCGTCTGGACGCTCTTCTTCGTGGCGGGGACGCTTGTCATCAGCAAGGATTTCCCCGGCATCGGGATGCCGCTGCTCATCACGGGATCCCTGCTGGTACTGCTCTTCGCCAACTTCCAGAAGAACATCGTTAAGGGGTTCCTGACCACCCTCGGTGATCTGCCTCTCACGATGATCAGTTCCTTCTCGGACGTGGTCTCCTACCTGCGGCTCTTTGCGGTGGGGTACGCGTCGGTGACTGTGGCTGCGAGTTTCAATGGTATGGCTGTCGGTGACGGCATCACCGGGATAGTAGCGGGTCTGGCAGCGGCCATAACGCTTTTCCTGGGGCACACGCTCAACATCGTGCTCTGTCTCATGGGCGTGATCGTCCATGGAGTCCGTCTCAACATGCTGGAGTTCTCCGGACATATGAACATGCAGTGGTCCGGACAGGAGTACCTGCCGTTCAAGGAGTGACTCGGGGCGGGTGAATACCCGACCGGGTGATCCCGGACCGGCAGGAAATGACAACATTCGTACGGTACGTACCGAGCAAGAAAGGGTGACGAAGTGATTGAAGGACTTGGAGACCTCAATGTTTCTCTGGTACTCGCGGCGATAGGATCAGCCTTCGGTACCGGTGTTGCGGGTATGGCGGCGATCGGAGCCTGGAAGAAAGCGTTCTCACAGAACAAGGCTGCTCCCTTCATCCTCGTGGCGTTCGTGGGCGCGCCCCTCTCCCAGACGATCTACGGCATGATCCTGCGGAACGCCATCCAGGCCGCGGAGCTACCCGCCGAAACCTGGGCGGCACAGTTCGTTATCGGCGCTCTCGCCGGCGTGGCGATGGGTCTGTCGGCCTTCATGCAGGGTCGCGCAGGAGCCAAGGCTTGCGATGCCCAGGCCGAGACAGGCAAGGGATTTGCCAACTACATCATGGTGGTGGGTGTCATCGAGACCGTGGCGCTCTTCGTCATGGTGTTCGCGATGACCGCTCTGCCCAGCGTCTGATAGAGGACCGGGCAGCACCCCTGCCCTCTCGTCCGTACCGACCTACGGCGGGGAGGTCGTCTTCCATGTCTGTTTCACGGTATGGAAGGTGATCTCCCTGCTGTTGTATCAGGAGGAATGTCTTGAAACGCTCACTCGGTGCCAGAACACTTGCCTATCCCACTCCGGTCTTCGTGGTCGGTTCCTATGACAGCGAGGGCAATCCGAACCTGATGGCTGCCGCCTGGGGCGGGATCTGCTGCTCAAAACCACCCTCGGTTGCGATCTCATTGCGAGCCGCCACCTACTCCCACGGCTGTATCCGTGAGAGCGGCGCGTTCACAATCAATATCCCCTCAGAGGATCTGATCAGGGAAGCCGACTACGTCGGAACGTTCTCAGGCCGGGATGTCGACAAATTCCAGGAACTCGGGCTTACCCCGGTAAAGAGTGACCTGGTGAATGCCCCCTGGGTGGAAGAGTTCCCCGTGGTGCTGGAGTGCCGCCTGAACCACACCCTTGAAATAGGGATGCACACCCAGTACGTGGGAGAGATACTCGACGTAAAGGTGGATGAATCGGTGATCGGTGAGAATGGTGTTCCCGATATCGAACTGTTGAAACCGATCTTTTACGACCCCGGAACGCGCGGGTATTATGGCGCAGGATCGATCCTCGGAATGGCTTATACGGCAAAACGACCAGACAAAGAACGGGAGTGATCAGCTCTTTGCCAGCTGCTCGATCACCTTCTGAGGGCCGCTGATCAGCATACGATCTCCCTGCTCCAGTATCAGATCGGCTGAAGGCATCAGACTCACCGGCCGGTGAGGATCGTTCGGATCATGTCGCCGGACCATCATCACTTCAATCCTCTCTTTATTCCTCAGATCGAGCGACCGCAGGTTCTGACCGATATAGTGGGAAGGCACTTCCAGTTCGGTCATCAGATATCCGGGAGCGAACTGGACTGTACGCCCCTTCCTGAGCGATTCGTTACTGGTCTCGACACTTCCCAGAAGGTCCCGCCTCTGGATCTCGTTCTGATATGCCTCATCCACATCCGCCCGGTGCAGAGACCCGATGATCCGGCCCGGACAGGTCGGGTCGATGACCGGAAGTTCTTCATGACTGCGCGACTCGAACATCCGCATCGCCACGTCGAGTGTATCCTGTGGAGCAACACTCCGGGTGTCCAGGTTGGCCACGTCGGTCACCACCAGTAATGGCTCCAGCGCCTGGATATCGGAGAGAACCCGCCGGATTTCCTGATAGGAGATATTGCCGATGAGCTGCTCCTCTGCATCAACGACGAAGATGGATGAATGCACGGGGATCTCGGCGACCAGATCGAGGAACGGCCCGAGTCTCATATTGTGCGGTACGGTGAAGACCTCCGAGGACATCACCTCCTGGACCCGCATCCCTTTCAGTACGTTGATCTCGGTTCCCCGGCGGAGCAGGATCCCTTTCGCGCGGAGCTTGACGGTGTAGATGCTCTCCTCCATGAGCTGGTGCCCCACTATGACCGCAATGATCGAGGAGAGCATCAGTGGCAGGATGACTTCATATCCACCAGTCAGTTCGAAGAGGATCAGGATTGCCTGGAGAGGAGCTCTTGTGGCAGACGCCACGACCGCCGCCATTCCCACGAGAGCGTAGGCTCCATAGCTCGATGTGACGATGTTCGGAGAGATCGCGCTGGCGGCATACCAGACGACTCCACCGGTCATGGCACCGAGGAAGAGGGATGGGGCCAGGATCCCACCCGACCCACCCGATCCGAGGGTAGCTGAGGTCGCGACGATCTTGGCCACGATCAGGAGCAGCAACAACAAGAGTGTGAGGTGGCCACTGAGGGCTTCCTCGATGAATTCGTAACCCACTCCGAATACGTGTGACATTCCCACTACACCCAGGATACCGATGACCAGCCCCCCGATAGCCGGTTTCAGCCAGTCGGGAACCCGCAGCCTTTCGAAGAATGACTCTGAAGCGGAGAGGGAACGGGCGAATGCCACGGCCACCAGACCAGCAGCTACACCGAGAGCGACGTAGTAGAGCAGTTCTATGGGGCTGGCGAGTTCATATCCCGGTACGGCAAATGCGGGAGCGGATCCGAGATAAGCCCGGCTTATCGCGGTTGCGGTCACCGACGAGACGATGATCGGACTGAGCTGGGCCACCCCGAAATCACCCAGGATGATCTCGACCGCGAAGAGCATGCCGGCGACCGGCGCATTGAACGTCGCGGCTATTCCCGCGGCAGCTCCGCATCCCACGAAGGTCTTCATGCGACGGGGGCTGACACGCAGGAGCTGACCCAGTTTCGAGGCTACCGCACTACCGATCTGTACGATCGGTCCCTCTGAACCGGCTGAACCGCCCGATCCGATGGTAACAGCACTGGCCACGACCTTCGCTGCAGCAACCCGTCCGCGGATTATCCCACCGCTGGTTGCCACCGAGGCCATGACCTCGGGAACCCCATGCCCCTTTGCCTCAGAAGCCATGAAGGTCACTATCGGGCCGACGATCAGACCACCGAGCACCGGTATGGCCAGACGGAGATACCACGGCAGGCCGAGGATGAAGCTGAAACCCGGTTCCGCGATCCCGTAGGCAAGATGCTGGACTCCGGAGATGGCGTAACGGAAGCCTACAGCGCCATACCCACCGATGATGCCGATGATGACGGCAAGGATCAGGTTGAAGCTGTAATCCCGCGCCGAGAGACTCCGCAACGCATCACGGGAGAATCTGGCCAGGTGGGAACGGATGGCCTCGATACGCAAGTAATAGAATCCTTCACATTCAGGGTGGCCGGTATCTGAATGTCAATATCGGCACCCCGAATGACAACCACTCTCTTTCAATACCGGAGGAACCCCTTTTCCGGAAGTGACCTTTACAGGTCTCTCTCTGATCCGTTAGCCCATCTCTCCCAATCCGGCACGTAGATGGACATGAGGCTCTTGAACAGTTTCCCGTGATTGGGGATTCGTAGATGAAGAAGCTCGTGCACGATGGCATATCTCTGAAAGCCACTGCACTCTTTGAGAAGATCTTCGCTGAAGCTGATCCACTTCCCTGGTGAACACGAAGCCCACTTGCTTCGCATCTTCTGGACACGGATCTGGGAGGGTTTCACCTTCAGCCTGTCAGCCCATTCGCGGACCTCAGTCTTGAAGTCTTCCTTCTCTCGAGGTGTACGTCTCTTGCCTTGTGCGCCATAGCCTTTGAGCGAAGGCTGCATCAGGTCACCTCCGCGCGAAGCAACTTTTCTGCAACCAGAACCATGCTTTCTTTACCCACCAGGGGCAGGAGCACCTTATACAGCTCAGCCTTCAACTGGCGGAGTTCGGCGGCATTGTCCCGGTGATGCGGGAATCTGTCGAAGATCACGCGGATGACGGCAGTAGTTCTTTCCGGCTGTGCAACAGATTCCTTCTTCAACGTCCAGAAGAAGGAGAAAGTCGTATCGTCGAAACCCATGTGCTCTTGTAACTGCCGTGCCTCGACGATTTCACGAATGAGCGCTTCGATCTTGTTCAGGGCTTCTTCGGTGGTCTCCTGTCGTTCATCGTACGCCTCCATGATCGCTTCCGCCCGATCCCCGATCGGCTTCAGATAAGGATTACTATCAGCATCTTCCAGAATGGTCTTTCGAATGCTGTTCACCAGGTTGATGATCTTGCCCTTGTCGGAACCACTGTTCTCGTTGATCGCTGCCAACGTCTTCTCATCAATCTTGACGACCGAAAGTGTGCTTTCGAGGCCGTAACTCTCCACCTTTTCGCGGACCAGTTCCTCTGTCTTCCTTGCAACATCACCGTAGAGGCTGGTTTTCTTGCTGAAGGCATTGCGGATGATCTTGAACAACAACGACAGACAACTGAAGTCGTCGATGAAGTCCCGCAGATCAGGCGACGGAGACAGGATTTCGTACAGTGTCTCGATTTGCCTGTAGAATTTGTAGAAATCCTCCCGCTTCTCCTGCTCGAAAAATGTCGTTATAGCTCTCTCGACTGTCTTGTCGTCAATCGGACCCCGGCATAGCTTCACATACTCCTGAGCGGGACCAGTCATGAGTTCCCTGAACCTGTCAAACAACATATCCAGGTCCTCGATCACGCCGCTCACGATATCTGAATCGAAGGCAAGCGCCGTTTCCAGCTTCTCAAAGATACCGACAAAATCGACTACCAATCCGCAGGGCTTCTGTGTTTCAGGATCATGCTCATGCGGGCGGTTCACGCGAGCAATGGCCTGCAGCAGAACATGGTCACGCATGGGTTTGTCGAGATACATGCAATAGAGGATCGGTGCGTCAAACCCGGTCAAGAGCTTGTCGGTCACAATAAAAATCTTCGGCTCTACATCGGCTTTCAGAAACAGCTTGCGGGCATTCTTTTCAGATTCCGGTGAAATCTGATGCTGGTAAACAAGCGGATATTTCTCGCTATCATGCTGTGCGGATGTATAGATCGGCACTGAGTATTCATGCGGGAGAACCTTATCCAGAGCCTCTTTGTACAGGGCGCATGCTTCACGGTCGACAGCCACGAGGAATGCCTTGTAGCCCAGTGGTTCGACGTTCTCCGAAAAGTGCCTGGCGACGAATGCAGCGACTTTATCGATCCGGTCGTCCGCCTTCAGGAACGTTTTCAGACGCATGGCGTGGTCGAGAATTTTGTTGAGTTCATCAACATCACTCACGCCCTCGGCCTGCGCGAGATCGAGGAACTCCTGCTCCAACTGTTCACGTGGAACGCGTATCTCGCTTGGAGCCAGCGTATACTTGAGCGGTACGGTTGTACCGTCCTCAATCGACTCCGCTATTGAATACTTGTCGAGATATCCCTGCTCATCCTCTTTGCCGAACGTCTTGAAAGTCCCTTTACCATAGGCTGTCTTGTCTATGGGCGTACCCGTGAAGCCGATCAGCGTAGCTTTCGGCAATGCTCCAAGCAGGTAGTTTCCTAGGTCGCCACCCGTGGTCCGGTGCGCCTCATCGACCAGCACAAAGATGTTCTCGCGCGTGTTGATATCCTTCCGAATACCGTCAAACTTGTGGATCATCGATACAATCAGGCCTCGAAAATCTGAGGCCAGCAGCTCGCGAAGCTTCTGCTTGCTTGTCGCGTACTCGATGCTGATGTCATGGGAGGACATCTCGCCAAGGATGCGCTCTACCCATCCGGCAAGCTGGCCCTCCAGTTCGTTGCGATCGATCATCAGAATCACGGTAGTTTTGCCGAAGGTATCGCGATTCTTGAGGATCAGACGCGCCGCTGAGATCATCGTGAACGTCTTGCCCGAGCCCTGGGTGTGCCAGACCAGACCCGTTGTGCGTGTCGCGTCCGTGCAGCGCGCCAGGATGCAATCGATCGCTCGGGTCTGATGCTGTCGGAGAACGGTCTTCTGCAGTTCGTCTTCCTTATAGAAAAACAGAATCCATTCCTTCAGCATGGTCAGAAAGCGCTGCCTGTCGAAGAAGACTTTCACCTTCTTTTCATAGTTTCCGTCTTCTTCGTCCCTCCAGTTGAAGAGATTCTTGCGATCTCCCTCCAGTTGAAGAGATTCTTGCGATCAAGATTCCAGGTTACACCGTAGTAGAAGTCGATCAGATGCGTGATGTCGAAAACCTGGGGTGCGGTCAGCATTTCCGGAGTTTCGTGATGATATTCCCGGATCTGGATCAAGCCCTCTTCAATGCCCTTGGCTCTGGTCGCATTCTTGGTTTCCACGATGGCAACGGGGATCCCGTTGATCAGGAACATCACATCTGCGCGATTCGTTTCCTGTCCGTTTGTGTATTGCCACTCATCCGTGACGTGGAACGTGTTTCGATCCGGCGTTACGAAATCGACAACCGTGACATTCCGTTCTCGTTTCTCGCCTTCGTCGTAGACACTCTGCTCCCCGCGCAGCCATGCCAGGATTTCCGCATTTCCCTCAATCGTGTTTCGTACCGCCTCGATCCTGCGAATTACGTCACCGGCATTGCCTGCAGTAATCAGTCCGGGATTCAGTTCAACCAGCTTCTCTTCGAGAACCCTGTTGAATAGAAGCCCGCCTTCGCCCTTCCGAAACGCCACCGCTTCCGAACGTGACACATACGTCCAACCCGCTTCCTCTGCATAGCGAATCAGCGGAGCCTGGACAGTTTTGTATTCGCTCAGTTTCTGCATCACACCAAACGTCCTCTATTGGGCACAAGTGCCCAAGTCCTTTGCGATGGCTTTCCCCGAGCCAAACGAGTAATCTCCGTCATATGGGAAGCATGGCCACAATCGAGGTGCCGAAGGTTCGGTTCAGAGAACCTGAGCGCAACTTGCCGGGACGCAAGA
>JALGVQ010000171.1 GCA_025774615.1 bacterium
TCCCTCAGGGCAGCGACATCGTTCTCATGGATCAACCCCCGCTTGTCGGGCGGGATGTTCAGGAGAAGGACGCCGTTGCGGCCGACCGACCGGTAATAGACATCGAGCAGTTCCTGCAATGATTTGACCCTGTCGTCCTGGTCGGCATGGTAGAACCATCCCGGTCTGATCGAAGTGTCACAGAGGGGGATCGTCCAGTGAGTTCCCTCCGGATCGCCGGTGTTCAGATAGGCCTGATTCGATTCACCGATGGTTACCCGATCGATATCGAGCATCGACCAGTTGGTTTCACCTGCGTACCCCCGTTCGTTCCCGATCCATCGGATGTCAGGACCGGCGTCTGAGAAGATCAGCGTACCCGGCTGCAGCGATTTGACCAGAGTGAAGGTTACATCCCAGTCGTAGTACGTGGTGCGATCAATCCGCCGCTCTTCGTTGGCTCCACCGTACCAGCCGGTTCCGCCGTTGGCTCCGTCCACCCAGATCTCAATGACCTCGCCATAACGGGTCAGCAGTTCGGTGAGCTGCTTCCGGTAGTATTCAATGTAGGCGGCGTGCCCGTAGTCGGCATGGTTCCGGTCCCAGGGAGAGAGATAGAGACCGACCTTCAGGCCGTACTTCCTGCACGCCTCGACGAACTCTCCGACAAGATCGCCCTCACCGTTCTTCCACGGACTCTGTTTGACAGAATGATCGGTATGGTCCGATGGCCAGAGGCAGAAGCCGTCGTGATGCTTGACCGTCAGGATCAGTTCCTTCATCCCGATCTCAGCCGCTATCGAGGCCCATTGATCGGCATCGAACTGTGAGGGGGCGAAGATGGAAGGGGACTCATCTCCGAATCCCCATTCCCGGTCGGTGAAGGTATTGACGGTGAAATGGATGAAGCCGGTGAACTCCATCCGGTGATACGCAAGCTGTTCCGCGCTCGGCACGACGGCATTCGGCGATATGTCGCTGGGAGAGGTTCCGCACGATATGAGCAGCAGCACCGGGCCGACTGTAAACCAGAAAGTGAACCATCTGTGTGGACGTGCCCTCACATGACCCTCCATGTATCGCATGTTTCGGGAGATGGGATCCCCGGGCGAGGATAGAGACGGCCGGATGATTGTGTAAATAGAGTTTCTTGTCCCGGTATCTGAAATTCCATTGGTTTCAGCCGCGAATTTTTTTTCAGCCATCCCACTGTCAGGTCTGATATGATGCATGCTCAACCCGCAACCGGATGACATGCTCATGACCGTTTCAGGGATCCATCTCAACAACATCCTCCACGGAATCGTCCTTCTCGGATTCGTCCTGGTCGGCGCCACCTGCAGTGGCGGCCGCGAAGAGGCGATCCTTCCCGACCTGCCTGATGGGATCCAGGCCGTTTCTCTGCTTGGTGATTCACTCTCATCAGCAGCTCCATCTGAAGCCGTTGTGGAGCGGTACGAGCAGGCAAGACTGGACCATGAGGCCGACCCGCATGATGCCGATGCGCTCATCTGGTACGGGCGTCGTGCTGCCTACATGGGTGAGTACCGGGAGGCTGTCTCGATCTTCACGCACGGGATCGAGGCCTTTCCCGAGGATGCCCGGATGTTCCGTCACCGGGGTCACCGGTATATCACCCTGCGGGAATTCGACAGGGCCATAGAGGACTTCACAATCGCTGGTCGTCTGATTGAGGGGACCGAAGATGAGATCGAACCGGACGGGTTGCCCAACGCCCTGAACATCCCGTTGAGCACCCTCCATAGCAACATCTGGTACCATCTCGGGCTGGCTCACTATCTGAAGGGGAACATGGAAGAGGCGCTCGAAGCGTACCGGAAGTGCCGGACGGTATCACGGGGCGATGATGGTATCGTCTCGTCGGTCCACTGGCTCTACATGATCCTGAGGCGACTCGGGCGTGATGATGAGGCCGTGGCGGTACTCGAACCGATCCACGCGGAGATGGAGATCATAGAGAACACCGCCTACTACCACCTCTGCCTGCTCTACAAGGGACTCCTCTCGCTGAATGAAGTGTCGGGTGATGGCCTCGAAGGGAGTTCAAATGATGCCCTGGTATATGGCATCGGAAACTGGCACTTCTACAATGGTGACCGGGAAGAGGCACAAGCGATCTACGAGCGGATATTGATGAAGGATGGTTGGGCTTCTTTCGGGTTCCTGGCCGCCGAGTCGGATCACCATCGGTACTTCACTCTCGACGGAGACCTGAGGCGGAAAATAACCGGATGAAGGTGACGGTCTGCTTCATTGCAGACTATAAAAGGGACAGAACTCACCCAACGGAATCGTGTGTGAAATTCCGGGTGGACCATTCCAACAGAGGAATCGAACTCATGCGTCTCTCCAGAATCCAGACCAGAGTCCCGCTCGTCCTGGCAGCCGTGGTCATGGCAGCGATGTTCTCTATGCCGGCTCTCTCCCAGACAGCGGACGAATCCATCGTTGGTGAATACAGTTGGCGGCAGATCGGGCCGGCCAACATGTCAGGCCGGGTATCTGATGTCGCGGTGCCAAAGGGCGGTGAGGCCTCGACCATTTACGTGGCTGCCTCAGCTGGCGGTCTCTGGAAGACCATCAACAATGGTACCACCTGGGAACAGGTCTTCAAGGGCGGCAAGACCGGGGCGGTCGGGGATATCGCTATCGCGCCCTCCGATCCCGAGGTCATCTACGTCGGCATGGGTGAACCCCATTCCCGCAATTCGATCAGCTGGGGTGACGGGGTCTGGAGGTCCCGGGATGGTGGAGGGAGCTGGGATCACATGGGGCTTGAAAACACGTATCACATCGGTCGGATCGTAGTGGACCCGCGTGACCCCGATGTCCTCTACGTCGCCGCGCTGGGCAACCTCTGGGACCGGAACATGGGTGATCGCGGGCTTTTCAAATCCACCAATGGAGGACGTCGCTGGCAGAAACTGATCGGTTTCGATGACGGGACCGGTTTCTACGACGTCATCCTCGATCCCACCGATCCCGACATCGTCTGGGCGACCTCATGGGAACGGGAGCGTAAACCGTGGATCCTTCTCAGCGGCGGTGGTCCGAACAACGGAATCTGGAAATCAACCGACGGTGGTTCGAACTGGACCCGCGTCGAGGGTGGAGGGCTGCCTCCCTCAGATCAGAACGGCAAGATCAGCATTGACATCTTCCCCGATGATCCCTCGATCATGTTCGTTCGGATCGAGAGCTTCGCGTCCGATCCCGATGCTCCCGAGCCGGAAGAGCAGACCGGAGAGCCGGCCCGGTTCATGCGGCGGCAGAGTCCGCCGAGCATGAGTGGCACGTATCAGAGTACCGACGGCGGTCGCACGTGGGAACGGTTCGACCGGCGCAACGGACGCCCCTTCTACTACAACCAGCTACGGGTGGATCCGCATGATCCGAACCGGGTCTACCTGGTCGAAGGCAGCCTCTACAAGGCCGACGTGAAAGAAGCCCTGAAGTGGGTCGGGGATTATGACACTGCAGGGCAGGGCGGCTTCGGTGGAGGAGGTGGCGACGGTGAAGAAGAAGATCGCGGCGTGAAAGACATCACCGGCGGCCATCATGTCGATTTCCATGCCATGTGGATCGATCCCACCAATACCGACCACCTGGTTGTCGGTTCCGACGGCGGCATCTCGATCTCCTGGGACCAGGGAGCGACCTGGAATTTTTGCGACAACCTCTGCCTGGCCCAGTTCTATGCGGTTGGGTATGACATGGCCGAGCCGTACAACGTCTACGGCGGTCTGCAGGACAACGGCACCTGGGGCGGCCCTCACATGGCACTTCGCGGACGGGGGATCCTCAACGAAGACTGGAAGAATTACCACAGCGGCGATGGATTCCACGCCCAGATCGATCCCTTCGATCCCGACCTGATCCTCTACGCCGAGAGCCAGGGGGGCAACCTGTCACGGGTCAACATCACCACCGGCGAGAGGGCAGGCATCTCGCCCCGGGCACCCCGTCCCGAAGGGGAAGCGCTGTCAGGTCGGGAGCAGATGATGGCGATGATGGGTATGGGTGGCAGTGGCGACAATGTGGTGTCATCGGTCGAACCGGGCACAACATTCCGGTTCAACTGGAGCGCGCCGATCATCCTCTCTCCCCATAATCCGCATACGATCTATTATGGAGGCCAATACCTTTTCAGGAGCGTGGACCGGGGCGATTCATGGACCATAATCAGTCCTGATCTCACCACCGCCGATGAGGAGAAGTACACCGCGACCAACCGGGGTGACTTCGCGACCGGTGCTGAGAACTACTGCAACATCATCACTATCGGTGAATCACCGATGGTTCCTGGGTTGATCTGGGTCGGAACCGATGATGGAAGAGTGCACCTGACCCGTGATGGAGGGGTTCACTGGACCGATGTGACCGGACGCTTCCCCGGTGTTCCGCCGACCACCTGGGTCAGCCGGGTACGGCCGAGCGGGTTCGAAGAGGGTCGGGCGTATGTGACCTTCGACGGGCACCGGTACGGTGACAACACAACGTATGTCTACCGCACCGATGACTTTGGTGAGACTTTCGTCCGTTTGAGTGAGGGACTCCCCGAGGATGATCCTGCCTATGTGGTCACTGAGGATCCCCACAACGTCAACCTGGTCTACCTGGGAACCGAGAGCGGCGTGTACGTGTCTCTCGACAGGGGAACGAGCTGGACCTCTTTCAGCAATAACCTGCCGGTGACACCGGTTCACGATCTGGTGGTCCACCCCCGCGATCGGGATGTAATCATCGGTACCCACGGGCTCGGAGCATGGGTGATGGACGATGTTGCCGGACTGGAATCACTCACCCCCGAGGTGATGGAGAAGGATTTCGAACTGCTGGAAATATCCCCGATCACCTTGTGGAACATGGCACAGGCACAGGAATTTCCAGGTGACAAGCCGTTCGAGGGCGAGAATCCCAGCAACAGTCTCAGGATCAACTACTGGGTTGGAGAAGAGGTGGATAGTGTTCAGATCACCCTTGAATCGATCACGGGAGAGACCGTTCGTGAGATCGAGGGTCCCGGAGATCGCGGGCTGAACATGGTGGAGGTCGCCGCCGGATCCTCCTTCGGGATGGGATTCAGGCGCATGGATCCGGACGCGCCTCGGGTGATACCGTTGGTGGCAGGCAGTTACAAGGTCACGGTCACGTACGGTGAAACGACGGCCGTCAGTATCATCGAGCTGAAGCCGGATCCCCGCAGAGACTGATCCGGCAGGTTGATATACTTCGGCACCTGATGGGAGCGGGGTGTAGTCGGCAGACTGCACCCCCCCCCGTTTGCTGTTTACAGTATATTGACAGCAATAAACAGTTAATATTACCTCTAGATAACTCTATATACGCTTATATACCATGTATATGGTAATATATGTCTTATAGAGATGTATATAAATACATACTGCTTATAATATGATATAATAATCTATATACCCTCTAAAACATCGTTAATGATTTATAATAGTGGTTTAAGATAGTATGCAACCTTCAGAGGAGTATGTCTTTCCATGGTACTGGCAGGAGCGTGGGGAAAAGCAGTGTCGGGATCAACCAGCACCATACCAGAGTGGATACAACAGCGGTAAACAGAGGGATGATCGCATCCGTGATAATACTTAGGAATCCGTAATAATATCGGATACATCTGCACAGACCAGTGGGCAGGGCAGTGATAATGTGGGAGACTGGTCGCGAAGAAGCCCTGCGCTAATCAACCTGGAGTGATTACCATGGGTGGAAAGAACCTGATACTGTTCGGGGTGTTCGGAATGATGCTGCTGGCGATAGCGTGCTCCCAGCAGCTCCGTCCGGTCCCGGCTCAAACATTTTCCGGGGTACAGAACGTGTCACTGAATGAACTGACTCCTGATGAAGCACGTGTGATCATCGATAAGGGCACCGAGATGCCCTTCACCAATGAGTTCCATGATCACCATGAAGAGGGAACCTATATCTGCAAGCAGTGCGATGCGCCCCTCTACTTCTCCACCGACAAGTTCGTCTCCGTTCCATGATCACCATGAAGAGGGAACCTATATCTGCAAGCAGTGCGATGCGCCCCTCTACTTCTCCACCGACAAGTTCGTCTCCGATTGCGGATGGCCGAGTTTTGATGATGAGATCGATGGCGCCGTCCTCAGAGTTCCCGATGCCGACGGCATGCGAACAGAGATCATCTGCGCCACCTGCGGTGGTCACCTCGGACATGTATTCCTGGGAGAAGGGCTCACACAGAAGGATACCCGACACTGCGTCAACTCGATCTCAATGAAGTTCATCCCTGCGGGGCAGGAACTGCCTTCCCTGGTGCAGACGGCCTCGTCCGCTTCACAGGAGGTCACGAATCAGACGGCCTACTTCGCCGGTGGCTGCTTCTGGGGGACCGAGCATCTGGTCGAAGCCCTCGATGGTGTGATCTCGGTGCGGTCGGGGTATATGGGTGGCCGCAAGGACGATCCCACCTATGAGGAGATCTGCACCGGTCGGACCGGTCACGCGGAAACTGTCGAGGTGATCTTCGATCCTTCGAAAACGGATTACCGGACGGTGGCGAAATACTTCTTCGAGATCCATGATCCGACCCAACAGGATCGGCAGGGCCCCGATGTGGGTTCACAGTATCGCTCCGCTGTTTTCTACGTTGATACGGAACAGAGAGACACGACCGAAGAATTGATACAGATCCTCAAGGGCAATGGCTATGACGTCGTGACCGAGGTCGAACCGGCCGACATCTTCTGGCCGGCCGAGGAGTATCACCAGGATTACTATGCGAACAACGGCAATCGGCCATACTGCCACTTCTATGTGAAACGGTTCAGGTGATCTGCCCCTGACCTTCTGATCGATCCGATACGGAGACCAGGGTCAGCCGGAGAACAGGCTCCAGCACCGGCTGTCAGCGTTTCTTCATCTTCTTGGCTTCTTTGACCAGGCGGGCGATCCGTTTGCCCTCTTCTTCACGGGCGATCGGATCGCTCCTCCTGATGTGCCATTCGATCTCTTTCTGCTGTTTCCGGTAACTGAGAAGGCGCTCGATCGGGATCTTGCCTGCCTCCACGGCTGCGATGACCGCGCAGCCCGGTTCGGCGTCGTGCGCGCAATCGCGGAACCGGCAGGCATCCTTCAATCCATCGATCTCGGGGAAGGCACCGGAGAGACCCTCCTCATCAGCCCAGAGCTGAACCTCCCGCATTCCGGGAGTGTCGATCAGCATGCCACCGTCCGGCAGCATGATCAGTTCACGTCTGCTGGTGGTGTGCTGGCCCTTACCATCACCTCTCCGCACTTCCCGGGTCTCCAGCAGCTCATGGCCGATCAGCATGTTGATGAGGGTGGATTTGCCCACACCCGAGGATCCGACCAGCGCTCCCGTTCTGCCGGACGGGATCCGTTCTCTGATCGCTTCGATGCCATCGCCGTGGAGAGCGCTCAGGGGAAGGACTTCGACCCGCTCGAAGAGGGATCGGGTCTCAGCCGCACGTCCCTCGAGATCTTCAGCCAGGTCTGACTTGTTGAGCAGGATGACCGGTTCTGCGCCACCGGTCTTCACCAGGGTGAGATATCGTTCCAGCCGACGCGGATTGTAGTCACGGCCGAGATCGGTGACGATGAATACGATGTCGAGATTGGCCGCGATCAACTGTTCTCTGGTCTTCTCACCTGCGGCCTGGCGCGAGATCCAGGTTCTTCGGGGGATGATTTCCGTGATCGTGGCGGTGCCCTCTGCCGGCCGGATCACGGCGGCGACCCAGTCTCCCACGACCGGCATATCGGCCGGAGTGAGCGCCATATGTGTCAGTCTGCCGGTGACATCCGCGAAGAACTCACCCTCCCGGGCCAGCAGGCCGAAGCCGGTGCGATGCTGGGAGATGACCCGTCCGGGGGAGAGTCCCTGTTCGTCGAAGCGTGCGAATCCCTCTTCGAGGGTCGCGTCCCAGCCCAGTTCTTCAAGGCGGATGCTCATATCCTGAAAGTCCAGATGGTGAGAGCGGTGAAGATCAGGAACGCTCCGACCTGCGAGAGACCGATACGGGACGGCTGCACGCCGATGGCCGGCCGAAGGGTGCCGGCGATCACCTGGATCTGGGTGATACCGAAGGGCAGGGGAGCAAAGCGGGGCAGGATACTGAAGTACGTACCTGCTGTAACCAGGATGAGCATCGCCGCTGCGATCTGCATTGCTGGTCTACCCATGCTCAGCCGATGAGAAATGCTCTCCTCCCTCTCTTCCGCCTCCTCAAGCTGACGCTGGTCCAATCGCAGGTAGATATAGACGATTGAGACCACCGCGTATCCCCAGGTGAGGAGCCAGAGAAGGAGCGCAGTCACCGTCCAGCTTCCCGTCGATGAGATGTGTGCGGCGGACGCTGCCAGGGCCAGGATTCCGCTGCCCACCAGTTCCACCGGCATCTGACGTTCTCTCCTCCGGTAGACCAGGCGCAGATGCCAGACGAGCAGCGCGATGGCCGGAACTGTGAGGGTCAATATCAGACCATTTCCGGAAATAACGATCAGGACCGCGAAGAATGCAGTGACCAGTGAATAGCCGATGGTCCAGAGCAGAGCAGGACGAAGATCGTTCTGATTTCTTCGCCCGGCCCGGACTTTGACCAGAATGATCAGCGGGTGACGGGCCAGAAAGGCGAAGAGTATGGCACAGAAGGTCCAGAGCGTCGCTGTTGAGCCGGTTCCGGCAACTCCCCAACCGACCAGGAAGGGTGAGAGCCAGAGGGCCCAGATGCCGTGTTCATTCGGGATCGCGTAGTTGATCTGCCGCATGAACGTAAAGTCGATTACCCGGAATGGTATTGTCCATGATAAACTCCGAGGAGCAGTCGATTATCCGGGAATGATGTGGTGTGACCAGGAAACGGGCCGAGGACGCTGATGGAACACGGAATTGACCAGAGGATGGAGCAGAAAACCGGTGGCGGCTGCCTGATGCTGTTCGGCCTGCCTTTCTTCACCGTCGGTGTGTTCATACTGCTGACCGGCCTGGGAGTAACCGGAGTCGAGGTGGAAGACGATACACCCGCGATCATGCTTCTCCTGTTCGGACTCGTCTTCGGGGGCGTCGGAGCGGGGCTCATGTTCGGCCGGTCTGGTATCACCATCGACAGGACGACCATGCGGGTGACGAAATGGTGGGGTCTCCTGGTGCCGATGAGAACGACCGAGTACAACCTGCTCGACTTCGACCGGGTCACCATCAGCAAGGAGAATCGGGGCAGTGGCAATTCCTCTACGATCGTCTTTCCAGTGAAACTCGCCGGCAGAGGGGAGGTGGAGGCATTCGAGTACGAGGCGCCTGTCGATTATCAGAAGGCCCGGCAGGTCGGTGAGGAGCTCGCCCGCTTCCTCGGTCGGGACATCGAGGATCGGTCCTCGGGGGTGACCATCCATCGATCGCTCAATGAACTGGATGAGTCGGTACGGGAGCGACAGCGTCGAACGCGGGAACGTGTGCGACTGCCCGCGGCGCCCTGGGGGATGAAAACGACCATACGGGAGGATATCGACGGCACCGTGATCGAGATCCCGTCCCCGGGGTTGAAACCGGCACATCTTGCTGCGATCATCCCGGCTCTTCTCTTTGCCGGCGTGGTCGGACTCTTCTTCCTGCGTCCACTCTTCGGTTCGGGTACGCCGGTGGAAACGCAGCTCTTTTTTGGCGGTTTCCTGGGGCTCTTCTTCATCGTGATACCGGTTGTCATTACTCTTGCCACTGCTCTGAGAAAGGCGCGTCACCGGGTAACGATCACTGTCTCACAGTTGATGTTGCGGATCGAAGAGGGTACCGGGCGCAGACGAAAGGTGACTGAGATCCCCGGTTCTGACCTCGAAGAGTTCGAACTGGTGGGGCGGAAGGACATCTTCGATACCGCGATCCGTGAGGCAGGTGAAGAACAAGGTGAATCCACCGAACAGAGTCTGAAGATAGAGAAGATACTGGCCCCCGGTTCGATGCTCAGGAAACTGGCCCGTATGGCGACGAAATCTGAGATCGTGGCGCGAAGTGATACCGAGACGATCCGGTTCGGACGCGATCTCCCGGATGACGAGCTGTCTTATCTGCACGCCATTATCATGAGGGTCCTGACCTGATACGCGGCCAGGGCAAGGATACTTCATCCCATTCACCTGATGCTCAGTCAGACGCTCTTTCACATGAAGCCGGTAAAACTATGGGCGATCGACAGTGCTTTCAGAGGTGTGACGACCCTGATCATGGGGATCATTATCGGGATCTGGTCGTGATCGACGCCTGATCATACATCAGGTTAATCTGTGCAGAGCCGTTCGCCCGAACGGTTCTGATCTACCCCGAATTGATCACCGAGATCGGATCGATGCGGGAAGCCCGGAATGCCGGCAGGAAGCCGGCAACGACCGACAGCAGGGCCAGTACCGATACCATGACACCCAGGGTGATCGGGTCGGTCGGGCTGACTCCGTAGAGCATGGACATCCCGATCTCACGGGTCTGCTGACTGACAGAGTACGAGACGACACCGTAGATTCCCAGAGAAGCCAAGAAGAGCGCGATCAGCGCGAATGCGCTGATGAGAAGCAGGATGAACCGTCGCGGGGATACTGCCAGGTCGACGATTTCCTCCAGGGGCCGGAAGTCGCCGGTCGGCAGGGTGGAATCGATTCCTCTCAGGGTCGCTGAGATATGCGGTGCAATCGACTCGAGGGGCTGCTCCGACCTGATCACCAGATCGAGCGCGAAACCATCGCCACCCTGCTGCATGATCGGCAGGTACATCTCAAGGCCGGAATCCTCTTCGAGGGAGCTGTGCCGTACATTTGAAACGACACCCACGACCCGTATAGGTCCCCCCAGCAGGATGTTCTGACCGATGGGCTCATCGTCGGGCCACCCCAGCAGGATGTTCTGACCGATGGGCTCATCGTCGGGCCACAATCGTCGGGCCATGTTTTCATTGATGATGACGACTGCGTCGGTTTCGGCTGTGTCGTGGATCGTGAAGTCACGACCGGATATCACTGGTATCTGCATCGTCCCGATATATCCGCTGTCCACGATCCGCGGGAAGGCGACCGGTGTTTCACCGGGACCATACACCTGGCCTTCAGCCCTGAGGCCCCAGGCCCGGTTCCGGCCAAGCGGCAATGTGTCGGTCAGGCCTGCTGATTCGATTCCCGGAATGGCTTCTACCTCATCAGTCAATCGCTGGAGGTAAGCGTTCCACTCAGCACCACTGCTGAACGGCTGGTTCGTCTCGATTCGCCACGATGCGGCATTTTCCGGTTGAAATCCGAGGTCGACATCCATCAGCGTAACGAAACTACGCAGTAACAGTCCTGTTCCGACCAGGAGCAGACACGCCAGGGCGATCTCCGAAACCATCAGTGCCTCTCGTGCCCATCTCCGGTTCCGTCCCTGACTGGCGCCGCGACTGGAGTCCTTCAGGGATCTGTGTCCATTGGTCCCCGAGATCTGCAGCGCCGGAACGATACCGAAGAGCAGTCCGGTCGTGATCGCCACGATCAGCGTGAAGAGAAGGGCGGTACCATCGACCGTGACCGCTGCAAGAAGGGGAATGCTGATAGCCTGTGTGCCGGCAACGGTCGATGTGACAGCATAGGCCAGGAGTATGCCGAGGAGAGCCCCTGAAGAGGAAAGAATGAGGCTTTCTGTCAGTAACTGACGCATCAGCCGGGTCCGGTTCGCGCCGAGCGCGCTGCGCACCGCCATCTCCGTGCGTCGGGATGAAGCACGGGCCAGCAGCATGTTCGAAAGGTTGGTGCACGTGATCAGGAGAACCAGTCCAACGGCACATGCCAGCAGCAGCATCGATTTGCGGAATCGTCCGGTGATCTGTTCTGTAAGGTCGGTTGTGAGCGCGTTTAGCCCCCAGCGGGAGGGATCGGCCTCACGCAGCTGCCCGTTGATCGATTCGAGTTCTGCCTGGGCGACTTCGATCGTGATCCCGGGCTTGAGACGTCCGATGGCAAAGATCGTGTTGCCCCAGCCATCTGTCTGGTCGCTGACGGGAAAGGGAGTGAGAAAATCCACCCGGGTTCCGGGCGCGAAGACCGAGCCATAATCGAACCAGTCCGGTAGAACTCCTACAACCGAGGCAGGCGACTTGTTGATCGTTATCGTGCGTCCGATGATCTCCCGATCACCATTGTACTGACGATGCCAGAATTCGTGGGTGAGGATGACCGCATCAACACGACCCCACACATCCTCCTCCTCGACAAAGTTCCGGCCGAGTTGAGGCTGGATGTCGAGGACCTCAAGGAAATCACGGACCACACCCACGCCGACGACATGCTTCGGATCACCCTCACCGGAAAGGATGTAACTGATGTAATCGAAAAAGGCGAAGTAGCCTGTCATCTCTTCGAACGACTGATTCATTTCCCGCCAGTCACGGAGGTTCGAAGTCCGCAGGGTCGCAGAGGAGAGCCCGCCCTGGGTGCCGATGTTTGATATCAGAACAAGGCGCGCCGGGTCCCGGAATGGAAGTGGTCGGTAGAGCAGGGTGTTCACGACGCTGAAGACAGACGTGTTGGCGCCGATCCCCAATCCGATGATCAGTATAGCGATCAGGTAGAAGCCGAGATTCCGCCGCATGGTGCGGCCCGCGTATACAACATCATCTCTGAGAAGATCAGCGTCAATTGCCCCCGCCGGCTGTGATGGTGACCGAGAGGTAGGTTGACCGGTACGAAGTGGTACCTACGTATGCGAAGTGGGTCGATCCACCGCCACTGATCGGCATCTGGTTCACCGGGAATACTGAGAGGTAGTAGGACTCGGCGGGCTCGAATCCGGCGATCTCGAGTGTTGTAGTTGTGATCGGCAGGAGGTACGCCTTCATGGTGTACGGGTCGGTACTGAAGTTCCTAACGTAGACGATGACATGCGTCGCCGCGGTCGTCTCCTCAGTGATCGTCCAGGTCAGGTCGAACGGCTGGCTGACCGAGGCGTAGTTCGCAGGTGCGGTGATCGTTGAGTAGGCATCGGAGGTAACGGTGGGAGTTCCGTTGAATGTGGTGCCCAGTGCCGTGATCTGGACAGAAACATACTGACCAGGGGTGTGGGAGAATTCCTCATCCCCCGGAGCGTAGTACCCGACCGGATGGTTTTCGCTGGGCGGGTAGTATATCAGCTCCAGTGACTCCCCGGTCGTCGTATTGGTCACCGTGACGGTGGCATCGTCCACGAGCTCCCCGCCGGTGATCGGCTGTTCCCAGTCACCTATGTCGAGGGTGCCGCCTTCGTTGATGTAGAACGTCGGCCAGGAGAAGAAGCCGACTATGACGACGTTCGGATTATCCGGATCTGTCGTGCAGGAGGAGAAAAAGAGTGGGAGAACAAGTATCCCGGCCATCATGATGCGCAGCGCCTTCTTCATTGTTATGGTCCTTTCACTACCCGAAATACGTTCTGTAATACAGGCTCTGACTTCTCAGTGTGATACTACCTGAAATATGAACCCACGGTTCCTCTGATACGATACAATTAATAGAGATGATTCGGTTGTTCCTGACCTGTGCCGATTGTGCTGGTCGGCTATACTGGGTCATCGAAACCAGAACCGGAAAGAGGCGAAATGAAAAGAGCACTCTCTGTTACTGCCATGCTGGCGCTCATTGCCCCTGTGACCACCGGGGCACAGGTCGTGAAGCTGGCGGCCGGGGTTCAGGTTGAAATGGCTGATGGCTCCCCGCTGGAGGTGGGTGAGGTCGGTCACGCAGCGCCTGTCTATCACGATTACGACGGTGACGGTGTCCCTGACCTCGTGGTGGGAGAATTCGAGGACGGCGCCTGCCGGATATTCCATAACTATGGGACAGCGACCCGGCCGGTTTTCAGGGACTTCGAATTTTTCCATGCCGGCGGGAAGAAGGCCACAGTTCCTCCCGACTGATGCATGGGCTTCGCTCCACAGTTCGTGGACATGAACGGTGACGGTCTCGAGGACATCCTCTCCGGATCGTATGCAGGCGATGCAACCCAGCCTGAGGGCCATGAGGGTCATATCGTAGCGGTGACCGACGAGAACGGCGATCCGGCCAGTGAGATCTTCGTGTATTACCGGCAGCCGGACGGCACCTTTGCGGATCGGGTCGCGATCGGTATGAGTCATACCCATGCGGCCGCCAGTCCGGTCGACTGGGACGGTGATGGCGATTTCGACATCATCACCGCCTCACGGGGCACGAATACCGGGCAGGTAGGGAATATCAACCTGCATGAGAACGTCGGTACACAGAATGCACCGGTACTGGCCACGCAGGTTGTTCTGGTGGGACGGGTCGAAGGGCACTTCATCACTTCCGCGGAAGCGTACGACTGGGACGGGGACGGGCTCCTCGATCTGGTCGCCGGTACCGAGTATGGGAAGGTCCTCTGGTTCAGGAACACCGGTACTGGTGATAACCATTCCTTTGGAGAGGCGGTCATCCTGACAGCGGAGGAAGAGGAAGAAGGTGCCGGAGGTGGGTTGGGAAGTACCCGCCTTGCGATCTATATCATCGACTGGGATGGTGATGGCGTGCAGGACGTGATCGGCGGGGACTTCTACTACCTGCAGCGTACTGAAGAAGAGATCCTGGCGGGAGCGACCGCCTCTGAGATCGCCGCCTGGCGTGAGGCAAAGGCAAAACTGGAAGACCTCAACGAGAAGACACAGGCTCTCTACGAGAGTGTCGACCTTCGGAGCATGAATGATGAGGAGAGAGAGGAGTTCAACCAGAAGTACGAAGAGATATCGGCACCCTATGCCGAATACCAGACCCTGATCTGGGAGAAGTACCCGGAGCAGAGCTATCACGGCTTTGTCTGGTTCTTTAAAGGAAAGACGCGCTGAGCGGCCATGCTGAGCTGAATGAAACCTGCAACAGGAATGGGTGGATGGGGCAACTCCCGGTCGGCATAGACAGTTACGGACCGATTCCGCTCGGCCTTGAGCCGCTGGCCCTGCTCGAGTGGGCTCGAGCGCACGGAGCTGATGGTGTGCAGTTCTCCGGGATCGAACCTGAGTTCCGACCGAAGATCGACCGTGTGTATCTCGAGGAGATGAGAGAGTACGCACGGGGAGAAGGGATGTATATCGAGTGGGGCGGCGCCCGACACATCCCGCGGGATATGGAGAGCTGGGTAGAGGAAGATATCTTTGATGTGAACCGGAGAGCGGCCGAAGAAGCCGCAATCCTCGACACCAGGGTGATCCGTTCCTGCTCGGGAGGGCTGATGCGCTGGGATCCCGCAAATCCCACGACCGAGACCCTCCTCCGGGAAACATCAGAGGCGCTGAAGGTGCAGCGGTCGATGCTCCGGGACCACGGGGTGATCCTGAGTATCGAACTTCATTTCGAGTTCACCACATTTGAAC
>JALGVQ010000017.1 GCA_025774615.1 bacterium
GGGTTGAGCGGTCAAGGAGTCTGAGCGATCTGGAGTCGGCCAAGACGGAACTGGAGCGCCGCCGGTATGTCTTCAACCGAACCATGGGACTGCCTATCGAGACGGTGGTCTGGGTGCAATCGGCGCTCGAGTACGAACCGATCGCAGTCGATCAGGCCCTGGCACTCGAACGAGCCCGACAAAATCGCTCCGATGTGCGTCAGGCGGAGATACAGCTTGAGCGGGACGAACTTCAGTTGAAGGAGACCAGGAGTCAGGGCAAACCCGACCTGGCGCTCTCTGCTTCATACGCGCTTACCGGGAATTCCAATCTCGGTGCGCTCGGGTATGACGATTCCTGGGGGGACCATCTGAGCGCTTCACTCAATGCCGACAACAGAAGTCCCTTCACGAACATCCAGATGACCCTCTCGTTGCCCATCTTCGACTGGGGACTCAATGCCTCGAGGGTCGAGAGACAGGTCGCAGTGATACAGGAACAGGAGCGACGTATCGCCGAGGTCGAGGCTGATCTTGCCGTCACCGTGATCAATTCCATCAGAGCGGTCGAGGGCGCCATGCGGCAGATGGAGATCCTGGAGGAACAGCTGCAGATTGCCCAGACGAGCTACCAGATCAGCCAGCAGCAGTATGGGCGAGGCAATATAACCCTGACCGAACTGCTCCGGGCGCAGGATGACTGGAACACTACCCAGGACCGGCATCTACAGGCGATGATCGATTACGAACTGGCCAAGGCCGATCTGAAAGAGATCACCATGTGGGACTTGGAGACGAACCAGCCGGTAACCCAGCAGACCACACCGCCCGTTCCGTTCGGAAAGAACGGTTGAGTCGGACATGAGGACCACGGACTTTGCGACATCTATTGTGAGATCGAACCAGGAAAGGAATACCGATGGCACTGCGTGCTAAATCGCTTCTGAAGTTCCTCTTCATCATTGTGATCCTCGGTGGAGTTGGAACCGCGGTATATCTGCGTATACAGAAGGAGAAGGCGGAGGAGACCGATGGGAGCTCCACAGATGCGGCCCAGGTCACTGCGGGCGACAGGGACGCGGCCGTCGAGGGGCTCTTCCGCGGCATCGATCCGCTTCCGGTCAGGGCCACTCCGACTGTTCACGGGATCCTGGTGCAGACCGTCCACGCTGAGGGACGGGCACAGCCGTTGCGTCGGGTCGATGTGGTGAGCCAGGTCAGCGGAATCCTGAACAGACTCCGGGTCAAAGAGGGCGACTATATACGGGCCGGTCAGATCCTGATGGATCTGGACCAGGTAGAGTATCAACTGGCCCTGGAAAACGCGCGCGCTGACTATCTGCGGTCACAGGCCGACTATGCCGCAAATTACGAGGAGCGGGATACGGTGGAGCGTGAGGGGCTCCAGGTGCCTCAACCAACCATGGACCCACAGGCCTACGCCGAAGTGGAGCGACGATTCCAGCAGGCAGAACGCCAGCTCCAGAACAACCAGATGAGCAAAGAGGAATTTGACAGCATCGAACTCGAATACATGACGGCACGCATTCTGGCCGGCTATGAACGGGGCAACATCCAGCAGGCTGAACTCACCCGTTCGCGCATCACTCTGCAGAGGGCACAACGAGATCTCGATCTGACAATGGTGAAGGCTCCCTTTTCCGGCTGGGTTGCAGACATGCAGGTTGCCGAAGGGCAGTACATCGGCGGCAGTACACCGCTGCTGACTCTGCTCGACCTGAGCCGCATTCGGGTCGTTGTCGATGTACTCGAGAGCGAGATCGCGCCATTGAGGTCGGGGCGGAGGGCGGAAGTGACATTCACCGCTCTGAAGGGTGAGACGTTCGAGGGGATAGTGATCTCAGTCAATCCCATCATCAACTCTCAAACCAGGACCGGCAAGGTTCGGCTGGAACTGGATAATCCCGAAGGGCGCATTACCGCGGGAATGTTCGCGCGAGCACGGATCTTTTCGCGCGACATCGAGGACGTCCTGATGGTTCCCCACGAATCGATCGTGGAGAGAGATGACCGGACTCTCGTCTTTGCGGTCGTGGAATCGGAGGACGAAGATTCCCCCGATATCGTCAAGTGGCGGTACGTGATTCTGGGCGAATCGAACGACACCCACGTCATCGTGCTTCCCACCGATGATCCACACGCAGGTGTGAGCGATGGGATGCTGGTGTGCATCGAAGGACATGTGAGCCTTCAGCATGATTCACCGGTGGTGCTGACTGAAGTCGTACCCCCGGACATTATCACCCCGTAGCCGATCGCGGAGGCATCGTGCACGTATCCGAACTGTCGATAAAGCGCCCGGTCGCCACCACGATGTTCTACCTGGCGGTGGTGCTGATCGGAATAATCAGCTTCAGCCGGCTCGCGGTAGATCTCTTCCCCAGCCTTCAGTTCCCCCGGCTGGTTATCTGGACCACGTATACAAACGTTTCGCCCGAGGAAGTCGAGCAGTTCATCTCTGAACCGATCGAATCGCAGGTGATGCAGGTTGCAGGGATCCGTGAGGTGCACAGTGTCTCGCGGGAGGGCGTGAGCCTGGTGACGCTCGAATTCAACTGGGATGCGGACATGGAGTACGCGATGCTCAATGTCCGGGAGAAGCTGGATATCCTCAGGAACTCGTTGCCCGACCTTGCCGGTCGCCCCACGATCCTGAAGGCCGATCCGAATGCCGAACCGATCATGAGCCTGGCAGTGTCGGGGCGGGGAGGTCTGGCTGAGATAAAGGGGCTGGCCGAGAATGTGGTGAAGCGTCGCCTCGAACAGATAGACGGTGTAGCGCTTGCAGCGGTGACTGGCGGCAGCGACCGGCAGATCAGAGTGGAAGTCGACAGGGAGGTCGTCGAGTCACTCGGTATCACCCTGCAACAGATCCAATCGGCATTGGCCCAGGCTAATGCCGTTTCGACCGGGGGGAACATAAACCGGGGCCGGTTCCAGTGGTATCTGCGACCGGTGGGAGATTTCCAATCGGTCGATGACATTGAACGAGTAGTCGTGGCCCGCCGTGGAGAACGGCTGGTGACTGTGGCCGACGTGGGTGTGGTAGTTGACGGATTTCGGGATAGGGACAACCTCACCCGATTCAACGGCGCCGAATCGATAGGTATCCTGCTGCAGAAGGAAGCAGGGAGCAACACGAGCCAGGTCTCATCCCGCGTCCATGAAGTGCTCGCCGAACTGGAGGAGGAGTACTCCGGGCTCACGGTTGCGGTGGCATTCGATCAGGCTGACTTCGTCAACAGCAGCATCTCGAACGTCATCTGGGCGATCGGGCTCGGCGGTCTCTTCGCCTTTCTGATCCTCTTCTTCTTCCTGCATGATATCCGGAATCCACTGAATATCGGTCTGTCGATTCCCATCTCGGTCATCGCCACCTTTGCGCTCCTCTACTTCTCCGGCATCACACTGAACATGATGAGCCTTGGCGGACTCGCCCTCGGTGTCGGATTGCTGGTGGATAACTCGATCGTCGTGCTCGAGAACATATTCCGCCATCGCGAAATGGGAGAGGACCGGTTCGAGGCGGCCAGCAATGGGGCACGTGAAGTCGCGATGGCCGTGACGGCATCGACGTTCACTACTATCAGCGTCTTCCTGCCGATCCTCTTCATCGAAGGAGTGGCCGGTCAGCTATTCCGGGACCAGGCCCTGACCGTTACCTTCAGCCTGCTCTGCTCGCTGGTAGTATCGCTCACCATCCTGCCGATGCTCGCGAGCCGCTTCCTTCATATGGACTCCTTTATCAAGGAGAAGGAAGAAGCAGAACGTGCTCTGGCTGAAGCAGCGGGAACGGGGGGTGATGAAGGCGATTCGTCCTCACCATTCACAGAGCCGTACAGACCGCCAGGGGCACTGAAGAAGATCCTGCTTGTTGTGATATGGCCGTTCCGGAAACTCTTCACTCTGCTCTGGTGGCTCCTGCGAATGATCGTCAAAGGCGCGGGTGCCCTCTTCAGAGCGATCAAGCGGGTATCGGTGAAACTCCTGCGCGGGATATCGAATGCCACCAGGACGGTTACCAGACCGCTCTTTGTGTTGTTCGACGCATCCTTCGATCGCTTTTCCCGATTCTATCACAAGGTTCTGGAACTCTCGCTGGACAACCGGGGCACGGTTGTGGCGATTGCGGTCGTCCTGGTTGCTGCCGCCATATGGATCGGAGTGGGCCTCGACAAGCGGCTCATCCCTGAGGTCGATCAGGGGGAGTTCAGCATAGACATGGTGCTTCCTCCCGGTACGAATCTCGAGACGACAGCCGCTGTTGCCGGACAGATGGAAGAGTGGCTTCTCGAAATGCCCGAGGTGGAACACGTTTTCATGAATGCCGGTCTGGTAAAGAGTGAGAGTGCGCTCGGCAGTCAGGACTCAGACATAAATACCGCCTCGATCAGGGTGCGCCTCCACCGTCGGATCCACCGATCGACATTCGACGTCATTGCCGAGCTGAGACAGCGGGGCAGGGAGCTGTATGGAGCGGAACTTACCTTCAACGCGGGTGAGACGACATTCAGCGAGATACTCGGAACCAGTCAGGCTGATCTGGCGGTGAAGGTGCGGGGACTGCGCCTCGACACCCTACAGGTGATTGTCAACAGGGTAGAGGAACGCATGCGGGGTGTTGAGGGTCTGCGGGACATCCATATCGACTTTGCTATCGGCAAGCCGGAGATAAGACTATCGGTTGATCACCGGGCGATCGAGCAGTTCGGTCTGTCGGTAACTGACGTGGTCAATCTGGTAAAATCGACTATCCAGGGAGAGGTGGCGACCGATTTTCAGGACTTCGACCGAAAGGTTGAGATCCTTGTTCGGGAGGGGGACAGCCGGGAGAAGACACTGCAGGAGATACTGAACCTGGGAATCCCGGTCGGAGGACAGGGGGGGAGCGAATTCAGGGTACCGTTACGAGAGGTTGTGGAGTGGAGTTACACCACCGGGGCGAATGAAGTCAGACGCGAATCACAGAACCGTCAGATAACGGCCTTTGCCAGTGTTGAGGGACGCCGTCTGGATGACGCCATCGCTGAGGTTGAACTGCTCATGTATGATTTGCCGCTCCCCGACGGATATGAGGTGGTTGTCGGGGGGGTCAATGAGGAGATGAGAAGGTCGTTCCGCAGCCTCGCCTTTGCTCTATTGATGGCCGTTCTGCTCGTATACATGATCCTTGCCGCGCAGTTCGAGAGTCCGCTCCACCCATTCACGATCATGGCCACGGTCCCCCTGGCGGCAATCGGGGTTGTCTTCGGACTCAAGTTCTTCGGGGCCGGCATCAACATCATGAGCCTGGTGGGCATGGTCGTGCTCACTGGAATCGTGGTGAATGACGGCATCATCAAGGTCGACTTCATCAATCAGCTCCGTGCCAAGGGACGACCCCTGCGTGTGGCGATCGTGGAGGCCGGGCACTACCGGCTCCGTCCGGTGCTCATGACGACGGTTACGACGATACTCGGTCTCACTCCCATGGCCATGGGGATCGGTGCCGGGGCTGAATTGAGGAGTCCGCTGGCCATTGCCGTGATCGGCGGGGAATTCTCGGCGACGGCCCTTACCCTTATCGTGATCCCGGTCGTCTACTCCCTGATCGAGAGCCTGCGGGGAAACAAACTTGGCAGCAGGGCGGAGTCGTTCAATCCTGAGGTTGGTGGGACGCAACCTGAGGTGGCGCTGTGAAACAGTCCCCCCTCACAGATATGTGCCTGAAGAGGCCTGTTACCACCACGATGATCTTCATGGCGCTGATCGTTCTGGGGGTGGCTTCGCTGCTGTCGATCCCACTCGAGACCTACCCTACGCTGAACATTCCGCGGATGAACATTACCGCAAGCTGGTCCGAAACAAGCCCTGAGGCGATCGAGGCATTTGTTACCGCACCGCTTGAGGCTGAGGCGAGTACCCTTCGTGGTATCGAGAAGGTCGAGAGTATTTCGACAAGGGGCAGTTGCAGGATATCGCTCGAATTTGCACCTGATACCGACATGGATTTCACCCGGCTGGAGCTGAATGAGAAGATCTCCAGGTTGCGTGAAAACCTGCCCCGGCAGGTCTATATCAACGTTTCCCAGTACGTGCCGGCGGCGGTTCAGCGGCAAACCGATTTTCTCCTCCGATACACGCTCAGCGGTTTCTACAACGTCAACGAACTTCAGAGATTTGGTGAGGATCTTATAGAGCGGCCGCTCATGACGGTGGCGGGTGTCGCGGATGTCATGGTCGCAGGTGGAGAGATGCGTCAGCTCCGGGTGGTGCTGGACGAGAACAAGGTTGAGTCGCTCTACATCAATCCAGACCAGGTGGCCCGGCAGCTGAGCCAGATCCAGAACATCGTGACGACCGTCGGTACCGTGTATGAGGGAACCGACCAGTTCAATCTGGTTGTCCGGGATGATTTCGACGAAGTCGAGACTCTGCGTGATGTCATTGTTGCTCAGAGGGGGGAACGGTTCATCCGGCTTGGCGAGATCGCAATGATTGTGGATGGGTACGCCACGCCGCGAGGATATCAGCGCCTGAACGGCAACGCCCGTGTATCGGTTACGGTCAACGCAGTCTCTGGCAGCAACATCATAGATGTCGCAGAGCGGGCGAAGGCCAGGATAGAGGAGATTCGCGAGACGCTGCCCCCCGGTATCCAGTTGATCGAAGAGATGGACCAGAGTGAGACGATCCGCAACGAACTTGAAGGGCTCGAGTTCCGGAGCATCATCATCATCTTCCTTATTTTCGCGGTGCTCCTGGTCTTCCTGCGGGGTATAGCCAATCCCATTATCATCCTCTCCAGCATTGCCACGAGTGTACTTCTGACTATCAGCATCTTCTATTTCACGGGAGCCTCCCTCAATATGATGACACTGGCCGGGCTCGCGATGGGGCTCGGCATGATGGTCGACAACTCGATCGTGGTGCTCGACAATATCCACCGCCACCGGGAACGGGGAAGCGGGAGGCTCATGGCCTCAAGCCTTGGTACCGCCCAGATGATGCTGCCGGTCCTGGCTGGAACCGCCACTACTATCATCGTTTTCCTGCCCTTTCTCTATCTGCAGGGTGAACTCAGGGTTCTCTACGTTCCATTTGCGATGGCGGTTGTCGTAAGCCTCGCCTGTTCACTTCTGGTCTCATTTACCCTGATCCCGAGTCTGGCGGCGCGTGCCCTTGGCACGATCAACGGAAACGGGAAGGATGGTGGTTCCGGACAGGCCTCAGAAGATCCGTGGACCGAGGGCGAACTTGAAAAGGAAGAGGCTGCGGCAAAGGCCGGGGGTGCCGAACATACCCTGAAACTGGGCGACAACATCTATCAGCGGTTATTACGGAGCATGCTCAAACACAGGGTATTGGTGTTGATTACCGTGGTACTCGCTTTTGCCGGCTCGGTTTACGTCTTCGACCGGTACGTCACGAAGGGTCGTATATGGAGCTTCGGAGGCAATCAGACTGAGTATCTCTCGATATACATCTCCGCGCCGACCGGATCGGACCTCGAGGTGATGGAGACCCTGGTCGACCAGTTCGAGTCGAAACTGGTTCCCCTTTATAAAGCAGGACAGGTGGAGGATTTCGTCACCAGTATCTCTGCGCAGAGCTCGAACATCAGGATCAGCTTTCCCGAGGAAGTTGAACGGCAGGGGTTCCCCTATCTGGTAAAAGACCAGCTGTCGGTCTTTGCCAGTCTGATGGGTGGGGTTCGTATCACCATCAGTGGCTTCGGTGACTACTTCGCGACCGGTGGATTCGGTGGGACCAGCTACAGCTCACGTATCTCGCTGCTTGGTTATAATTATCTCAAGGTCAAGGAGATCGCTGAGGACCTCGGCGATCGACTGATGCGAAATCCCCGGATACGGGATATCGATACCAACTATGGCGGTTTTGGAGGAGGGGGGCGTGAAAAACAGATCATCATCCGGTTCGATCGGGATGCCCTGGCCGAATACGGTCTCACGTCTCAGCAGATGGTCGGATTTGTTACCCGGTACGTCAGAAGTTCCTCAGGAGGCACGGTCACCTACGGTGGAGAAGACATATCCTTCAGCGTCAAGGTTCACGGATTCGATCAACGGGACATCATTGAACTTGAGAATGCGATGGTCACCACCCCTTCATTCAACCGGGTACGGATGCGCGATGTCAGCGAGATCTCGGTCGAAAAGGTGATGGACAGAATCGAGCGGAAGGACCAGCAGTACACCCGTACCGTAGCGTATGAGTTCCGCGGTCCCTACCGGATGGGTGAGCGGGTACGTGAAGAGATCATGGACACCATGATCCTGCCCAACGGCTATGAATTCGATGAGAGTGAGCGCATATGGCAGAGTGAGGAGGATCGCAAACAACTCGAGCTGGTGCTGGCGTTCGCTGTGCTGCTCGTCTACATCCTGACCTCATCACTCTATGAGTCTTTCTTCCACCCCTTCACGATTATCCTGACTGTCCCCCTGGCCATGATGGGCGTCTTCCTCGGCTACTGGTTCTTTGACAAAGGATTCGATCAGTCAGCATATGTCGGGGTGGTGCTGATGGGGGGGATCGTAGTGAACAACTCGATCATCCTGGTCGACCATATAAACCACCTGCGCAGCTTCCTGCCGAGACGTGAAGCAGTCGTGCGCGCGGCGCGTGAACGGGCCCGTCCGATCATCATGACCACCTTTACCACGGTAATCGGTCTTATGCCCCTGCTCATAGGTGCTCAGGAAGGGCAGGACATGTGGTACACGCTGGCATTCACGATCTGTATCGCTCTGCCGGTGGCAACGTTCTTTACACTGACAATCATCCCGATCGTCTATGAATTGATTGACAGTCTTCAGAACCGCTTCAGGCGGGGAATGGGCGCTCTGGCAATCTCGATGCGGGAAGAGGTGCCGACATCAGCAGGCGAACCACACCAACAGTAGACCATCACAGCTGAATTCCAGCTTACCCTCTGAACACCCCCCTGGTTCGCCTTTGGCTGGCCTCCAGTTGCTGCAGTGCAGGTGATTCATTCGTCTCTGGCTGTGGTTCGTCAGGTTTTTCCAGAAAGATATCTTCCAGAGACTCCAGGGTATGGAATTCGTCTGCTTCCTGTTTCAACACAAAGCCTATCCGGTCCTGATAGGCCATCACTTCAACCCGCTTGCCCCTGCTCTGAATAGCTCGGACCAGTCGAGCGAAGTCAGGATCTCCAGTTACCAGGAATACAACGTCCAGCTGAGATGATTGCGTCAATATATCGATGGCCAATTCCATATCCAGACTGGAACTCAGGAAGCCATTTGCATTTCGTGACCATTCTTTCCCGATGACTTTGAACCCGATATCCCTCAACGCAGACATGAATCCTTTGACTGGCTTGGAATTCTCCGGATCTATAGCCACATAGACATTGCATCTGAGGAGTTCATATTTCTCTGTGACTGCCAGCCTCAATGCTCGATAGTTCAGAGATGGTCCATCTCTACGATAGAGATTCGATGCATCAACGAATAAACCGGCTTTCAAAGCCATAGCACATACCCTCCCGGTGTTCGATTACTTGTATGTGGTAGTTATCTGCGGGTTATTACGGAACAGAACTGATACCCCCCATGCATTACACTATACGCATTATACACGAAAAGGGTTTGATGTGCCCTCAAATAGTGTTCTTCAGGAGCGTTTACTATAAACCAGTCTGTCGCTCAATGCGTCTTCCACCGTCAGAGGAAACATCCCAAATCGATTCAAGCGCTTACGGTTCGAGGCGATAAGACTCGGAGACCGTACAGGATTCAATGATGTCCTGGATAATCGGTCCTGCCGTGTGATATCTTTGTTAAGAGGGGCAGATGCAGATCGATAACTGCGCTCGTAATAGGTCCAACACCACCCTTATGTATAGCGCCGCAATCCTGATCCTTGTCCTGCTTGTTCCAACAACTGTTCAAACAGAGTCGATTAACCCTCCGGTCTGGAACAGTGCGGCCCTGCACAACACTCTCATCAGGGTCATGATAATAATCAGTTCAATCGACAGAGTCCCGGACCAGGAGAGATCAACACCTCCTGTGAGACCGGCTCGCCAGGTGTGGGCAATGGACGCCGAGATACCGGCGAACACGATCATGGAGATCCTGCGTCTGCAGTCACATGCCGTGGTTCTGTCAGATGATCGCGAGTCTCTGCTCTCGGCGAACCGGAAGCGGGGCATCGAACAGGTCCATATCAGGGGTGGAAGAGCGGCCGAGACCGCCTTCATGATAGATGGCATGCAGGTGACGAACCTGACCTTTGGAGGGATGGCGGCAGAGATCGATCCGTACAGTGTCTCCCAGATGGTCATCATGGAAGGGGGAATGAGCGCGGAGTTCGGCAATGCCTTGAGCGGGGTCGTCAATCTCATCACCACACAGGGCGGGCGACAGCTTGAAGGAAATGTGGAACTCGCATCCTCCGAACTGACCGGACGTACGCAGGATGACCATCGCGATCTCACGCGGGCTCGGGGATTTCTGGGTGGACCGATCATCGGACCGAATCGCCTCACCTTCTTTCTCTCGGGATCGGCCGCCACCCGGCGTGACTATCTGGTGAAGAAGGATGATATCGTTTTTGATACCACACCAGAATCATCCCCGGACGCACCCGGTGTTACCTACTCCGCGACAGATCCCTACAGACAGACCGGACCGGACGGACGACCCATTTGGGGAGGCGACCTCCTCGCCGGCTGGATCGGCTATGGATTCCACAATGACTGGACCGGTATGCTGAACACCACCTTGAAGGTCTCGCCGAGCGCGAAGCTCACTCTCTCGGCCCAGAGGAGTGGCTCCCGGAGAGCACCGTTCGATCCCCAGTACCGATATTCCCAGCAGTGGGGCATCCCGAAGAAGTACCAGGATGCCTGGACGTTCGGTGTGCCTGTGGAAGGTGGAGATATCATCAATGACAGCGATCTCATCTATGGGACCGGATTCGTCGACTTCAGGAACGAGACGAACATCGTGGAGGTGGATAACCGGCGATTTTCGATCGTCTGGACGCATCAGTTGAGTCAAAGGGCGTTCTATTCTATCCGGGCTGCATATCATGACTACCGGCGGACGATGAGGGTTGAGCGGTGGGTCAACGAGGCCGGATACCATGCTACCAGATGGTTCTATCACGAAAGGCTGGCAGCAGGACAGGGGGTATTGTGGCAGCCGGATGATGAGATGACGCAGGTCACACTTCAGCCGATGCCCTGGATATGGGGTCTTGAAGAGAACCGCCGGAACGGCTACGCGCCCTTCCAGCAGTACGATATGATCAATAAGGGATCGGACCGCTACTACGAGAACCAGTTCGATATATCACGCACGGTAAAGGGAGCCATCACCAGCCAGCTCACCACCCATCATCAGGTAAAGGCGGGTTTCGAATACAACCGGCTTTCGCTGGAGCTGCTCGACCATCAACTCCCTTACAAAGATGAAATGCGGTATCACTTCCGGAAGAGCCCGTGGGAACTGGGTGTGTTCCTGCAGGACAAGCTGGAGTTTGATCAGCTGATCGTGAACGTGGGCGCCCGCTACGATGCCTGGTTCATCCCCGATACGCCATACGGGTGGTATTGTGGGTATTATGTGCCTGGACCATGTGATGATGATTGGGGAGGGGTGACAAATCTTGATCCATTCGATCCCGAGGTCAATCCGGTCAGAAGCCAGGACATTCGGATGGTATTCTCACCACGATTGAGTGTCTCACACCCGCTGAGCGAGCGGGGAGTGGTCTACGGGAACTATGGACTCTTCCATCAGCAGTTGAGCTACCGTGCCTTCTGGATAGGGTATGATGGGTATCAGGTCGATGAAGAAGGGGTTGCGGGGAATCCGTTCCTGGAGCCCGGTAAATCGAGTCAGTATGAGTTCGGGCTGAAGCAGATGCTCAACGAGTTCATCGCGGTCGAGATCGCTTTCTGGGGGAAACGCTCCAGTATGCTGGCCGGCACGGTTCAGGTACCGGGGTTCTACCGGGGAACCAGAAACCCATGGGACTATTCAGTTGCAGTCAATAACGGTTATGCGAACTCAAGTGGCTTCGACTGCACCGTCTCGAAACGCTACAGCAACTACTTCAGCGCGCGGGTGCACTATTCGTTCACCAGAACAGAGACCAACTGGGATTACCTGCTGGAAGGCTATCATGATCAGTACATGGTCGGTTCGATCATCCATCGGCGGGTATCCCGGTGGGACCGGCCGCATCGCCTCCGTGCCACAGTGAACCTTATGGTTCCGGCAGGTATCGGCCCGGATATCCTGGGGATCAAACCTCTCGAACGCCTGAGCGTCGGTCTCACCTGGAGGGCATCGAGCGGCTGGCCGTACACTCCGGTTCATGATGGGCAAGCGTCTGAGCCATTCTCCGACCGGATGCCGTGGACGAGCCAGTGTGATCTGAAGATCTACCGGGATTTTGTGTCACTGGGAAAGATCTGGAGTCTGTTTGCGGACATTCGGAATCTCCTGGATAGAAGAAGTGTCTACTCGGTGTTTTCAGCGACCGGTCAGGCGGACGATCCGGGGCAGGGCGCTACGATCTGGAGTGACCATTACGACCGCTCCTGGTACTACGGTTCTCCCCGGACGATCAATCTTGGCATGCGGGTATTCTTCTAGAAAAACCAGGAAGCGGTGGTAGGCCAGGGGGACCAGGTTGTCTGGCTACTATTTCCGGCCGGTGTTGCGCAGGTTCTTCCTGTATTTCGGCCAGATTCCGGCAGCGAGTTCCTGAGAGGTTACTTCGAGAGCATAGAGTTCATGCTCGGTTGAGACCGCATAGAGTATGCCGTTGCTCAATGACGATGACACAGAGGATTGTTTATTCAAACTCCAGAGCAGTACTCCGTCCGAGCTGACTGCATCGAATCCGGAGTAGATTATGCCATCAGATGCGATCAGTGGGATAGCCGATGACACGATCCCTGTATTACAACTCCAGGATCCATGGGCAATGACATATTCACCAAATCTGAGATAGATTGTGCCGTCGGGACCGATTGAAGGGCCTGAACTGGAGTTAACATATTCAGTTGAGTATCCACTACCATCGGCAGCAATATGGATGAGTGAACCTGCATTATGTGAAACGATGTAGCCGGCTGCATCCAGTGCCAGGTACATCGGCATTCCCCCGGTAGTGAGAACCCACTTCTCAGTACTATCCGGGTTTACAGCGTGCACAGTTCCTCCGAGTGTCCCGATATAGATTGTGCCGTCTGCGGCAATAATTGGATCTGGAGAAGTGGGCATACTTGCATCGTAAGTCCATTTGAGTGAACCATTTGGATTCATTGCATAGAGTATTCTGTCATCACAACCAGCATAGATGGTGCCATCATCTGCGATAGCAGGAGTGGTGCGGAACCAACTGCCACCGGTATGGTCCCACAAGAAAGAACCATCCGCTGCGTAGGCATATATCTTGCCGTCATCAGAACCGAAATACACCGTACCGTCATCGCCTATTGAAGGGGCATTGAGAATCTTGCCGCTCGCCGGGAGGTGCCGGATTATCGAACCAGTACTGTCGATACCGACAACTTCTCCAGTGGAGAGACCCAGATAAATCGTGCCATCAGGTGCTATTGCCGGGGCTGTACCCCTGCCACTGAGGGGAATGCGCCAGAGAATACGAGGAGTAACGTTCAACTTGATGCTGTGAATCTCACTGAGCCCGGCCGTATCGCGTACCTCGACGGCAGGTTCATATAAACCTGGATCGGCGTACACGTGATTGACGGTCTTCGTAGTACTCCAGGAAGTGTCCCATGTCCCATCACCAGTCAGGTCCCACCGAACTTCGAGCGAACCGGCATCGTCCTCCGGATCGGTGCATCCCGAAGCATCGAACTCAAAGGTAGTTGTGATGTCGCCTTCACCAGGTGTCACCGAGAAGGCAGCGATCGGGGAGGAGTTTGAGATCACAAAGTCACTGGTTGTTTGAGCTGTGAGACCTAACGGATCGCGGATTTCAAAATCGACAGTGTAGCTGCCTGCTGACCCGAAAATATGAGTGGCTGTTTTCTCATCAGTCCAGTCAACATCCCAGATTCCGTCATCTTCCCAGTCCCATCTCACCGTGAGTGTTGCAGGCTCGGAGTCGGGATCAGTGCACGCTGACGCATCGAAGGTGAACTCAGTGTAACCGTCTCCGGTGAGTGGGCTGGAGGTAAACGTTGCCACCGGCGGTGAGTTGGTTACCTCTACCTGTCTGGAGGCGGATCCGATGAATCCCTCCGAATCACGAACCTGCAGGGTGACGATATGAGTGTCCGGTTGGGAGAAGTAATAGGTTGTGATACCTGTCGTTAACCAGACGGTGTCCAGTGTCCCGTCACTATCCCAGTCCCAACTGAACTGCAGGGTCGCATCATCATCCTGTTGATCGGTGGAAGCAGAGGCATCGAATGTGAACAGCTGAGAGTAGGATCCATTTGCGGGAGTAATGGTGAACGATGCTTCCGGAGCGCTGTTGGGCTGGTTGATTATGATGATGGCGGTGGCTGTGTCTGTGACGGCATCCTGGTTCTGTATCTCAAGAAGAACTGTATACGAACCCACTTCATCATAAGAATGCTGTTGGACCTGCTCTGTCGACCAGTCTATGTCCCAGACTTCATCGGATTCCCAATCCCAGCGGAATTGCAGACCGGTGGTTCCAGAATCGAAATTCGTCGATTCCGAGGCATTGAAGGTGAAAATGGTATCAACAGTCCCACTCGCAGGCGAGAGAGTAATTCGAGCCATACAGGTTCTTCCGACCGGAACTGCATTGGCTGTGGTCGCAGTCTTTCCCCAGGAATCACGCACTTCCATAGTGACTGAATGATTGCCGTGCAGTGAGAACTGATATGTCCGTGCCTTTTTTGTTCCCCAGAGAGTGTCCCAGATTCCATCTCCATTCCAGTCCCAACGCACCTGCAGGTATCTCAATTCGTCATCAGGGTCTGTAGAGGTACTCCCATTGAATTCGAACAGGGTCTCGGTCGTACCACTGGGAGGAATGATGGTAAAGCTGGCAACGGGAGGTTTGTTGTCAGGTTCAGTTGCGCAACCGGCCAGCAGACCCAGAAGTACTATCAGAGCCCGGGAAAGAGGGCAGCAACAGATCCTGCGGGTTCGAATCAGAGGGAGCATAGTCATGGCCCTCCCTCCTTTGTAACCTCCCATGGAATGATTACCACTCCATCCAGGAATACTGCCCGAAGTTCACCACTGCCCGTTCCTGTGGCACCCTCCAGACTGCCGGTTACTGAACCTGCTCCGGCCAGGCCCTCATAGCCCTGCATGAACACAACAAAGAACCAGCGACCCTCACCAAGGAGGGAACCGTCGGGAGTTACCTCAACTTCCATGAGCAGAGTTTCAGCGACAGGTACGCCGTTGATCGTCTGCCAGGTATATCCTGTACCTGTGGCCAGTCCCCCTGTCTGTACAGTGAGAGTGAAGCTGCCGCTCACTGTACGACCATCGATCGGGGAGACGAACTGGCCTGTCCATTTCCCGACGAGAGGATCAATTTCAGGACCGAGCGGGGACTCCTCATCGCACGATGCCGACACCAGGAGAATCAGCAGGAGCATCAACCGGATCGTAATTCTTCCGGGGAGAGGGATCATTTCTCTCGCTCCACTCGCCAGGGAAAGTGGAAGATAACCCCTTCTATCTCGACATGCAGGGCTCCTGATCCAGTATCAGTTTCTTTATCGAGTTGTCCGATGACTTCACCTTCACCGCCCCTCCCCAATCCGGGAAAGGTGAAACTCCACACACCGGTCCCGCTCAATGATCCATCAGGGAAAACGGTGAAAGTCATTGATATCCGGGAGTTGAGAGTCCCATTGAGATACGTTTCAGTAAACTGACCGGACGCGAATGCGATTCCATCGTCACCAATATTCATGGATAGCGCACTGCCGGCAGGCACCCCGGTGTTCGATGAAAGATAATCTTTCCAGAATCCGGTCCAGATTCCTGTATAAGGGAAGGTTGGAGCCGTGGGAGATTCACTGCATGACACAGATGTCGCCATGACGGCAATGAAGACGATGAGCAAAGCTCTGGAACTTCGGTACCTCATGGAAGCCCTTTCCGCAACATACTGATACGCGGAATGAAAAGAGTTGTAGCGATTGTATCCATACATCATCCGGTGATGGAAACAGTAAATGAAACATCACCATATGTAGACTGAGAACACCCGGAATATCGACCACGTCAGGCCGGGAATTCACAGCCTTCATTATTTACAGCTTTCGAATATTGAGATATATAAGTAATAATAATGAAAATGGCGTATGTGTGCCATCGAACCAAATTGAGCTGGAGGAGAGTATTCATGAGTGAATCCCCGATCGGGCTGAATCTCGGAGCGCCCGTTCCCGATTTCGAGATCACCACCTATGAGCCGACAGAGAAGGGCTTCGGGACCTTCTCACTGGCCGACCAGAAGGAGAAGGGACGCTGGACGGTCCTGTTTTTCTATCGGGCAGATTTCACCTTCGTCTGAGCGACCGAGTTCGCTGCTCTGGCAGAGCAGCATTCGCGGTTCGAGAAAATGGGATGTGATATCGTCACGATCAGCCCTGACACAGAATTCGTGCATCTGGCCTGGCAGGCGAGTGAACGCGAACTGGCCGATGTGAAGTACTCCATGGGGGCAGATCCGACCGGTTTTCTTCACCGTATGTTCGGCGTCTATCTTGAAGATTCCGGCCTTGGCGCCAGGGGAACATTCATCATCAACCCCGATGGCGTGTTGATGAACACCGAAGTCAACCACCACAATATCGGTCGGAACATCGATGAGCTGATGAGGAAGTTCAAGGCGAACATCTACCTCTCGAAGAAGACGAGCGAGGCATGTCCCTCGAAATGGAAGGATGAGGGGGATGTGACTCTGCAGCCGGGAGCCGAGATGGTCGGGAAGGTATACGAGGCCCTCAACCAGTAGTCGTTACCAGATTTCATCTGATCAGTTTTCGCCCCCGACGGCTTGCGCTGTCGGGGGTTTTTTGTTGCAGATGACCCAAAATGCAGTGCCAGCACGGAATTAACGGCGACGGGTAGTAAACAGCGGCAGGCAGATCGAGTCTTACCGTCAGAATGGACCACCACCCGACTGGTCAGAACTGATGAAGAGAACAATCACTGCAGCAAGTGGCATCATCCTCGCCATTGCGGTCGTTTCCACCATCTCAGCCTGCGAGTCACGGCCCACGGGACCGGGACCCGATGCCATCAAAGTCCTTTTCATCGGCAGCAGCTATTTCGCCGGAAACGACCTCATCGGCATGTTCCAGTTCCTGGCAGATGAAGGGGGCAAGGATGTCTGGATCGGTGAGGAAGTCATCTCTGGCAAGTTCCTCGATTACCATGCTCTCAGCACGCATACCGAGAATCGGATCAAGAACCAGAAATGGGATTTCGTCCTCATGCAGGGTGGGGGTACACCCGTTGCCTATCCTCAGACTGCTCACCTGGTAATACCTCCCTATGTGTATCACAATGCCTATACAGCACTCGATCTCCTGAAGCGGAAGATATGGGCCAATCACCCGGAATCCCGGCCGGTCTTCATGATGCCGTGGGCCTTTGAGGATGGCCTGCTCTGGGTAGAGGGGCAGTCCGATACCTATGCCGACATGCAGGAACTGATCTTTGAGAACTCGGTGGCCTGGGGGGATTCACTCGATCTCACCATCGCCCCAGTCGGTTGGGCGTTCAATACAGTCATCGCTGAAAGACCATATGAACACTACCTCCATATTTCAGACTGGAACCATGCCTCGCTGAGAGGTTCCTATCTGGCCGCCTGTGTGCTCTACGTGACTCTCTTTCAGGAGAGTGTGGAAGGATTCTCGTTCTCAGCAGGTCTCTCCCCGCAGGATGCCCTCTACTTCCAGCAGGTTGCCACCGCGACCGTACTTGAAAATACCGCTCTCTGGAACCTCGGTGATATCCCCTGAACGGTGATATCCTGAAAGTGCTGGCGGTGTGCTGTCTGCCGTCACACATTCCCCCCCCATCGAGCAGATAGTATTTTCACCCGATTCAGGAGAGGATTCCCCGTGTCGAGTACCCCACATTCGCCGTGGAAGATGTATACCATCACGGCTTTTATAGCGCTGGTTGCCGGAGGATTCGCTGGACGCCACGCGCCGACAGTGCAGACCGCATACGCTTCAGACGTTCTCTGGGCAGCTCCCGGTGTCACCGCGGAAGCGCTTCAGGAACAGGAGGCAGATATCGAGCAGGGGGTAAAACCTCTGAAGGTGGGTTTCCTCAGGTCAGACCTGATCATGCAGCTCCACCCTCGGCTTCCCGAGATACGGACCGCCCTCGAGGCCCAGTTGCGAGAATGGACGCGCCAACAGCAGGAACTGGAAGGGCAGGTGGCCACCCTGCAGACCGAGCTGCGAACCGGTCAGCTCACACCGAACGCCCGCAGAGCCAGGGAAACAGAGCTCGCCCAGGCGATGGAAGGTCTCACAACTTTCCAGAACGAGATCTGGGTGACCGGAGGAGTGGCCGAGCAGAAGGAAGCCGAACTGATGCAGCCGATCCTCACAGCGGTTGATGCGGCCATCACCGCGATTGCAGAGGGGGAGCAGTTCGATCTGATCTTTGACAGTTCAGGCGGGGGGCTCCTCTTCGGACATCGCTCGCTCGATCTGACGCGACAGGTGCTCGAAGCGTTGGGGATAAATCCACCACCGGAATAACACCACCGGAATATGAAAAAGGACTGGTTCCATGAAGATAGGCTTCCATGGCGGAGTACGGACGGTCACCGGGTCGAAGCATCTGCTCGAAGTCAATGGACGAAAGATCCTACTGGAGTGCGGTCTGTTCCAGGGGAGGCGTGAGGAAGCGCGAAAGCGGAACAGTGAGTTCCCCTTCGACGGAGCCTCGATAGATGCGGTCATCCTCTCACACGCTCACATCGATCACTCGGGAGCCCTTCCGGCCCTGGTGAAGTCGGGCTTCGACGGGCCGGTGTTCTGCACCGAGGCGACAGCAGATCTTCTCAGTGTACTGCTCAGGGATTCAGCCCAGATCGCAGAGCGGGACGTCTACTATCTGAACAAGAGATTGCCGCAGGGCGCCACGCCGATCGAGCCATTCTATACGCGCAGGGATGTTGAAGATACCCTTCCCATGCTGGAGGCGAGGTCGTACAACCAGACCTTTCAAGTGACAACTGAAGTGTCAGCTATCTTAAGAGAAGCAGGCCATATACTGGGATCAGCTCAGGTTGTGCTTGATATAGAGGGATCAGACGCGGACGCGCCTCCCTTCCGGCTTGGATTCACTGGAGATCTGGGTCGTGACCATCTGCCGATCCTGCGCGACCCCTATCAGATGGATGGTGTTGACGCGCTCATCATGGAGAGTACCTACGGGGATCGCCTGCATGAGCGGGGAGAGGATCTGAAAACAAGGCTCGCAGGCGTGGTATCGAGGACAGTGGAACGCGGAGGGCGCCTTATCATCCCGGCATTTTCTGTCGGGCGCACGCAGCGGGTGGTCTACCTCCTGCATGAGCTGTTCAACGAAGGACGTCTGCCGGCGATTCCGATCTATGTAGACAGTCCCATGGCCAGTGAAGCAACAGAGGTGTACCGCCGTCATCCGGAATGTTTCGATACTGAAGCATCAGAGTGGCTCGAAAAAGAGGACATTCTCGGTTTCCGACGGCTGAATTATGTCGGCAGTGTAGAGGAGTCGAAAAGACTGAACGAGTTGCGTATTCCCTGTGTGATCATCTCAGCCTCAGGGATGGCTGAGGGCGGCCGCATCCTCCACCACCTGATACACGCGATACGGGACGCACGCAATACGGTACTGATCGTGGGATATTGTGCTCCTCACACTCTCGGGCGACGCCTGATGGAACAACAGCCTGTCGTCCGGATATTCGGCGATGAATACCGTCTGCGAGCGGAGGTAGAGCATATCGGCGGTCTCTCCACCCACGCCGACCGTCACGATCTGCTCGACCATATCCGCGGAATGTCGTCACCTCCCGCTACTGTCTATGTCGTTCACGGGGATGAGTCACAGAGCCTCGCGTTCGCAGGCCACCTTCGCACTGAAGGGATCACGAACGTGCAGGTTCCACGAGAGGGACAGCAGTTCGATCTGCTGACGGGGAGATCCCTGGACGACTGATATCGGCACGAGGTGAGCATATGAGTGGAGCACAGACCGACCTACTGAATAATGGCACCTCAGGGAAAGGCGATTGGGTAGCCGACCTGCGCACCGGATTGGGCGCCGAGGGGCTCTACGCTCTTGCCCAGGTGATAGTGCAGAAGAAAAAGGATGGCTCTCCCTATCTGCGTCTCATTCTTCAGGACCGGACCGGGACCATCAACGCCATCTTCTGGGAGGGTGAGGCTCTGGCAGGCCGTCTCAGCGAGGGCGCGATCGTCAGGGTGAGCGGGGATGTAGGTGAGTACCGGGGCAGTGCGCAGCTCACGGTGCGGAAGATGGAGATCGTCGAGGAGACAGTTCCGCGCAGCTTCTTCATGAAGACGGGGCCTGAGGATCGCGATGAGCTGTACGCGCGGCTCGAGAAGGTACTGGCTGGTATCTCAACACCGTATCTGAAGACTCTGATCAATCGATTATTCGATGGTCAGGGCCTCCTCGAACCGTATCTGGAGGCCCCGGCGGCGAAGCTCAGGCATCAGGGGTATATCGGTGGTCTGGCCGAGCACAGCGTGAATATGGCTGAGCATGCAAGGTACTGTTCAGAGTTCTATCCCGAGGTGGATGGAGACCTTGTGGTGGTTGCTGCGCTTCTTCACGATATCGGCAAGATTTTCGAATATCGGGTTGACACCGTGATAGAATATTCGGATGAAGGAAGGTTGGAGGGTCATGTTGTGATGGGTGAGAGGCTCGTCCGGCGGCAGGCCGATTCGATATCGGAGTTCCCTGAGCCGGTAAAATCGCATCTCAGTCATCTGATCCTGAGCCATCAGGGAAGGCTGGAACATGGGTCCCCGGTGGTTCCAATGACGCTCGAGGCCGTGATACTCCACGCGATCGATCACCTCGATTCACGTGTGGCGACGTTTCGGGACATCAGAGACCGGTATCGGGGCGAGGAAAGGGACTGGAGCGAATATGATCGACTCGGTGAACAGTTCTGGTACCTTGCGGCGGGACGGGAATCTGCGGATACCGAACGCGACTGATCACCTCCCTTCGGGCATTGACACCTGACACATTCAGAGGATAACGGCGTGGATGAGGCAGCTTCGGGCAATTCTGTACGTGCCCTCGTCGTGGTGGAGTCACCCGCCAAGACGAAGACGATAGAGCAGTATCTGGGCAAGGGCTTCACGGTGCTTGCCAGCATGGGACACGTGCGAGATCTGTCGCCGAAGGGGATCCCCATTGATATTGAGAATGGGACATTCGAGCCGGAATACGTGCCGATCGACAAAAAGAAGAAAGCCATCGCTGCCCTCAGGAAAGCAGCCAGGGAAGCCGATACCATCTATCTCGCGACCGACCCCGACCGGGAAGGCGAAGCGATCGCCTGGCATGTGGCGGTCCTGCTGGGGGCCAGCGATCCGTTCAGCGATCCCCGCTTCCAGCGTCTGACCTTCAACGAGATCACCCGTACAGCCGTAACGGCTTCGCTCGATCAGGCAACAACCATCGACCTCAACAAGATACAGGCCCAGAAGGCGCGCCGGGTACTCGACCGACTGGTGGGTTACAAGGTGAGCCCGCTGCTCTGGAAGGGACTCTATCGCGGACTCTCGGCGGGAAGGGTTCAGAGCGTAGCGCTGAGACTGCTGAGCGAGCGGGAAGCGGAAATTGAAGCCTTCGATGCGGTCGAGTACTGGACCATTGAAGCGGTCTTCGGAACAGAGGCAGCAGGTGGAGAGGTCACCTACAACGCAGTTCTCGATCGGGTCGATGGAAAGAAACCGACCATCGGAACAAAGAGCGAGGCAGACGTGCTCGTCGCCGGCGCTCTCGAGCAGCAGTATCAGATCACGAGCGTCGAGAAGAAGGCGCGCCGACGGAATCCACCTCCACCATTCATCACCAGCACGATGCAGCAGGAGGCGGCTCGCAAACTCGGGTTCCCGGCTCGCAGGACCATGGTTGTGGCCCAGCAGCTCTATGAAGGGATCGATATCCCCGGTGAGGGCTCAGTCGGTCTCATCACTTATATGAGAACCGACTCGGTCAGGATCGCAGACCAGGCACTCCATGCCGCACGAAGCCTGATAGAGCGTGAGTACGGCGCAGAGTATCTCCCCGACAAACCACGGTATTACAAGAGTGGGAAACGGGCCCAGGAAGCACATGAGTCGGTCCGTCCCACCGACCTCGACCGGTCACCGGCAAAGGTCAAGGGATTCCTCGACCGCGATCAGCTCCGTCTCTATGAACTGATCTGGAAGCGGTTCCTTGCCTGCCAGATGAATCCGGCTGAACTCGAAGGCACGACCGTGCTGACCGAGGGAGGACCCTGTCGATTCAGGAGCACCGGTTCTGTTATTACCTTCCCCGGGTATCTGGCGGTTTACCGGGAAGGCACAGACGAGGAGAACGACAAAGGAGATGAGGATACCCTGCCGGCCGGTCTCACGGAGGGCAGAGATGCCGCGCTGCAATCCCTGGAGGGAGAACAGCACTTCACCAAACCGCCGCCCCGGTTCACCGATGCTACGCTCATCAGGGATCTGGAACAGAACGGGATCGGCCGGCCATCGACATACGCGCAGATCATCGCGGTCCTGATCGACCGGAAGTACGCAGAGCGGGAACGTAAACAGCTCGTCCCGACCGAACTCGGCCGGATCGTCTGTGACCTCGTGGTGGAACTCTTTCCCGACATCTTCCAGGTCGAATTCACCGCCGGGATGGAGGATGAGCTCGACAAGATCGAGTCGGGGCAGGATGAGTTCATCAAGGTGATGCAGGACTTCTGGTCACAGTTCTCGAGCGACCTTGAGGGTGCTACCACCCGGATCGGTGATATTCTCAACGGTATCCGGGAGCGTCTGAAGGAGCGACTGGGTATAACAGAGAACGAGGTCTGTGACAGCGAGGATGGCTGTGGCGGATCGATGAGTCTGAGGTACGGACAATACGGCTGGTTCTGGAGCTGCGACAACTATCCGGAGTGCAAGGGGACCAGGCCGGTCAAAGAACTGGAAGTTCCTGAAGAAGAAACCGAAAAGTACGACGAGAAGTGTCCCGAATGCGGGGCGGAGATGGTTGTAAAAAATGGCAGGTTCGGGAAGTTCCTTGCCTGCACCCGGTATCCGGACTGTAAGGGCAGTATGCCGATCCCCCTTGGAGTGGATTGCCCTGAATGCGGCAAGCCGCTTGCGAAGCGGAAGTCGAAGAAGGGGCGGACCTTCTACGGCTGTACCGGTTATCCTGCGTGTGACTTCGCTTCCTGGAGTAAACCGGTGGCGACCCGCTGCCCGACCTGTGATTACGCGATCCTTGTCGAACGGGACACGAAGAAGGAAGGGCATCACTATCACTGTCCGAAATGCAAGAGTGTGATCGATCCCGATTCACTCTGACACAGGCGGATAACTTGTCATGGGCCTGTCGCTGAGGGAACACGTCGCAGCATTCTCGGAATACCTGGTCCAGATACGCGCCCTTTCTCCTCATACCGTAACCGCTTACTCGAAAGACATCCGTCAGTTCGCTGCCTGGATGCAGTCAACTGAGGGAAGAGAATTCCTTCCTGAGGAGATCGATCACACACTGCTGCGTTCCTTCCTGGGGATGCTGCGTCGACGCGGCTACTCGTCGGGAACCGTTGCGCGTAAACTTGCCAGCCTGAGGGCGTTCTTCCGGTACCTGGAGCAGACCGGCGTGATCGACGTGGATCCCTCAGCGCTGTTGCGTTCACCGAAAACCCCTCAGAGACTGCCCATCTTCTTCAGCCGTGAAGAGATGATCTCCGCCCTGGTTGCGCCTCAGGGGGATTCATTTCAGGCCGTCAGGGATCGAGCCATGCTCGAATTCTTCTACAGTACGGGGGTACGACTCTCCGAACTCACCGGACTCGACCTGCCTGACATCGATCTCAGGGATTGTTCGGCCCGGGTGAGGGGAAAGGGGCGTAAGGAACGGATCGTGCTGCTGGGCAGACCTGCTCTGGATGCTTTGAAAGATTATCTGAAAACCCGGGCAGAATTGATCCGTAAGAAGGAGAGGACCGATGAGCAGGCTCTCTGGCTCAACCGCTCCGGTACAAGACTGAGTGGCCGGAGTATCCAGAAGATGGTCCGCCGGTATCTCAGGCTGGTGAGCGACCGGGAGAAGGTGAGTCCGCACGTGATCCGGCATACATTCGCCACGCACCTGCTTGATGCCGGAGCCGATCTGCGGGCAGTTCAGGAACTACTTGGTCACGAGAGCCTCTCGACAACCCAAGTGTATACTCACCTGACGACAGACCGACTGAAACAGGTGTATCGACAGGCCCACCCACGGGCCGAAGAAGAGTATCGACCGAAGGAAGCCAGTGATGAAGAGTGAGACAAGAAAAGTGCGATCGACGACCATTATCGGGATCGTGAAGGAAGGCCGCGCAGCCCTCGGAGGCGACGGCCAGGTCACGTTCGATAACACGATCATGAAGCACGGCAGTACCAAGATCCGGAGTCTGTTCGACGGTTCAGTGATCGCTGGATTCGCCGGTGCGGCTGCCGATGCGCTCACGCTCTTCGAGCGGTTCGAGGAGAAGCTTGAGATGCAGAAAGGCAATCTTCAGAGGGCTGTTGTGGAGCTGGCCAAGGAGTGGCGAACCGACCGTTACCTCCGGCGCCTGGAGGCCCTTCTTGTCTGCCTCAATACTGAGAACGCGTTCATCATCTCAGGTAACGGGGACATCATCGAGCCTGATGACGGGATCGTGGCGATCGGGTCGGGGAGCAGCTATGCACTTGCGGCTGCCAGAGCCTTCATCAAGGCAGATGCGCAGAAAGATCTGCGGATGATTGTCGAGGACTCGATGCAGATAGCATCACAGATCTGTCCCTATACAAACGATCACATCTCATTGATGGTGCTCCCGGAAGAAGGGGATGAATGAGCGTGCGGAAAAGCGGAGCGAGCGAACTGACACCGAAGCAGATCGTGGAACAGCTCAACCGGTTCGTCATCGGGCAGGATGACGCGAAACGGGCGGTGGCGATCGCGTTGCGCAACCGGTGGCGACGTCTCCAGGTGCCGGAAGATCTGAGAGAGGAGATCGTTCCGAACAACATCATCCTGATAGGTCCGACCGGAGTGGGCAAGACGGAGATATCCAGAAGGCTCGCTCTGCTCGCGAAAGCCCCCTTCCTGAAGATAGAGGCAAGCAAGTTCACCGAGGTAGGGTATGTAGGACGTGACGTGGAGTCGATCATCCGCGACCTGACCGACCTGGCGGTGGACATGGTCAAATCAGAGTTCCTTGCGGATGTTCAGGAATCTGCCGCCCGTCATGCCGAAGAGCGGTTGCTGGATCTGCTTCTGCCCAGGAGACCATCGGTCGCCGCCCAATCTCCGTTCTCTGTCGAACCGGTCGCTGTGACAGGAGAGGATGTAGTCGCTGTTGATCAGCAGCAGAAGGAGCAACAGCAGGAGGATTCATGGGAGCGAACACGGGATAAACTGCGCAGTCAGCTTGTCGCAGGCACGCTCGATGATCGGGAGGTCGAGATCGACATGCCGGCCGATCAGCATCCGATGGTCTCGGTGCTGGGGCCGGTCGGCCTCGAGGAGATGGGAGTGAACCTCTCAGACCTTTTCTCAAACATCATGCCGCAGAAGAGCAAACGGCGTCGCGTGCAGGTCAGTGAAGCGCTCAAGCTTCTCCAGCAGGAGGAGGCCTCGAAACTGATCGATATGGACAAAGTCATCACTGAGGCCCTCACGCGGGTCCAGCAGAACGGGATCGTCTTTCTCGATGAGCTCGACAAGGTGGCAGCTGCCGATCGCGGCTCAGAATACGGCGGACCCGATGTGAGCAGGGAAGGGGTCCAGCGCGATCTCCTGCCGATTGTGGAAGGGAGTACGGTTACCACCAAGTACGGGATGGTGAAAACCGACCACATTCTCTTTATCGCAGCGGGTGCATTCCACGTTGCCAAACCGAGCGACCTGATTCCCGAACTCCAGGGGCGGTTCCCGATCCGGGTGGAATTGAAAAGCCTGACGACCGAAGACTTCGTACGCATCCTGACAGAACCAGAGAATGCCCTCATCAAACAGTACACGGCACTGCTGGCCACCGAGGGTGTAACGCTCACATTCAAAAAGAACGCGATCAATGAGATAGCCGGAGCAGCGAGTCTCGCCAACGAACAGGCCGAGGACATTGGAGCGCGGCGACTGCACACCATCCTTACCCTCCTGCTTGAGAGCATCCTCTTCGAGGTACCCGAAAGCAGGCAGAAGGAATACGTGATCGATCAGCAGAACGTCCGCGAGCGACTCGATGATATCATCGCGGATGAGGACCTGAGCAGGTATATCCTCTGATGAGGACCTGAGCAGGTACATTTTCAAGAGAAAGAACGGGCAGATGGCGGACTACAAGGATTTTCTCGACATTCGCGACCGGACACGTGAAGAGCTGCTGGCGACACTGGAATTCGCCAGGAACATGAAGACCGATCTGAAAGCGGGGAAGGGGAGCACTGCGCTTGCCGGCAAGACCCTGGCGATGGTCTTCCAGAAACCCTCGACCAGAACGAGAATCTCCTTCGAGGTCGGCATGTGGCAGCTGGGCGGTTACGCGCTCTACCTGGCTCCGGCCGATATCGGTCTCGGGAAACGGGAATCGGTCGCTGATATCGCCCGTGTACTGGCCCGGTACAACGACGGCATCATGGCAAGGGTCTTCGAGCATGAGCACGTGCTCGAACTCGGTCGCTGGTCAGATGTCCCGGTGATCAATGGCCTTACCGATTATAACCACCCCTGCCAGGTGCTGGCCGATCTGCTGACCATCCTCGAACACAAGGGCACCGTCGAAGACATCAAGGTCGCCTTCGTGGGTGACGGGAATAATCTGAGTCACTCATGGCTGAATGCTGCCGGCAGGCTTGAGTTCGATCTCTCACTGGCGATCCCCGAAGGGTACGACCCCGACGCGACAACGTATTCTGAAGCGGCCGCTGCCAATCCCGGTGTTACCCTGACACGCGATCCGCGCGAAGCGGTAGAAGACGCCGATGTCATATACACCGATACCTGGACCAGCATGGGACAGGAAGAGGAGGCCGAAAGAAGGCGGGAAGCGTTTGCCGGATTCACCGTCAATGCTGAATTGACAGGGCTGGCAAGGGATGATGTCATCGTGATGCATTGCCTGCCCGCCCATCGGGGCGAGGAGATCACCGATGAGATAATGGATGGTCCGCACTCGGTGGTCTTCGATGAAGCGGAGAATCGTATGCACGCCCAGAAGGCTGTGCTGGTAGAACTGATGGGCAGGTAGTGCCCTGATTCAGGACACCGGGGAAGTCGGATCAGAAGAGGTCTATCAACAGACCAACAACTATGTCGACACCCGACCAGTCGAGGGTGATCGGTTTCCCCTCGATGGGATCGGTAAGGACACTCCCGGAGGCATCCTTCGGATCTCCAGCACGTCCGAATCGCATGCGGATCGTTCCCTGCAGAGTCAGCGGGCCGGAGAGCGCCATCTCGCCACCCCATGTCAGGGCCATCCCCAGTCCAGAGACCGTACCCTCCCGATCGAGTTCCGCCAGGTTTCCGATCTGCCCGGCTATATGGAGCCGGGAAGCCGGAAAGATGACCGCCGACAGACCAATACCGTAAGCATACCGATCTGAGAACCTGAAGGAGTAACGGACACCGGCGTGGACCGGCCAGCCGTCCGCCTCATACTCGAGATAGCTGTCCGCGGGACCACTTCCCGAATCGTATTCGAAGTCGATCCGGGTCTTGTCCCGCAGGCGCTCGAATCCGGCGACCACCTCCCAGGGCCCCTTCAGACGATATCGCACTTCGGCTCCGAAGGTGAGTCCGTCGGTGATCTGATTGAGACCCTCGTCGAGCCCGGCCCCGCCATCTGAGACCGGACTTGTCAGGAGCATGTTGTCGAGCCGGATGAGTTCGTTGACCCGTGTCTGTGCGAAGGAGGCCCAGCCGCCGAAGAGGGCCACGCTCATACGGGCAGAGGACTGGTTCACCTCTGAAGGCGGCTTGGCGATACCGGTCTGCGCCCCCGCTCCGAGAGGAAGGAGCAGCGCGGCGACCGAACAGGCCACGAGATGGCGCAGTCCCGGGGATGACATCATTGAACACTCCAGTCAGATCGATTCGAGAGAGATTACATTCTATCTACGGATCTTGCTGAGGAGTTGTTCAGCTTCAGCTTTCCATTCCTCATCATCAGGATCGGAGTTCGGCAGTCGCAGGACCGTCTCGAATGATTCTGCGGCTTGATCCTTCTCTCTCATCTCGAGATACGTCTTGCCCAGCTCGAGGTGATGCGCGCAGTCCTGTGGTTCGATCTCGATGGCACGCAGGAAGAGCGTGACCGCCTGTTCGTTCGAAGCAGGCGGGAGTCCGCCGAACACGATCTTCGCGGCCGCTTTCAGGATAAAGGACAGGTTCGCCACCTCACGGTTCCAGCGGGCCAGACCATGGATCGCGCTCGCGTGAAGGGAGTCATGGGAGATCGCCGTTTCGAAGGCTTCCTTGATCTCCTTCGACATGTTCACTTTCTCTTTTCCGCCACGGAAGAGCGCCAGGCGTCCGAGTGCCTTGCCGAGCTGGTACCATCCCTCGGCGTCATCCGAATCGACCTCGAGAGCCCTGCGGGAGATTTCGACCGCTTCCATGTAACTGGCCTCGGATTCCTCTTTCGACGCGGTTACCGATTCGATGCGGGCCTTCTCGGTGATGTTGTCCGCAAGCAGACAGAGGAGATCATAACTGTTCGGGGATTGCTGAAGCGCCGGGCGGAGCAGCTCGATCGCACCAGTGTAGTCGCCTGTACCGTTGAGTGCCTCGGCCTGCGAGATCACTGAAGCAATGTCCTGCTGAGCTGCGATTGGCGAGGTGAACAGGGATATCACGAAGGCCGCTGTCAGAAGGAGTGCACTTTTAGACAAACGTTTGCGAGTCAAGGACGTCTTCTCCGATGAAAAGGTGAATGTTGAAGGTCACACGGATGGTAGAGGTGACAGCCCGATCTGGCAAGGCTCTGCTGAGTCCTTTCCAGATAGGGAGAGTGGATGACGCATGATTTGGAGCGAGGGTGATAATGGTGTCTTGACACCCTCGGAAGCCCTGCATACCATGCGACTGCTTTTCAGCAGGACCACCCGAAAAGACCTTCGGCACGCTGATGGAACACAGTTCCGAAGGGAACGCCCAGGACGAGGCAATCTTTAGGAGGAGTGAGGAATGCTCGATCTTTTTTATGATGGTGGATGGGCCATGTACCCGTTGCTTGCCACGCTGATATTCGGGCTGGCGGTCATCTTTGAGCGGTTCTGGGCACTTGCGCGGGCCAGTATCAACACCCGCAAGTTTCTCCAGCACATCAAAGTCGCTCTGAGGGACGAGGGGATCACCGCCGCTCAGGAGATCTGCGCGAGTACACGCGGTCCCGTTGCTTCGATCTTTCACGCCGGTCTGGTTCGCGTCGACCGTGGTCTGGAACAGGTTGAAAAGGCCATTGAGAACGCGGGTACGATCGAGATGTCCTTCCTTGAGAAGGGGCTCGTCTGGCTCGCCACCGTTGCCAACATCGCTCCCATGCTCGGATTCCTCGGAACCGTGTCCGGGATGATCGGTGCGTTCGCGTCCATCGCCGAGGCCGGTGATGTCAACGCGACGATCGTGGCCAGTGGTATTTCCGAAGCGCTGATCACAACCGCAACCGGTCTGGCAATCGCCATCCCGATTCAGGCTGCGCACAACTACTTCGTGTCCAGGGTCGACAGACTGATCATCGACATGGAAGAGAGTGCCAATGACCTGATCGATTATCTGATCGAGATGGAGATGGAGAAGACCGCTTAGGGGGGTCCGATGGCTGGAAATAAAAGAGCACAGCCTGAGATACCAACCGCCTCCATGGCGGATATCGCGTTCCTGCTGATAATCTTCTTCCTGGTAACCACATCCTTCAACCAGGAGATGGGTATCGGCCTGACGCTCCCTCCCGTGACTGAGGGGTCGGAGCTGCAGGTGCGGAAGAAGAATATCCTGAATATCTGGGCCAATGCCGCCGGGGAGATCCTCCTCGGTGAGGAGATCGTGTCAATGCAGCAGATTGAGCGGGAGGTGAGGCGCCGGGTTGCTGAGAACCCGCTGCTCATCGTTTCTCTGAAAGCCGACCGGGGGACCGATTACGACATCTTCGTCCAGATTCTCGATCAATTACAGAAGGCGGAAACACCAAAAATCTCATTGGCTGAACCTGATTGAGGAACAATGCCGAAGATCCAAAAGAAACAGAAGGCTGACGT